>CAMJEK010000008.1 GCA_946404685.1 uncultured Candidatus Saccharibacteria bacterium | reverse complement strand
TCTATATTTTCCATATACTATAATTATAGCATAGATGAGGGGGTTTGTAAAGGGGCGGAGGTGTTTGTCTGGTGGGGTTGACAATTGCCATATGAATATTCGTGCTTTGCTGAGGGGTGACCAGACGTTATTGCTCGGCTTTGCATGGTGGTGGACTGGTGCATTGACCACCCCGAATACTCTGCGAAGATCAAGGTAATACCTAAAAAGGACTACCCGGTGCTAATGCCCTGCGAGTTCTGAGGTATACATATACAGGCAAAGAGATAGGGATGTCGCTTCGCTCCACTCGAACTTTTAAGGATTTATAGCTCTGCTGAAACCGTAGGGGCTATAAACAATGACAATGGAGAAAACAAAAGAAATGCAATGTCAATGGTAATGGTAATGGTAATGGTAATGGTAATGGTGGGCGACTAAACTTAAGTATAATCAATAATAACGTGATATAATATAAATAATATGAGTCAGTCTATTAAAGTGGTTGATTTGTTCTGTGGTGTTGGTGGATTAACATGCGGACTACAAAAAGCCGGTCTTGAGGTTGTTGCCGGTATTGATAACGATCCTTCTTGTAAATTTGCATATGAAAAAAACAATGGCTCAAAATTTGTTGAAGCAGATATCTCGCAATTTAGTAGTCAGGATCTTGACGCCTTATTTGGCGACGTTGGCATTAAAATTCTAGTTGGATGTGCACCTTGCCAAAGGTTTTCTAAACAGGCAAAAAAATATTTACAGACATTTGATCATAAAACCGATAAAAGGTGGAACTTATTAAGGTCGTTCTCGAAATATGTTGAGGACACTCAGCCAACAATTGTGTCAATGGAGAATGTTCCAGAGCTATGTAAGTACGATGTGTTTAATGATTTTCACGACAAACTAACCGAGCTCGGATATAAGGTTAGTTATAAAATAGTTGATTGTAGTAGATATGGTCTGCCCCAAAAACGTCGAAGATTAGTTCTTTTAGCGTCAAAGTTAGGAGATATAAAACTATTGGATGAATCAGAATTCAAGAAAAAAAGGACCGTTAGGGATGCTATTGGGAAATTACCAGAAATAAAAGATGGTGAGTGTGATAAAAAGGATCCGCTTCATAAATGTGCTAAACTAGCCGATATTAATAAAAAAAGGATCCGACAATCAAAACCTGGTGGAACGTGGAAAGACTGGGACGAAAGTCTCCTTCCTAATTGCTACAAAAAAGAGACCGGCAGTTCGTATACGAGTGTATATGGCCGTATGGAGTGGGATAAGCCTTCTCCAACTATTACCACACAATTCTTTGTATATGGCACAGGCAGGTATGGTCATCCTGAACAAGATAGAGCATTATCTCTTCGAGAAGGCGCCATGCTACAAACCTTCCCCAAAAATTACCAGTTTTTCGAAAATCCTGATATAATATCTATAGGGACGATTGCACGGCATATCGGAAATGCTGTGCCAGTTGATTTGGGCGAAATTATTGGAAAATCCATAATCAGACACCTTGGAGAATATCTTGGGACAACGAAAACACATCTTCAACATTTCTCTGACGACGCTTGATAGTTTAGGACGTAATTTGTATCGTAATTTTATCACCGTGATAGGTGAAGCGATTTCTAATGCGTGGGATGCAGACGCTTATAACGTAACTATAGATATAGACCGAGAAAAAGCAGAGATGATAATCATCGATGACGGTGTAGGGATGGACGAAGAAGATTTTGATAATAAATTTCTCAAAATTGGTTTTTCAAAGCGTTCAGATGGTTCTCGCACTACAAAAACTGGAAGGCCGTATATAGGTAGAAAAGGTATTGGGAAATTGGCATTATTATCATGTGCAAAAAGTATTTCAATAGTTACTAAAGCTAAAAATTCCGAAATAGTTGGTAGTGTCATTGATAATGACGAATTAGACAGAGCTATAAAAAATGATGAGACCAATGACGAGTACGAATTAGGTGCACTTAACAAAGATGATGTAAGACTGTTTGGTGACAGAAAAAATGGCACCCTTATCCGATTTAGAGGACTTAAGCCTAGCATTGCAAAAAGTAACGAGAATACCAGAAGGGCAATTGCAATGTATTTTCGCTTTGCTCTTCTAGACCAAAACTTTAAGATTGTTTTCGACGGAAAAGAAATTACATTAAAAGATTTAGGTGATTTAGCAGAAAAAACTGAATTTCTATGGACCATAAATGATAATAGCGCTGACGAATATGTCACTCATATTTCTAAAAAAATAAACACCAGTAGAAATAAAAAAACCAAGCTGAACGTGCATGGGTTTATTGCTAGCGTAAAGGTACCGCGCGACTTAAAAGTTTTTGGAACTGACGAAAAAATAGGGATAGATTTATTCGTAAATGGTAGGCTGCGCGAAAAAAACTTACTACAATACTTTCAGAGCGCTCGTATCCCAGAAAGCTATATGTATGGGCAAATCCATTATGATGAATTAGACGGAGAGGATGGTATTGATCGTTTTACGAGTAGTCGTGAAGGTATAATTGCTGATGACGAGAAATTTCAAGAACTTATATCAGAGCTAAAAGAAATTGTCAAACAAATAATGGAAGAATGGGACGAGCTACGTTTAAAAAATCGCGAGGATGGCGACGACGACAATAAGAAGGTTACTAAAAGAGATCGTGCATCGAAAAAATTATACAATGCAGTCGCAGAAGATTATGTAATTAATCCTGTAGTGAAAAAATGGATCGACGAATTAGCAAACGATGCTGAGTTTAACTATGGTTCATATGCAGAATGTTATATAACTGAGAATCTCTTAAGGAACTTTATTAAACACAAGATGTATAAAATAGAGGGCGATAATTCCAAAGTAGTCGAAAAATGGAAAAACAAGGAAACACAAGATAAGCAAATGGCTAATCTTCAAATACCGATTCGACTAAAAAGTGATGACTTATATTATCTCGACTTCGATCATTTAGCAAAAATTGCCGAACCTACATCTGGCGGTTATCCAGACAAGCTTAAAGACGATGCACACGTTTTTACCCCAATCAGGAACGCTGTTATGCATACATCCAGACTCACAGAAGAGGCAAAAATTCGGCTAACTACAGTATTCCATAATGTTAAATCCAAGATCGTAAAACTTCTCAAGGACAGCTCCGATAAGAAATAATCGCAAATAGATTCACTGTCTTGAAGAAACGAGGTAAAAAATGGTAAAACGCCACCCATTCAAGAAAGCTAAACCTGGCGAACCGATACCAGTAACCGCCCGGCAACTTGAAAGTTTCATGCTTGAACATAACGGCAGATTTAATTCGCGCGATTACGATAAGTTCGAGTGCATGGAGTTAATAGAATCGCCCGTCGTGACGCGATCCATGAATTAAAGACTTATTCCGTGGAAACACTAGCGCAGCGCTTCGATGTGCGCCTTTTTGGGCGCGGCAGGCGCGTTTTTGCGAGGTTAGACGCTGAAGGCGACAAATGATACTACTTTTCCATCGTATATATTCCACGCACGCTAAATAACCGCGGCGTAAATGATGCGGTGGTTCAGATGTTTTTCATGGGTAAGTGGCGCGTTTATGAACGGAAAAAACCGATGAAGCTAAACGCTTATTTAGAAAGCTCGACAATAGAGAATTTTTTTCAACACTCTTTCATATTTGTTCAGTATATCTTTAGCTATTGCTAATGCTGGCGGGTATTATGTGTGAATCGGTCTGTTTGTCTACGCATATGATGGTTGCCAATAAAGTTGACGTGAGTAGTGGATCGGTATAATCGTGCTCGTTTCGTTTTATGCAGAGTAGGGTATCTGCAAGTGTCCCGATATTCTTTTCGACAGTTGGATGGTTTAGGCTTGGTGATGTTAATGAGTTCACTGTTTTTTCCATGGCGTCTGTAAAGAATTCTTTATAATCAGTGTTCGGTACATTGTTGTCGGCGAGCCACTTTTTAATTGTTTTTATGCTTACTTTCTTTTTGTTAGACTTTGCATTTTTTATTAAGATTATTCCGAATGCTATTCCTGCTATGGTGCTGGCTATTTGCTTTTTGTTGTCAGAAAATGAAATCCTTGTCGCTAGGTCGTCTGCTAGATCGTCTTTGCCAAGCTTAGTTAGTCTATCTTGCAACTCAAGATAAAACGTTTTTGCTATCAATTTCCCTGTTGTTTCTATAATGGAATTGTCAAATTTTAGTATTTCGTCATCAATGGATAAATACGGCCATACGGATAGACATGCTTTTTCTAGCCCGTTTGCGTTTATGACGGCATCAACATAGTTCTTGGCTACTTTTTCCTCTTCATGATAGTACGAATTGTTTTTCAGGGACTTAATAGCCAAAATTAATATCGTGATTGCCGCTGCGAGGAAAATGATTGTGTGCATAGAGCTCCTCCTTTTTGCCTTTCGTCTTTTATTAAATTACAGCATAGATGTTTGAGTTTGCAAAGGCTCGGATGGGTGGAATTGTACAAAAAATGAGGGCCCAGCCCAGGAAATTATGCTAGGCTTTTCTTAGTACGATTTTGGATATTTTCTTTGTTAGCTTTTTAACCTCCACGAAGGCGGCAGTATGTTTGACACCCAAATAATAAATGACGTTTGGAATAACTAGGCAGATTGCTGTTCGGACTACAATATCTAGGACACCGTCAATCGGTAAACTTTCGCATATAAAATACGAAAGCCCCAAGCCGATAGTAGTTAGGAGTAAATAATAGAATTGTTGAGTATAAAACTTTGCAATGCTTTGGTGTTTGAAATACGTTTTGAATAGCGTGTGATTCCTTTGGAAATAATTGAAAATAACAATGGTGATAATGGTGGCCAATATTACGCCAGTAATACCAAAGAATTTTCCAAGTATGAAGTTAAGAAGTAGGTTTGCTAGCGCCTCAAAGACGTATGACCATTTCAATTTCCACCATATTCCTGTACCAGAAATGTACTGGTTTCTCATATTGTTCATGTTGATAGTATAGAAATATACGCAAAAAAGAAGCATATCAAACGTAGGAAGCATTAGATCGTCACCCGCCCACATTTTCATAAATGGTTGATATAAGCAGGCTAGTCCAACCGTGCAGAAGCCAATAATTCCGGCATATATCTGTGAAAAAGTGAGGAGCTGTTTATAGTTCGTTTCTTCTGAATTTTTGACAATGCTATTTCCGATACTTGCACTCATGGCGTTCACAATCATCAACATAATGCCGTATAGGGCTGAGTAAATGTAATAATAATTTTCGTAGATAGCTGTAGCCGTTAAGCCTATAAAACTGGAGATAATAATACTGTCGAAAGAATTCCTGAAAGTATCGCAGATTTTATTGATCATTAACCCGCTCATTTGTTTTTTAAGATCGCTCGGTAGTTTCGTTTTATGGCTAATTCTTTTGTAGAATGGGTATATTTTCTTGGTAGAAAAATGAATCATTAAATTCGTTACGATTGTTCCCACAATGGCTATGCCTAGATATAGGTAAAAATTCTTTGTCAAGAACAGGACTAGGAGCTGCGCACCGTAATTGATGATATTTACGATTGTGCGTATATTTTTGGCAATGTCTTGTCGCTGATCGGCAATCAATAAACACTCTTTATAGGCAAGCATAAAATAGCTTATCGCTGAATTAATCAAATACAAAAAGTAGATTAGATAAATATTGATCGAATCGGGGTACGTGCCATTTATTAGATGTGGCAAGAACGGCATAACCGCTAATCCGCCGACCAGAATTACGGTTCCTACGATTGTGTAGATTTTTCTAAACAAGTTAACGATTTCGCATATTTTTTCATGATCCTTTTCGGCCATTGGCTTATATAGACTTCGGACGACTGCAAGGTTGAAACCGAGCTCGGCCATATTTAAAACGCCTAAAATCGAAGTAAACAAACTAGCTAGGCCGGTAAATTCGGCTCCAAGTACCCACAATAGAACTGTACGACTAATAAACATTAGGCCAATAGAAACCAGCTGGTTTATAAAGCCGGCGCTGATATTCCTTGTTGTGTTTTTAGTTCTGCTCTTTTCCATATTTCTTCCTTCAATTTTTGTTTTATCCAAGGTTAATCATTGGTATTATTGTTTGCAAGCTATAGATTGTATATGACAGAGCTAAGACTACCATTATGATGTTTAGTAACTGTGAAGCCGTTCCTTTCTTTTCCATTGCAGAGAAAAGTACTGGTACGGAAACAAACAAAACTAAGGAAGAAAACCTCGTAATGGCTATGGAGTAAAAAGATAGAACGGTCACGATGGTGGCTAGCAGTACCGTAAAGGCACGGTCTTGTTTGTTCTCGTCATCATGTCGGCATATCCAGCAGGACAGTAGGGCGATCATTATTTTTGTAATACTCATGAATAAATAAAATCCGTCATATAGGCTAAACCATTTATTGTTGTTGGCGATATATCCGTCAAACGTGCTTTTTATTCCATTTAGGAAGTCAATATCTAAAACGTCTAGAATTGTATCTACCATGACCCCAAATAACAATAAGGCCAACAATACAATTATCATGAAACGAGTAGTGATTTTTCCTTTTTTAATCTTTAGTACTGCTAAAACTGCGATTGGCAGGATTAAACTGTTATGTGTTAGCAGTGCCAATGCATATACTACATAAGGAGCTATTTTCTTTTTCTTAATCGTGTCTAGATAAAATGCGAAAGCAAAGAGATTAATCGCAAAATAATTATATAGGCCACTAAAGTAGAACAGTATATGCTGACCAAAAATCACAACCAATGTTAGTAGGGCGAATTGAACACTTGATATTTCTGTTCGGCTCTTGTAGTCTATCAACATATAGAATAATAGACCGTAACCGATAAATGCTATGATGGCTGGCATTAAACTATAGTCACCAATCTTGGCTATAGTGAAGCTGTATGCCTGTGGCAAGATTTCTAGATCGTTTTCTTTGATCTTATTGAAGAATCCATCTACTGTTTCAATATTTTCCATTGACCTTGCAATGTCTTGGTGTCTAACTAAATCGTAGTTTTTTTCTGGGACAAAGCGGTATGCCAAGAAACCGAACACTAGCCCTAGTAACACGGAGGATACGACGCGCATTTTTTGCGATTTCGCCTTTAATGAGAGTGCAAAAAAGCTAATACAACATATAATTAACGCAATGGTTGTTATTAGTCCTGCGGCAGACATTATTTGCCCCCGTTTTCATAAATGCTAGTTATTTTTGACACCATGGTTTTTACTGAATATTCATTAATTTTGTCGTCGGGATTTATATGGGTAGTGTTAGCATGACATATGAGGTTAGCCCAATAGTTAGCGCCTTTATCAAGGTCAACAAAACTGAAATTGCTATTAATTTTAGATTCTGTCGGAACATTACTGCTTGATATTATAGTAAGGCCATTTGCCTGAGCTTCAATTAAAGCCATAGGCATTCCCTCGTATAATGATGGAAAAATGAACATATCGAACATACTGTATAGTTCCGAAACGTCACTTCTATTGCCCAATAATATTACATTGTTCTGTAATCCTTTTTTACGGATTTTTTCCTCAATTTCTTTTCTTAATGGGCCATCTCCGATGAGGATAAACTTGTAGTCGGCGTGACCTTGTTTGATTAGTTCCCTTGCGATATCTAGTATAAAACTGTGGTTTTTGACTTCGGCAAATCTTCCTATGTGTCCAATGACCTTTTCATTTTTATTGAGACCCATTTCTTTTCTTTTCTTTTCTCTGATGGTTCTATCAAATTTAAAACTGTCCAAGTCGATTCCGTTGTTTAGGACAGTAAAACACTCTTTTTTATATAGGGCTAAGCCAGCCTCATTTCCGCATGCTAACAAAACTGTTGAGCATTTTCTTATTATCCAGGCCAAAATGTTATGTAGTGTCTTTCGTCTTAGTCCAAACCCCTGCGTTGTGTGGGAATGTGTAATTCTAACTGGTACTTTGTTGTGCTTTGCTACCAGCATTACACTGGCGGCGTCAAAATACGTATAGCAATGGACGACGTCGGGCCTTTCTTTCTTTATGACGCGGTTGAGTTGTAATAAATGATTGAATCGATTGCCATGACCAGTTCGGTCTATTCTGACAAAACGCCCTCCCATTTTTTCAATTTCGTCTTGATAGTCATATTTTCCTTCAATGTCAACAAGAAACACAAATTCATACTTATTGCGATCTATATTTCTGTATAAGTTCATAATAAAGCTTTCAATACCGCCAATATCCATACTGTGATTAATCTGCAAAATCTTCTTTTTGTCGGTTTTGTTGGTCAATGCGTTGTATACCCTCCTTGAATTCTGGCCATCTCTTTTAATAAAGGTTATACTGCCAGGATGGTTTTTCTCTTGTTTTTCATCAAGTAATTTGCATAAGCTATCTATTACATCTGGGCAGTTTTTGACTACTGGCCCAAATCCGTCTCTTCGATAATTAAAATACCCCTCTTTGTATTGACGTGATCTGTATTCGTCTTCGTCGAATTGGTAATAGATGACAGGCTTATCTAAATATGCAAAATCGAATGCCACACTTGAATAGTCGGTAATCATGATGTCGCATTTTTTAAAATAGTCTTGTATGTCCTGATTGGTCGATATGAGTTTTATGTTCTTTGATCCTGATGTAAATAACGGTAAGAACTGCTGCATATTGATGTGAGGATAGAAATAGACATCAATATCGTTCTTCTCTATATATTGTAGAAATTCTTCATCGTTCAACAATCCATTCCAGTTCTTGTAGTATTCGGTTTGTTCGAAGTTCTTTTCTCTGGAGAAATCATTTCTGTCTCCACCTAACCAGTCGCGCCAAGTTGGCATCACCAGTACACTTCTACGGGCTCGACTTGTTTTTGTGGATAACAAATTATCCCAACGCGGAAAGCCAGTTAATACAACGGAGTTGTCTGGGTAACCGTATTGCTTTTTTATATAATCATATTCCTGTTTTGTCCCGGTAATAAAGTACTTGAATTTTGTTTTCTTATAATATAGCCAATCGAGATCATCTTTTGTTACTCCGTGCTGCAGGAATACGCGGTTTCTGTATAAGCCAAACGTTACGTGCATTATGTACCAGAAAATCGGACAAGGATTCCCGCCTTTCTGGCTGCTAATGTTGTAATTTGCGGACATATAGTATAGCCAATGCTTTAGGCTACCATATTTAATTACATTCCCAAGCATAGATACCTTGTCATATTCGGCATCATCTTTTTTTATTGCGTAGAAACAAAAGTCATCTGGATGCTGTTCTCGTACGTATTTGAAGAAGTGATATCCATTATCTCTTGCTTCTCCACTTTCAGCTACTAGCCATAGTGGGCGTTTTATCATCTTGTTTAAAAGTCTAAATATACATGATGGAATGAGAAGTAACAGAAAAGTAAGTGGGGCTAACAGGTCCCTTAAGTGTATCTTTTTCGTTGCCTTTAGTATCCTATTGCTCATTTTTAACCTTCAACCCCAAATTTTATTTTCCAGGTTTTCTCTGAAAATCTTTTCACAAAAACACGCATTGATTGCGGAAGAAGATGAACGATTCCTCCTCTGATATGACAAATAACTGTATCTTTTTTTGACTGGATGGGCCTATCTGCAAATTTGATTTCTGGATTTGATTTTTTTAGCTTGCGATAATTTATTCTATCCCATTTCCCTTTTGTTATGCCAGCTACAATGTTGAGATAGTTTTTTCGCACGATCAAGTGATCGTTGTAATAAAAGTTTTCTTTTTGGTACAAATAGCCTTTTTCGAAATCTAAATCTGTCTTGAATTTAGATAGTTCGTTTTTGACAAAAGTGTTGCTTGCGAAGAAGCAGGCAAAATTATGACTATAGCGGTCAAGATTGTTGATGTGTCTTAAATAGTTATTATATTTTTTCTCTTTTTTATAGTTTTTTACGCAATGTAGTGAGCAGTACTGAATTTCATCTTCAACCAGAGTATTAACTATGGATTTAATTTTTTTATTATCAATTCGTGAATTGATAAACATATCTCCGAGTATGCAAATGCAGTTTTTTCTGTTTTTGATTCCTTTCGATACGCAATCGATTAGTGAAGAATTCTCTCCACAATATAAGATTTTTGTATCTCTAAGTTTGACTTTTTCTCCAGTCACCGAGACAAGTATATCGTATTGGCAATCAGGCCAATTTTTTTTCAACAGTTGCAAAAAATTCTCTACGACGTCAATATATTTGGAATGAGTAGGGATGATGATTATTGGATCCATTATGCACTCCTCAATATCGTCTTGTAAAACTTATTCCTCAATGTCGACGGAATCATTGCAGATGCAATTCTGATACATATATTTTCATAGTATTCTTTTTTCGATATATATTTATTTGCCTTTAGCACTTTTTCGAATTTAATTGTTTGTGCGAGATAGCCTTTGCCGCCTCTGCGTTTAATCATCTCTTTTCCGGCGCGGACATTCACTAATGATTCCTGTATATTATGAAAACTAAAACCGGAATCAATCATTCTGATCCAAAGGTAATAGTCTTCGAAACCCTTCATGTCTTGATAGTTGCCTGCTTCTATGACCTTGCTTTTTCTGAAGCAAGTTGTCATATGGTTCATAGGATTGCGACGTTTGCTGTACTCGACTATTTCTTGCTTAGTCTGAGGTACTTTTCGAAGGCCGAATATGTTTTTCATTGAATCATCGTACTCAGTGATGTTCGAGCCGATTACGTCTGCTCCTGTTCTCTTCAACATTTCTAATTGTTTCTCGAACCTATTTTTCACCGAAATATCATCTGAATCCATCCTGAAAATGATTTCATGTTTGCACTCATTGACTCCATCGGCCAATGTTTCGCCGAGGCCACGATTCTTGCCGTAAAAGATTGCTCTAGTGATTCTTGGATATTTTTCTTCGTACTTTTTTATCACTTCTTTTAGGTCTTTCCCTACAGGACCATCAACACATATCAGGACTTCATCTGGTTTTATTGTTTGTGTATAAATACTCTGGAGGGCTTCATCAAAATACTCCGGTTTTTCGTTTTTATAAACCGGTATCAAAACAGAAAACTTTTCCCTTTTAGTACTCATGATTATCAATTGATTGTATTTTTATATTATACCAAAAAACTTAAGAAAAATCAAGTGTTATAACCTGAAAATATTAGGTTTGTAAATGGCGACTGAAAAGTTAGTTAAAGAGATTAACGATCTTCACGCCGCGGGATTTGTATTGTTCGTCCTGCAGGGCTTCGATTTCGTCTTCGATTGTTCCCTTGCCGCCCTCGACGCCTTCGTGGACTAGGACGGAGACGAAAGTTTTCCAAAGGATCTTCAGGTGGAGCGCAAAGGAGCAGTGGTCGACGTATTCGATATCATGCTGAATCTTGTCAAAGATACTAATATCATTTCGGCCGCTGGCCTGAGCGAGACCGGTGATTCCTGGCAAAACGTCATAGCGGCGGCGCTGAATACTGTTCATATTCTTATAATATTCCGTGATCCATGGCCTTGGACCGATTAGAGACATCTCGCCGCGCAAAATATTGATTAGTTGCGGCAATTCGTCGACCGAAGTCTTCCTAATAATCTTTCCGATCCAAGTATACGAGTCCTGAGCTAGCTCTTCATTATTTCTGACACAGCTTCGGAGTTTTAGGATCTTGAAGGTTTTGCCATAACGGCCGGTGCGCTCTTGCTTATAGAATACTGGGCCGCGGTCGGTCAGAAAGATTAACAGAGCCACTGGAAGAGTTATCGGCAGCGTAACGATTAGCATAATGATTGCGAAAACCATATCGAACGCGCGCTTGATAAAAAGATAAGCATTTTTTCGCATGGGACTGGCCTTGGTGTATCGCCTATCGACGATGACGGTTTCTCTGGCTACTAATTCAGCTTTACTTCCCATATGATAAAAAAAGAGAGCATTGCTCTCCACCTGGTTTTAATATAGCATACATTTGACACTTCTGCAAGTACATTGTGGCAATAAATTATAAGATATTTTATGTTCTTAGCACAACCAAAAGTCTTATGGTATAATGGATTTATTAAGGAGGTATATGTCAAAAGCAACTGTCGAAATTGACACTCGAACCATTGTGAAGTTTTGGTTGATTTTGTTTGCGATTCTTGCGGCAATTTTTATCGTCTATAAGGCATCCATGGGGCTCATCATCATCGGTATTTCTGTTTTCCTTGCTATCGCTTTGAAGCCATTCGTGAATCGCCTCAACGATTTTATGACTAAGCATTTTGGCGTGAACAAGTCGCATCGCACTGCCTCCGCTGTCCTTGCTTACACTATCATCGTTGCGATTCTTCTTGCAATTGTTGCGATTGTTGGCCCGGTTGTCATCAACGAAACTGCGAAATTCACTCAGCAATTCCCGACCACTTTCCGTGAGACTATCGGTGGATGGGAAGGTATCAATGAATTTGGTAAGAACTTCGGTATCGCCAACCTCCAGGAAGATGTTACGAAGGCGGTTTCTTCGTTTGCTGAAGGCATGTTTGATAACCTTGGCTCGACCCTTGTTGTCTCGCTCAGTGCCCTTGCTGATATCTGTATGAAGGGTGCACTCGTCCTCATTTTGACACTTCTTCTTATTCTTGAAGGTCCGGGGCTGATGGAGATTTTTTGGAAGAGTGTTGGCTCACGCGATGAAGATAAGAAGGCGGTCAAGGTTGCAAAGCGCGTGATTAAACGCATGTGCAACGTGATTTCGACCTACGTTTCTCGCCAAGCGGTCGTGGGGCTCTTTGATGGCTGTGCGACGATGCTGATCGTGTTCGTGCTCTCGATGATCTTTAATTTCTCAGCAACCCTTGCTGTGCCAATGGGCCTCATTGCTTGCGTCTTCTATCTTATTCCAATGTTCGGGCAAGTTATTAATTCTTGTCTTGTGGCACTGCTCGTTGCGTTCTCTTCGCCGATTGCCGCTGTTATCTTTATTGTCGTCTATATGATCTATGCACAAATCGAAAACAACGTGATTGCGCCAAAGATTCAGGGCGATGCTTTGAATCTTCCGGCGGTGGCAATCCTCGGAGCAATGGTGATTGGTATGTTCATGTTTGGTCTGCTTGGCGCGATTGTGGCGATCCCGGTTGCGGGTTGTATCCGCGTCCTCGTCGAAGAATATCCTAACATAAAGGCTGCGCGAGACTAATGAGTAAGAAACCAAAGTCCAAAAAGACCAAGATTCTTTTGACGATTTTATTCGTCTTGATCAACGTGGGCGTGATTGCAATTACGGCTTTCTCTGAGTTTGGCAATCCGGACGGCGTTTCGACCGAAAACGTTGAATTTAATTTCTGGTATCTTTTGCCGGCATTCTTCATCTTTATCATGGCGATTTTCTTTGAGGTTTTTCGATATGTGCTGATGATGAGAAAAACTTCCGATGTCTACAAAGGTAAAGGTGGTTTTCGCAAGGCTTGGAAATTTGCAAGAAACACGGTTTTGATTGGGCGCTATTATGATAATATTACTCCGGCCGCGATTGGTGGGCAGCCATTCCAGATTTATTACATGAACAAAAACGCAGGCCTGAAGGGCGGTCTCGCGACGACTATTCCGATCATGGGGATGATTTCGGGGCAGATTGGCTTTATTATTATTGCGGTTTTATGTTTCTTGTTTGCCTCGGCTTCAACTAAGGATGTTGCCCTCATGGCGGCGGCTTGTTTTGGACTTTTATTCTATGCCTTTTGGCCGATATTGGTTCTTATTGCGACGTTCCTTCCGAAGTCCACGTCTGAACTAATTGTCTTGTTTGTGCGACTTTTTGTGAAACTTCATATCATCAAGGACAAGGATAAGGCGATTGCGCGTGCGGATCGTGGCGTATCTGAATACTCAAGGTGTGTGAAGATGATTTTGAAGACGCGTGGGCTTTTCCTCAAGACAATTTTGGTTTCGGTGCTATTTCATGTGTTGTTTTGCTCGATTCCATTCTTTGTCCTGACGGCGTTTGGCGGTCGCATCGAATTCTTGCCGTGTTTTGTGACGACGGTTGCCGTGACTTCCGCAATCTACTTTGTGCCAACGCCTGGCAATGCTGGTGCGGCTGAGGGCACGTTCTTTGTGGTCTTCTCTGCTCTCTCTTCCGGCTCCGTGTTCTGGGCAATGCTGACCTGGCGCTTCTTCTCGTATTATTCATATATTATTATGGGCGGGATCACCTACCTCCTCATGTACGTCGACAAGAAGCGGGCGCTTCCAAAAAAGACAGCTTAGCTCTGCCTCGGTGTGCTAAATTATGTTATAATTTTTTAGATGAAAGATATTAAAAAACTTAAAGTAGCGCTAGCTCTCACTGCATTTTCGGCTAGCATTCTGGTTATATCAAATATTGTTGCGGTAAAGTTGTGGGACTTTTGTGGCATCGCTGTTGACGGCGGTATTGCGATCTTTCCGCTAACTTATATCATCGGCGACCTCGTGGTTGAGCTTTATGGTAAGAAGCTTGCAAACTACGTGATTGGGGTCGGCTTCGTGCTTAATATCTTGGCCGTTTTAGTGTTCGTTCTTGTTGGCATGCTCCCGCCATTTGGTGATTGGGGCGACCAGGAAGCTTATCAGGCGATTCTTGGATTTACGCCACGTATTGTTGCTGGTAGCTTGATTGCCTACGTATTCTCTGGCATGGTTAATAACTTCTTCTTCGAGAAAATTCGCAAAAAGACTGGCGAAAAGCATCTTTATATTCGCTCGCTCGGTTCGTCTGTGATTGCAAAGGTTGTTGATAACGTGCTGTTTAAGACGATTGCGTTTCTTGGTGTGTTGTCTTTTGAAGACTTTATGTGGCAACTTGGATTTGCGTATGTGGCCAGCCTCGTACTCGAGATCGCGATGACCCCACTTACCTATCTACTAGTTGGAAAACTAAAGAAATATGCGATTCGAGATTCAAAAAGTCTTGCCTAATGGCCTCGGCCGTGCTGGCATAATTCATACCGATCACGGAGATATTAAGACCCCAGCCTTTATGGTGGTGGGTACGCATGGGGTGGTTAAATTCGTGTCGATGGACGATTTGCATGGGCTTGGCGCTCAGGCGATGCTCTCAAACGGCTATCATCTTCGTAGGATTTCTGGTGAAATTGCAGAAGGCGGCGGGCTTGCGGCCTGGTCTTCCTGGAATGGCCCGACCCTTACGGACTCTGGTGGATTCCAGGTGATGTCGCTAGGGTCTGGTCTCGGAAAAGTTGTCTCGATGGAGCGTGAGCTTGGTGTGGTTAACACTGCACACAAGGATAGATTGGCGCATGTTTCTGAAGATGGCGTTTCTTTTACGGATCCGTTTGATGGCCGCCTTGAATTTATTGGGCCGGAGGAATCGATGCAGATTCAGTGCCGAATTGGTGCGGATATTCACATGGCTTTTGACGAGTTGACTTCGCTTGCGGACGACTATGATTATAATGTCGAGGCGCTGGCACGCACTGAGCGCTGGGCCGAGAGATCGCTGATTGAGCACAATATGCACTGCGATGATTTAGGCTATCATCAAAATCTTTATGGCGTTCTTCAGGGTGGACGTTGGGAAGATCTTCGCCGTTCAACCGCTAGAAAACTTGGCGCGATGGATTTTGATGGCTACGGACTGGGCGGGGCATTTCTTAAGGAAGATCTTGGCGACATTCTGAGATGGTGCGACGAGGAACTTCCGTTTGAGAAGCCAAGGCATCTTTTGGGACTTTCGCATCCGGACGATATATTCGTTGGCGCCGAGATGGGCGCGGATACGTTCGACTGTGTTGCCCCAACTCGCGAAGCCAGGCACGGCAAGATTTATACCAGAGATGGCAATATTAACCTTCGTAAATTTGCTGATTCTACATCTCTGCTCGATCCGGGGTGCGACTGTGCGACCTGCGCGGCTGGCTGGACTCGTGGACAACTTCGTGCCCTCTGGCGAAGTGGGGATGTCGAGAAGAAGCAGCAATATTATAATCTTGCTTCGATCCACAATGTACGATTTATCGTGAAGCTTACCGAGGATATTCGCGAGGCGATACTTGCGGATAGGTTCTATGAATTTAAAGAAGAATTCTTTAGGAGGTACTATGAAAAAAATCAGTAAAAAGACTTGGCGCATTATCGAAATTGTTGGGGTGGTGGTATTTTTAATTATTTTTGCGATTAATTTTAAGATGTTGATGGATACACCTAGTGATAGTGCTGCTTCTGCTGAGGCTAAAGGCTGGTTCATTTTTATTTTTCCTGCCTTGGTGTTCTTCGAGTTTGCGACGGTTTTTATGCTTCCGCTGTTTCTCTTCTTACTAATCCGCGGGATTTTGGTGGGCGCGGAGAAGACGAAGGATAAAATAGAGGAGAAGTCTGCTCCGGAATCTAAGGAGGTGTCTAGTAAATCGGATAATCCCTTCCAAAAGATCATCTCTGTTCTTGGGTATATTTTTACCTGGCCAAAAGTGTTAATCTTTTGCGTGGTTGTGGACACTATTATGTATGCATTTGGGATGGACCAGACGATTAAAGATTCTATAATTTCCTTTCAGTCTTACCTAATTGTTATTATGATTGTCAAGTTGATTGTATCAGGGGTCAGAGGTAAATAGCTGCAAAATCGTAACAGGGGCCATTCTGCTATTGCTTTTTTGAGTATTTTGTGCTATAATAATAGATAGGTTTGGGGGTGCACATTTACAAAACCAAGGGAGGGTTGGTTATGAAGAAGAATAATAATATTAAATATTTCGTATTGATGTTTATATCGGCTATGATGATGGTTGCATTCGGCGTATTCCTTGTTTTCATAGTTAATCTTATTAACTATGAACCGGAACAGCCGGCGGCTCTCATTGCTGAGCCTATTGCTCAGCCCATTGAGACTGTAGCAACAAGCTATGAACCCAAGACATTTGATGAGCCGAAGAATATTTTCGTTACGGTTCGCCCGTATGGAAACGTATCTGAGGTTAACGTACGCGAGGAGCCTTCGACTAGCTCAAGGCTTGTCGGTACCGTCGGCGCTGATGCTGAGTTTATTGCTGGCAATGTCTATGAAACCGAAGATTTCTACGGTTTCAGCGATATATACGACAATAAGCTCGGTGTTGAATCGGAAGATGGAATCTTTTGGATATCGAAGTATTATGCTAGCTACTCCGTAGCTGGTTATCCTGAAGATATCGATGAGACCAATTCTGACGACGTCTACGTTAAGTACGATGATTGTGACCATTATGTCGTAAGGCTTAGCCTTGGTGATGAGGGAGAAAGCGTTAATGTTCGTTCCTGCCCTTACACTGGTGGTTACAACGCATATGGGAAACTCATAGAAGGTGACTTCTATGTAACAACCGTATACCAGATTGAAGGAGATTATCTCTGGTACGGATTTAAGGCCGATGAAGTGGCTGGATCAAATCTCTTCTTCCAGACGAAGAGAGGAAACATCGAAGACGATCCGGACGGAATCGTCTGGATATCTTCTCGATATGTAGAAAAAATAATACAGAATTAACCCAAACCTAAAACCCCCGCAGCGATGCGGGGGCGTTTTTTAGTTCAAATATTGCCAGATTTGGCCGGTTGGACCGTCTTTTATCGTGATTCCCTGTAACTCTAGCTCGTGGCGAATGTCGTCGGACTTTTGCCAATCTTTGGCTTCGCGGGCCTGTTTGCGCTCTTTTAGGAGTGCTTTTTGGACATCTGAAATATCCGGCGAATCATTGATTAAGTTTAGTCCGAATAGCTCGTCGATTGCCACCCAATCTTCATACGTAAGCTTAGAATTGTCGATAATTGCAAAGGCTTCGGCAGAATTAAGATTATTCGAAACTGCCGACAAGACATTCTGAAGTGATTCTCGGGTGAATCCGCAGTCACGACCAGGATTCTGTAGGCACAAAGCAATCCTATTTCTCCAGTTCAATCTGCGGTTTTTGGCGGCGTCGAGGCTTTCGAAGGTGAAGTTGCGGTCGCTTTGGTAGTGGCCCTGAAGAATCCAGAGCTTGAAGTCCATTGGTGAGAATCCACGTTCGACAAGATCTTCGATTGTATAGATATTACCAAGAGACTTAGAAATCTTTTGGCCGTCTATATTAATGAAGTTACAGTGCAGCCAATAATTGGCGAGTTTTTTGCCGGAAATAGCGTAGGTTTGGGCGATTTCGTTGGTGTGATGAACTGGGATATGGTCAATGCCGCCAGTATGGATATCGATTGGCTCGCCGAGTTCGGTGTCGATGATGGTTGAACATTCTAGGTGCCAGCCTGGATAACCTGGGCGTCCAAGATAATCCCAGCGCATAGCATGATTCTCGCCTGGTTTGATGAATTTCCAGACGGCAAAATCAGATGCGTTGCGTTTTTCGTCATTAAATTCTACGCGGGCGCCGGCCTTGATGTTTTCTAGGTCGAGGTTGGCAAATTTGGCATAGTTATTGTATTTTGAAGTGTCAAAATAGATGCCATCGGAGGTTTCGTAAGTAAAGCCGTTTTTAGTCATGGCATCAACGGCGGCCATGTCTTCCTTGATATAATCTGTGGCGCGACAAATCTTAGTTGGTTCGACAAGATTAAGCGCGTGAAAATCATTCATGTACTTTGAAATGTAGAAATCGGCGATTTCCCAGACGGTTTTCCCTTCTTTCTTGGCGCCTTTTTCCATCTTATCTTCGCCATCATCGGCGTCGGAGGCTAGATGCCCAACATCGGTGAGGTTTAAGACGCGAGTAACTTTGTATCCTTCGGCTTTTAAGGCACGAACAAGTAGATCCCAATAGATATAGGAAGCGAAGTTGCCGATATGTGGGGCACTATAGACTGTTGGGCCGCAGGTATAAATTCTAACCTTGCCATCTTCGATGGTTTTCAAGGTTTCGATTTTTCGTTCTGCAGTATTAAATAATTTCACTGATATATCCTTCTAGGACTTCGAGAATCTTGGCATATTTGGTGCGTGAGACTCCGTGGTGCCCTTTCATTTCGATTAAGTTCAAATACTTTGAATTGGCTTTGGCAAGATAATGAAGGTTCTTTATGGAAAGCATCTCATCCTCGGTGCCGATAATCATCGTGGTCTTGGTGGTGAGATTTTCGAAGGTCTTGTTGTTTTTGATGTCATAAGAAATATTATGGATTGAGTTCATGAAGGCCTTATTTTTGATCCACTTTTTGCCCATGCGCTGAATGAAACCGGTATTGTTTCCTTGGGCTTCGAGGAATTTGACTTCTTCGCGGCTGTATGGAACTGGGGAGATCATCAAAATGCGTGAGAAGGCCTTCTTGTGGGTTTCGGCATAGCGGGCGGCGAGCAAAGTGCCAAGAGAGTGGCACATGACAATGATTGGGCCTTCGATTTTGTATTTCTTGATTGAATTTTCGAGAGCCTCCATTTGCTCTTCGTAGGTATATTCAAGTTTTTTGCTCTTTGATGATTTGCCGTGGCCGAGCCAGTCTAGACCGATGAAACGGACGTTTTTCATACTTTGGGTGCCTTCGAGATAAGGCCAGATGCGGCCATAGGTGTGGACGGCGTCGGTGGCGATGCCATGAAGACAGAGTAAGGTTACTTCTGGCTTGCCGCTTGGGGTTTTGTCGTAAGTCTTCTTTAATAATAGTTGACGTTTAAACATTTTTTATTTCTCCTTCTTGTAGTAGTTCTGGAACAATTTTGATGAGATCGGCCACAACTTCTTCATAGTTAGTGTCGTAGGTTCGGAATCCGGCAGCGTATGGATGTCCGCCTCCTCCGAAATATCCAGCGATTTTTTCAGCGATTGGCGCATCCGTGCTGGTGCGGATTTTGCCGGTTACTTTTCCGTCTGGGTAGGTTTTGATGGCGATGGCGACACGGACTCCTTCGACTAAGCGCATTTCTTCGAGAATGAGGACGTTCGGGTTGTATTCGTCGGAGAATTCGCGGATGTCATCCCACGGGATATGGATGGTTGCGAGTTGATTATCCAGAGAGTATTCGATACGTTTGATGAGGTCGGCTTTGTAATCCAAAATGCGCGGGGATTTCTTCATGAATTCGCGGCGGCGTTCCTCGAGTTCGGAGACGTTGGCGCCAAGGTCGGTGAGCTCTGCGGCCATACGGAAGGCTTCGGAATCGGTCGATGAGCTCGTGAGGCCCAAGGTGTCTGACAGGATGCCTTGAAGAATAGATTCGGCGGCTTCTTTTGAGACTGAGATTTTACATTCCTTAGCGATTTTGTAGATTAAGCTGCAGCAAGACGGGAGAGTCTCGATGATGGATTCGTGTGGGAAGTCGAGGTCGTCGGCGGTTTCGTGGTGGTCAAGAACGAGAACTGGGGCGGAGTAGAGACGATTCTTGATAGCGGAATCATCAAGAAGTTTGCTGAGAAGAATTGAAGCGGCAGTATCGACAATAATATATCCGTCGGCACGATAATCAAATTCGTTAGTGACGCGAGACCAGTCGCCAAAGTAATGAAGATATTTTGGGATATCAACTGGACAATAGAGGCTAATTTCTTTATCTTCTAGTAAATAATCTAGCGCAATTGCGGAACCAAGAGAATCGCCATCCGGGTTTTCAGCCTGAATGACACAGATGGACTTTTTGTCCTTCAAAAATTCTTCGAAAACGTTGTACATAAAAATATTATAACATGGTCGTGGTATAATAACTGTATATGAGTATTTTTCGAGCAAATAGAAAATTCGATCGATTTGAGGATGTTACCCCAGAGATTCTTCGGGAAGAAAAAGTTAAGTTGCTTTTGTGCGATCTTGATAATACTTTGACTTCTCGCCTCTCTAAGAATCCAGCAGAGGAGCTTGGTTCTTGGGTGAAGGCTTGTCAAAAAGCTGGGACGGAAATCGTCGTGATTTCCAATAATGTTTCGAAAAAACGTGTCCAAAACTTCTGCACACCATTCAAGTTGCACTGTGTCTGGTGGGCAAATAAACCACTTTCGGTCCATCTCACGAAAGCTCGTGAGCGTCTTGGGGTTGAGCCTCAGTATACTGTCATGATGGGTGACAAGTGGTCTACCGATATTCTTGCCGCGAAGTTTGCTGGTATTCGTGCCTGGAAAGTCGAACACCGCAAAGGTTTTCTTAAAGATGAGGAGAAAAAGGAGGAAAATGGCGACTCGAAAAAGCAAAATTAACACCCCAACAATCCTGACACTTCTTAGGATTGTTTTGGTTGCGCCGCTCATGATTCTTTTGTTTGAGCCAGCTCCATGGGCAAAGTTCTTGGCACTCGTAATTTTTATCGTTGCCTCGATTACAGATCTTATCGACGGTAAAATGGCACGCAAGAATAATCAGGTGACTGATCTCGGCGCGTTCCTCGACCCATTGGCCGATAAGATGCTCGTTAATCTTACGATCTTTGCTTTGACTCTTCAGGGTGTTTTTGATCCTTGGTTTTTCCCTATCATTTTGATTCGGGACTTTGCCGTTGATGGTATGCGCATGATGGTGGCAAAAACCGGCGAGACGGTCTCGGCCTCGATTTGGGGTAAAGCTAAGACGATGACCCAGATGATTATTATTGGTATTATTCTTTTTGAGACTGGACTATTTATGATCCCTGAGGTTGCCGCTGCTACTCCTGAATGGGTATTTAATATTGTTATTAACTTTGGCTTTATCGGCGAGTTTGTTATTCTCTTTCTTACTGTTTTCTCTGGCGCTAAGTATCTTATTGAAGGATACAAAAAAGCCATCAAATAATTCTTTGATGGCCTTTTAAATTAGATTAGAGAGATTAGAAGCAGGATTGTTCCGGCGAAGGTTAGTGAGTCGAAACGGTCAAGGAATCCACCGTGGCCTTCGCTGCCGCCAACCATCATTTCAGCGATAGATGCGAATCTGTTTTTGATGATGATTTCGTTGGAATCTTTGACGTCGAAGCGGCGCTTGGTGAAGCTCTCGAAGAGGTCTCCGATTAGGCCAAGGATACCACCAGCGAAGAAGATATATTGATCTGAGTTTGCGATAAGAAGGACGGCGCCGGTGAAGAAGACGGACGAGATAAGGCCCATGATGGTTCCTTCCCAGGTTTTGTTCTTGGAAACGAATGGGAATGGGCGAGATTTCTTGAAGATGCGACCGCCGAGCGCGTTGCCGAAAATATAGGCAAATGAATCATAGGCACAGACGCTAAAAATTAATAATATGATGCCAACGGCGTCGATCTTTGAGACGAAGATACATCCGCCAACAAGAAACGCGAGCTGCAAGATGGCACAAATCGTGCTCGGAAGAGTACATTTTTTCTTGAAGAAGCTCATCAGCTCAAATGCGGCAAAGGCCGAAAAGAGAGCGAAGATGACTTTGAATGGTATGCTCTCGAGGGTAAAGATACAGATGAGGGCCAGAAAGAGCAAGCTAAATGAAACGATTAATCTGACTTTGTAGTTTTTTGTCATTATTATCTCCTATTGATTGAATTATATCATTAAAAAGCTAAAGT
>CAMJEK010000007.1 GCA_946404685.1 uncultured Candidatus Saccharibacteria bacterium | reverse complement strand
GAGGTAAGATTTTTTTCTTCGTATGAAGTTAGCAAATCGTTGATATCTTCTGATTCTGGCAGGCCAAGACAATTCAGGACGTCTTCTTTGGTGATCTCATTTTTTGAGATGATGGAAATTTGGTCCAAAATGGAGAGAGTGTCGCGGAATGAGCCGCCGCCACGCTTTACGATTTGCTCGAGGGCGTCGTTTTCGATGTTGATTCCCTCTTTGTCACAGATTGATTTGATGTATGGGAACATGGTTTTCTCATCAGCAAGCTTGAATGTGAAGACTTGGGAGCGAGAAGTGATGGTTGATGGGACTTTGTAGGCGTCGGTTGTGGCCATGATGAAGATGACGTGTTTCGGCGGCTCTTCGAGGGTCTTCAAAAGTCCATTGAAAGCGGATTTGGAGAGCATGTGGACTTCGTCGATAATGTAGACTTTGTACTTGCCTTTGGTTGGGGCGATGTTGGCCTTTTCGCGGAGTTCGCGGATGTTGTCGATGCCAGTGTTTGAGGCGCCATCGATCTCGATGATATCAATATACTCGTCTTCGAGTTCATATTTGAAATTGTTGACTTCGTGCGCAAAAATGCGGGCGACTGAAGTTTTACCACAGCCGCGTGGGCCGATGAAAAGATAGGAATGAAAAATCTTTCCGGACTCGATGGCGTTTTTTAGGACATCAGTTACCTGTTCCTCGCCGACTACCTCCGAAAGGGTTTTTGGACGATACTTTCGATATAGCGCTTTTCCCATTTGTTTTATTATAGCATGAAAAAAGACCCGTTCTTTCGGGTCTTTCTTGTTTTTATCTATAATGCGGCTTCGACGGCTGCCCAGTTTGCGAGTTTGGCTTTTTCTGGGTCGGCTGGAATGATGACTGAAACCTGAGAACCTTCGCGAAGATGGAAGTAGGTTACGGACGCGTAGAGAACTTCGTATTCTTTGCCGGCGACCTCGACGTAGTATTTGTCGTCGTGGTGGGTCAAGGTTCCGATAACGGTCTTTCTTTCGATTGGGCCAATTTGCTTGTAGAGGAACTTGCCGTCTTCTGTGATGGTGAGTTTCATGATGTCACCTTCGACAAGCTTAGACTTTGAGGCATAGTTGGCTGGGACTGGATAGTTCTTGCCATCTGGGCCAATCATGATTTGGCCATCGAAAATACCTTCGATCACTTTGCCTTCTGGGGTTGAAACAACTGTGTCGCTTGGGGCGGTGATAGCTTCACCATCGCCAAGAACGGAATTCAATAATTCTTTTGCTGCTGATAAATTAGTCTCTGCTTCTGTTATGAGACTGCGTAAACGTTTTATTTGTTTTTCTGGTAACTCAGACATACCTCGCATCCTGTCTAAATATAGTATTGATATTATATTATATCTGGGTTAAAACAATGTCAAGAATTTTCTTATGTATTTTTCCACCGCTAAAACAGCGGTAGTCGCAAAAATGTTGTAAATTTTACATTTTCTATTCGGCTTTGTATTGGCCGGTGTGCTTCGCGCCGTCGTAAATCATGGTAGGAATTCCCTTAACATGGATATCCTCTTCAACGATTTTGTGGTTTTTCTCGAGCATGTTTGTGATCTCTTCGGAGGCGGCTTTTTCACGAGCGGCGGAGATTTCTTCCTCACTCATGTTGATCTCGCGGAGCCAGTTTTCGATAGTCTCCCTCGCTTCGGAGTCGGAATAGTCTTCGTTGAAGCGGTCCTGGAACGAGACTCCGTCGGCGTCGGATTCGAGGAAGATTTTCTCGAGAATAATGATGCCGGCAACGCTGTGGCCTTTCAGAGCGAGCATATATCTGGCGGCGATTTCGCTGTTTTTGAACTTTGGTGTGCCGTCCGGTTTCATGATAACGAATGGGACGACGCGGACTTCATGTTTCAAGAAGTATTCGGAATTCTTTTGGGCGTAGTATGATTTTTTGCAGATGATACAGCCCGGGTCGATAATATCGACGACTACTTTAGCGCCTTCCTCGAATGGTTCGACTGGTCTAACGTAGGTTAGGTCGAATTTTTCTGGATCGTAGGATGTGAATTTGTCTGGAATAGCGGCAAAGATTTCGCCCCATTCCGTGAACCAGCGGCCGGTGGCCTCGAAGATGTTTTCTGGTTCCTTTTCTTCAATTCCACAGACCTCGGCGCCAAGTGCGCAAGATGCTGGCTGGGTGACGTTGCAGGTTCCAAGCGCCCAGAGGGCTAGGAGAGATTTGATGGCGGTTGCGATGGCCCAGACTGCGATAATGACGATAATGACGGACAAGACTTCGAGAATGATTTCGAGTGGTTTGACCCACTTTGGGTGCCTGATGATAACGCGACTCATGATCGTGTTTTTGACGTCTTCTTTGAAACCGGTTTCGCATTTTTGGAGGCGTACTTTTTTCCAAACGCATCCCCAAGCTTTTTTGAACATTTTCCAATATTTTTTGCCGATGTCGCGCTTGAAGATTGATAGAATTCCGACGAAAATGCCCATGAGGGCCAAAATAATAAATGCAGCTATACACACCATAATATTAATATGTTATCACTATTTGATGACTTTAGCGAGAGCGTTTTTGACCTTCTCGATGTCTTCCGGCTTGGTTTGGTAGCCTAGCGAGAAGCGGATGAGTGGCGGGTATTTGCAGACGTGGTCGAGATAATAATGGGCGCAGAAATAGCCGGTCCTGGCCATGATATTTTCGCGCGAGAGGGCCTCGCCGAGGAGGTGCGAATCGATGCCTTCAACATAGAAAGACATGGTTGGATTTGGCTCGTTATTGATGAGATGAACCTTTGGAGAGCTTTTTAGGAATTCGTAGAGATCTTCGGCGTTTTTCTTGAGGTTTTCTTTGTCTTTTTTCTTTAGACCTTCTAGCCAATCAAGGGCGGCGCCGAGACCAATAATTTCGCCCCAGGCCTGTAAACCTGATTCGAATCTGGTGTAGCGATGTTCGCTGCTGTCGGCGGAGAGCATATAAGATTCTTTGTCGACGTCGTCGACCATGCCGCCGCCGAGGAATAAATCTTGGAGTTTATTTAGGAGTTCATTTTTCCAGACGATAACGCCGAGGGATGGCGCGTAGAGTTTGTGCGCTGAGAAACAGATGGCGTCAGCATCGGTCTTGTGGAGAATATCGGAGCTGTGAGCCATGGCTTGGGCGGCGTCGATAATGACGATGCCATTTTCTTTGTGGACTTTCTTGATGAGTTCGTTAATGTTGCCGAGCTTTCGACCATCGAAGTTGCTGGCGCAGTTTACGACCACAACGGCTTTTTTGAAATCATATTCATCTAGTGGGATGCTACCGTCGTCGCGACGTTTCATGACGATGCGTGGAAGGTTATTCTTCTTTGAGAAAGCCATGGTTGCGAGGAATGGCGAGTTGTGTTCGATCTCGGAGGTCATGACTTTTTCGAAGTACTTTGGATCGAGCTGATTCAAAAGTAAATTGATGCCATAAGTTGTGTTTAGTGTGAAAGATACTGTGAAGTTTCTTGACTTTAGGCCAAGGAATTTGAGCACTTTTTCGCGAGTATCTTCGACTTTCTTGTCGGTGATGCGGCCCCATTCATATTTCACGCGTTCGCCGCAGGAATTGTGCTTTTCATAGTAATCAGAAATGGCCGTTATAACTTGGCGAGGGCGGAGAGATTGACAGGCGCCGTCGAGATATACTTCACCAGGTTTTATGTAGTCGAAATCATTCATTCTCTGTCCTCCTTTAATATATAAATTATTTTAACATGAGTGCAACAAAAAATCTCCCTTTCGGGAGAAATTTTGTAACATTAGCTAACCTGGTTTTTATTAAGCGAGTTCGACAGTTGCGCCAGCTTCTTCGAGAGCTTTCTTCATAGCTTCGGCGTCAGCTTTAGCGACTTTTTCTTTGACGGTTGCAGGAGCACCATCGACGATAGCCTTAGCTTCGCCAAGACCAAGTCCGGTTGCTTCCTTGACAGCCTTGATGACGGCGATCTTTTGTGCGCCAGCGTCTTTCAAGACGACGTCAAATTCAGATTTGCCTTCATCGGCAGCAGCGGCGTCACCACCAGCAGCAACAGCGACAGCTGCGACTGGTTCGATGCCGTATTCGTCCTTAAGGACAGTTTTGAGTTCGTTGACTTCGAGAACGGTCAAATTGACGAGTTCTTCAGCCAATTTTTTAATATCGGTAGCCATAATACTTCCTTATAAAATTAATAGTTATTATTGTTCGGTTGCATGTTTCTCGAGACCGGAAACAACGCCGTTGATGCCAGAAAGAAGAGTATCGACAACTTGTGCGATGAGTTCGTTCTTGGTTGGGAGGTTACCGAGGGTGGTAACTTCTTCCTTGGAGAGGCTAGCGCCTTCATTGTTGAAGCCACCAACGAGTTCCATGGTGTTGTGGGTCTTTGCGAATTTAGCGAGAACCTTAGCAGCACTAAAATCTTCATCGGCGCCAAGAGCGTAGATGAGTTGGCCAGTAAGGCCGGTCGTTTCGGTGTCTTTGTAGGCAGCGATTTCTTTCATCGCAACTTTGAGAAGACGGTTCTTGACGACCTTGATTTTGACGTCGGATTCGCGAGCGAGTTTGCGGAGCTCTTGGAGTTCGGCAACGGTGAGGCCTTCGTATTTAGCGTAGGCGACCATTTTTGAGTTATTCAAGAGTTCGGTCAAATCTGCAACCAATGTAGTCTTTTTATCTTTTGAAATTGCCATAAAAAGTTCCTTTGGTTAAAAATTATTGGTTAGCTAATTGTTAATTAACGTCACCAAATTAAACAAGAATTTGCCTCGGTAGCATGATTAAGGATTCTCCCGCTACTGTCTTTGGTAACTTCGGCTATTATATCAAAGATTCAGGATTTTTGCAAGGTGTGATATAATTCCCCCAACTATTGGTCGTACATTAAAAGGGAGGTGAGTCTATGGAAGGATTGTATTCGGTCTATAATGTCGACAAAATGAAGCCGCAGCTTCGTGGGTATTTTTCTAGATATCCGGTAATGAACCAGTCGCTGAGGGCACTTGAATATGCTTTTGAGAAGCATGAGGGTCAGACTCGGAAGGTTTCCGGCCAGCCGTATATTGTCCACCCAATGAAGATTGCGCTTGACGCTAGCCACTATCCTGAGCTTGACGGAGATGATGTTCTGTTTGCCGCTATCCTTCTTCATGATGTTGTTGAAGATTGTGGCGTTTCGGTTGATGAACTGCCTTTTTCTAGCAAGGTCAGAAAACTTGTGAAACTTGTGTCTCTCAGCCGAATGGAAAACGAGGAAAAAGCCGATGCTAAGCGCCGATACTTCAATAATATGGCGTCAAAGAAGAAGGCGCTCATCATTAAAGCTCTTGATCGACTTGATAATATGACGACGATGTATTCTCTTGGGGAAGAAAGCCTCCGCAAGAATCTTCGCGAAAATATTGATTATATTATCCCGATGCTTCGCGAAGCTACAAAACACACGGGTCGTTATTATCACACCTTATGGATTCTTCGTAACCAGCTTCAGCGCGATACTGAGATTTATGCTGGTGTGCTCGAAAAGATTGGCCAATAGTTAAAGGCCGGGTTTTATCCCGGCCTTTTTGCTATTCTGCGATGCAGCGGATGGATTTTCCGTCATATCTATCGTTGTTTATTAATTGACTAAAGCTATTTGTATACAGTGACGAGTCCATCTCGACGTAGTATGAATGCATGTCGCTTTCTGGGTGCGTTGAGGCCCAGTATTCACCATATCGGCCTTGATATGCGTAGATGCCACCATAATATCCAGCCGCCCAGCCATAACCTGCGGTTGTGAAATATAGTGGTGCTGAATATAGGCCAGTATTGCTTGTCGATGAGTCTTCGTTGTATAGATAGTTTAATCTAGCAAATTCATTGTCGGAATTTTTCTTTGTGTGGTCGCTATCTGTTATGGTTGGGAGTCTCCATCCTTTCGGACAAATTGAATCTTGTGGAACGCGTTCCGGGTGACCCATAGTCGTGTGGACAAATGCTGTTCCGTCGTTTGTAGCAATGGCGGCCATCCATGTATATATGTTGCCAACGTGGCCATGTTGTCCGCTTTCATCGTATGGTACATTTCTCAGAGCGGAACTGTTGCCATATTGATAGTTGTCGCCAATTTCTAGTGATCGTGGATCGACTCTTGGTTGGGTTGGCCATGTTACGCCAGGTGCTTCATTGACGGTAGTAGTGCTTACCGATGGGGTCCAAGAGCTAACAGTTTTGAGATTTGTAGTGTCTGATGTTAATGCAACGTTTGAATCAAGATCGAAGTCGAGGTTTTGAGTCATCCAACAGTGACCATCGGCGAGTTTGGTGATCCAGTAGAGTTTACTGTCGCGGACGTCGACGGCTTGGATTTCGGATGGGATATCGTCGACCATGGCGCAGATTTCTGGAGTCATGCCCTGCATCGTGAAGTATTGTCCGTTTCCGACCGTTACTCTTTCGGCTCCGGAATCTTCATAGGCCATTTCGAGAGAGGTTGCGGTTGGATTTGCGACGATACTAAAGAGAAATTCGTTTGTATAAATACCGGCTGGAAGGGTGGTACTGGCTTTGATGCCGGTCGTAAAAGTATGGTCGACACGGCCGTTTACGGCTGTTTCGAAGGCTGTGGCAGGTTCAATTGTGAGAGGTTTGAATAATGTCGCGTCGGTGCTATAGCCCCAACCGGATTCCGGGAAGGCTGACGATTGCATTGGTTCAGCGATGGCTGGAATGTTGTCTAGGATGGTGACTTTTTGATGTTTGAGTTCAGTGTATGGAAGGTTGGCTTGAACGCTAATTTTGTAGCCGCGGGAGCTGTTGGTGCTTCCGGTGATGGTGACGCCGCTTGATTGGAATGCTCCATCTTCGAAAGTGAAATTCATTTGTTCCTGACTTAAAATCAGGGATATTTTGGTGGTGACGTCGGCATTAACCGTCAAAATATTGTCGCCGTCTGCTGAGACGTTTGCGCAAGCTATAAGTGAAGCACAAAGTGCGAACAAAGCTCCGAGTTTTATTTTTTGCATAACAAACCTTCCTTTTGGTCTATTTTAGCATAAGTATGATGGATTTGCGAGTTTAGGCATTTTTTGCGTTGACGAATTGGAAGATGGTGCCAACGGCGGTGATCCCGAGGAAGATCAAATAATAATACTGAGCGTATGGGATGCCTGGGAAAATTTTCATGATTGAATCGGCTGCTACGATGCCGCCAGCAATTGCAGTGACGAGGATGGTGGCTGGTTTCATCATAGTAGTGGCGAGAGCGCCGGCGAATACGCCGATAATTGCAGCAACGGCGAGCACTTCCCCGCTAATTCCGAATTGGTTGATTGCGAATGCGACAACGGCGAAGAAGGCTAGGAGTGCGACGCAGAGTTTTTCGATAGAGAAACCAAACATCGAGAGGAGGACGCCGCCGGCGATTGGAAGTAGGAACTGATATAGTTCGGACTCGGCAATCATTGGAGCGCTGTCGTTAATATATGGCATGATTTTGGTCATGATCGAATAACCGATTAAGAACCAGGCGATAAAGAATATAACCTTCTTAAGTTTGTAGCCGAAGAAGCAGGCGAAGAGGCCTAGAACTAGGGCGATGATAAATTCGATATTTTGTACGTTTTCCATAAGCTTATTGTAGCACAAAAAAGAGCCCCGAAATTAGGGCTCTTTTTGAATTAGTTGTAGAGATTTTCTACAGAGATTGATGGACCCATGGTGGTTGTCACGAAGACGGACTTTACATAGGTGCCTTTGAGGCTGGCTGGCTTTTGGGCCTTCAAGCTTTCAAAGAAGACGTTGGCGTTTTCAAGAAGCTTGTCGGTACCAAAGGAGGTTTTGCCTAGGCCGATGTGGACAATAGATTGTTTGTCGACACGGTATTCAACTTTACCAGCTTTAGATTCTTTGACAGCTTTTTCGACATCCATAGTAACAGTTCCGGCTTTTGGATTTGGCATGAGGCCTTTTGGACCAAGAAGACGAGCGAACTTACCAAGTTTTGGCATGTAAGCTGGGGTTGAGATAAGGACGTCGAAATCGATGACGCCTTTTTCGAGTTGCTTCAAGAATTCTTCATCTTCAGCGATGTCTGCACCAGCTGCTTTGGCGGCTTTGCAAACGTCGAGTGGGGCGAAGACAGCAACACGAACGGTTTTACCGTTACCGTTTGGAAGAACGATAGTGGTGCGGATGTTTTGATCTGCTTGACGTGGGTCAACACCAAGACGGACGTGAGCTTCGAGGCTAGCGTCGAATTTTGATGGGTTGGTTTTGATAGCTAGTTCGATAGCATCTTTCAAGCTATAGAATTTGCCTTTTTCGATGAGCTTAGCTTTTTCTTGGTATGATTTGCCACGGCGTTCAATCTTTGGACGGGTGACTGGTTTGGCACCTTTTGGTTTCTCGGCAGCAGCTTTTTCTTCAGCGGCACGAGTTGCTTTGCGCTCTTGGCGCTCTTCTTCTGCTTTGACTTCCTCGATGTGCTTTTTGGATTTTTTGCCAGATTTGGCAAATTTTTCTTCTGTTTCGACAGCTTGTTCTTCGACAACAGGAGTCTCAAGTTTGGCTTCTTCTTCAGCCATAGTATATCCTTTCTGTGGTGATAGCGAGCTATGCTCTCCCAACATGAATTAATAATGCATATATTTTATTATATTTTGCAACAAAAAGCAACCCTTTTTAGGGGGTTGCTCCTTAATTAGTCGATTACTTCGACGCCCATTGAACGAGCGGTGCCGGCAACGATTTTGATTGCTGCATCGATGTCGTTGGCGTTGAATTGATCCATCTTCTTCTCTGCAATTTCTTTGAGCTGGGCTTTGGTGATTTTGCCGACCTTGTCGACGTTTGGTTTTCCTGAACCCTTTTCAATTTTGATTGCTTCGCGGATGAGGTCGTCTACTGGTTGACCAAGGCATTTCCAATCGAAGGTGCGATCATCGAAGACACGGATGTGAACGATAACGTTTTTGCCCATGAATTCTTTAGTGGCTTCATTGAATGGATTGATGAAATCCATCATGTTGAGGCCCCATTGACCGAGGGTTGAACCAACCGGAGGGCCTGCGGTGGCCTTGCCACCAGGAACGCGCAACTTGAGGTTGCCGATAACTTTCTTTTCTGCCATAGTATGCTTTCTTACTTAGATTAATAATAGTGCGTAACTTGTGAATTATTATACTATAAATTCTTTAAAATTACAATTGTTTAACTTGAAGTGCGTCAAGTTCGACTGGTGTTTCGCGGCCAAACATTGAAACCATAACTTTGAGCTTGCCTTTGGCGGCATCGATTTCGGAAACGGTACCGTCGAAGCCCTTGAATGGACCATCGGTGATGGAGACAACTTCGCCAATTTCGTATTTGACGGAGAATTTTGGATCTTCAACGCCCATGCGTTTCTTGATTTTAGCAATTTCCTTTTCGGAAACTGGGGTTGGCTGGGTGCCGGTGCCAATGAAACCGGTGACACCTGGGGTATTACGAATAATGTACCAGGTTTCATCTGAAAGTTTCATTTCGACTAGTACATAGCCTTGCAAAATTTTGCGATCGACAATTTTGCGTTTGCCGTTTCTAATTTCGATTTGTTTTTCTTTTGGAACGATGGCTTCAAAGATTTTGTCGGCCATTTCCACGGTGTTGACACGTTGGTTGATAGAATCTGCGACTTTGTCTTCGTAGCCGCTGTAGGTTGAGATAGCATACCAAGCACGTGTATCATCATAACGGTTTACTGCCATGATTTCTCCTTATCCTAAGATTTTGCTAAATATAAATTGGAAGAGCATGTCGAGAAGAACCAAGATTGTGGCGAAGATTGCTGTGTAGACAATCACGGCAAGCACCATTTTCCAGGTGGCTTTGCGATTTGGCCAGCGAACTTGGCGAATTTCGCGCCATGAATCACGTAGGTAGTGGCCTACAGCGATGAATGGACGGAAAAGAATGAATGCTTTCTTTTCATTCTTTTTCTCTGACTTTTCTGCTTCTTTTTTAAGTTTCTTTTCGGTTTTTTCTTGTTTTTTGTCTTTTAGGACGACTTTTTTCCGAGTTATGACCGGTTCATCGGCCTTAGAATCGGTGTTTTTAGAGTCGTTAGCTTTGATGCGAGTGATTTTCGCTTTGGCCATTGTTAACTCCTTATTAAAAAAAGTCTGTTACCAGACTTGTCAAGATTATAGCATTTAATTATTGGTTTGTGAAGATAATTATATAGAAAAATGGCCGATTTCTCGGCCAGATTTCTTTTAGTACCAAAGGCTTTTTGGAAGTTTGTCGGCGATACGCTTGTGGAACTCGTAGTCGAACCCTTCGAGGCGCTTTGGATCTTTGCCTTTGAAGTATGTTTTTTTAATCTCTTCGGCGGTCATAATTTCGCCCGGAATAAGCTCGTATTTCTTGAAGAGGTTGAGACCACGTTTGAATTTCTCTGGTGGTTTGACGGCAATAGGAAGGAAGTCGCAGCTCATTTTTGGATCTTTGTAGAGCTTGATTGCGAGAACGGACATGGTTGGGATGATGTCTTCTTTTTTGTCGTAGACCTTTTTGGTCTTGAAGACGGTGGCTTGGCGGGTGGCGGATGGGGCAACAGCGATGACTCCACCGTGCTTTACGTTGTCATGAGAGAGATTTGTGTAGATGTCGCGGAAATCGTGTTTGATTTTTGAGGCGATCTCGAATAGTTCGTGACCTTCTTTGATCTCGAGTTTTTTCCAGGTTGACGGGGTGATGGTTGGGGTGATTATTATGCCAAGGCCAATAAGCCTATCGTAATCTCTAGCGATTGATTCGTACCATGGGAGATTGACTGGGAATAGGACTGGCTTATCTGGGAGTGCGTCAACTTTCATGGTTAGGATTCTTAGCACTTCGCCGAGAGATGGGTGGTTAAAACCGAGGACGAGGCCATTTTTGGAGTGTTTTTTGATTTCTTCGGTGCTATAGGTGGCCGGAGAAATGCGGCTCAAGGTTTTTACAATCTTTCGTTTTGCCTTTTTCTCGCGTTCGGCTTCGGATTTTACGGGACCGACATTGTAGAAATGATTAATGATGGCGTGGCAGGCTTTACCGACAGGAACCATTTCCTTGCGGAGCTTCTCGCCGCCAAGAGATTTCAGAAGAGAGTAATTTTCGTGTTGAATTTTATTGATTATTTCTTCAGAAGAAAGGGTTTCGAGTTCTTCCTTCGTAAAAACTTTCTTGCTAGACATATTTTGATTATAGCATGGATTATTTATCGAAGATATGGTAAAATAGGGTCACGTTGGAGCGTCGCCAAGTGGTAAGGCAGCGGGTTCTGGTCCCGCCATTCGAGGGTTCGAATCCTTCCGCTCCAGCCATTTTTGTTGGCATAAAAAAACAGGCCGAAGCCTGTTTTTATTATTGTGTTATTTTTTGCAGACTGAGAAGAAATAGCCGCCGATGAGAACGAGGCCGAGGATTCCGATCAAGACGAAAATGAGGCCTTTTTTGTAGGTGCGTGGAACATATTCGCTCTTTTTAGCGGTTTTGACTGCTTTTACGGCTGGTTTCTTGGTTTGAGCTGCTTTGGTCGTGGCTTTCTTTGTGGTTTTCTTGGTTGCCATCATAAAAAATCCTGCTTATTTACTATATTTAAGCATAAACAGTTTATATTAATCAAGTGTTTTATTTAGCAATCTTCGCATAGACGATGAGGCGGTGGGTGGCGTCGAGGTTGCCGATTGGTTCTCCGGCGCAGGTCATGACAACAATAGTCTTTTCAGGAGATTTTTTGAGGATTTCTTCCATGTCTACGGCCTCTTTTGGCAGGGTTTTTATATCATATATGATATATTTTTCGTCATTGTATTCGATTTTTTCGCCGATTTTGACCGATTCTAGATCTGAAAAGATGGTGGTTGAATGACCAATAATGAGGACTTTTGATTTCCACTTGTAGTAGGAACCAGGGATGGTCTGAGGGGTGACGAGCTGGTGGTCTGTGAGCTCGAGCTTAGCAACTTCAGAGGTCAGATTGATACTTGGGATGCTTAAAATTCCTGAGGATTCATAAGAGACGGCTTCGGCCGGTTGGAAGCCGATATAGAGGTAGACACTAAAAAATACGGCATAAATAGCTGTGATAACGGCTTTTACGCGCTTCGATCTAGCACCCATATAACTCCTTTTCCCTATTATAGCATGAGCAATTTGGTTGCAAACCCTTTACTTTTTATGCTTTTTGTGCTATAATATATGTATATACTGATTGGGAGACGTATATGAAGGCTATAAAAAATAGCCGCGGAGGTATTAACCCGCGGATTTTTTTGTTTAATTTGATTATCGCTACCGTAGTCACTGGACTAGGTTTCGGTTTTGTTGGCAATACTGAAGCTGAGAATGCCTATGGTTTGCTCGAGATGAATACTGGGCGCGATTTTGCTCAGGTTTCTCTTATCGATGAAATCGATACTGGTGCGATTCATTCTAGCTATAGTTCTTCATTTACTCCTGCCCCTGTCCAATATTCTTCTACCCCTGTTTCCGCTACGAATTCTATTTCTATTCTCGGTCGCAATATCCAAATTGTTGACTCTAGCACGACCGAATGGACTCCTGATAACCTTGTTGCTCGCTATAAAGGCGGCAGATTCTACTATGCACACAATAAGTCTAATCTCTTCGGCGGGCTAGCTGGCCTTTCTAAGGGTTCAACCTTTACGATCTTCGTTGATGGTGAAGTTCAAAACTATGTTGTTGCTGATAATATCACCATTCCTAAGGGCGACATCAAGATGAATAAGGTCGTTAAGGCCATCAATAATGGAGTTCAATACTCTATCTCCCTCATGACTTGTGCTGGTACGATGCTTGGTGGTGGCGATGCCACCGAGCGCACTATTGTCTTCGCTAACCGTATATAATCCTAGACTCCAGGGCTGAAGGCTTTGAGCTTTCGACGGTGGTCCTTGTAATTCTTGTCGTGTTCGCCAACTTCGGCCCAGAAAGCCGGAGAATGATCCATATGGTTTAGATGGGCCAATTCATGGGTGATGACGTAGTCTCGAAGAGGCTCTGGGACTTTCATGAGTCCGATATTTAGAGATATAGTTTTGGTCGATGAGCAACTGCCCCAGCGCGTATTAGCGTGGGTTAGGCGGCATTTTTCGTATTTGTAGCCATAGAGCTTGGCTAGATATTCTAGGCGGTATGGAAGGTATTCTTTCGCCTTTTTCATGAGTTGTTTCTTTTGGTAATCTCGGGCTTTTTGGGTCCCTGGGTCTTTCACTGGGAGTTTTTCGCGAATGGTTTTGCGATTTAGGCTGAGGAAGCGCTTGATAAAAAGATTTGGGGTCGAACTTGGTACTGACATTTGAAGTCGTCCGGAAGTTGAGATTGAAAATCTAATGCTTCTTGAAAGCGGGCTTTTTCTTACGATTACCTCGCCAAATTCTTTGTCTTCTATGATCATTATTCGGCGAGAGCGGCTAAGGTGTGGCGAACCTGAGTTTCGAATGTGTGTTTGCCAGAAAGAATAATTGGGTTTTCATCTTCGGCTGGAGCCTCGAGTCTTGAAACGGTTTCGTCGAAGACTTCTTTGGCTTTGCTGACGCTTTTGTATTTATTCTTCAAGCGAGCTCTAATTGTGGCAACATCGGTTTGAATCCAGATGGTTGAAACTGAGTAGCCAAAGGCATGAAGGATGCGACGCATCTCTTCGCGCTCCTTTTCTGTTCCGACGCCACCTTCGATAACGATGGTTTGGCCAGTTTTTGCGACTTGCTCAACTAATAGTAGGGTGACTTTGCGGGTCAAAGCGAAGTCATTTTTGATTGCATCAAGATCGTAGAAAGCGACCCCGAAGCGTTTTGCGAATTTCTCCGCAAAAGTTGTTTTGCCACTGCATGGTGCACCAAAGACCAGGAGTGCGCGTGGCTTTTGTACTTTTTTACCTTCCATAATGTCTTTATTATATCACACTGTTATTCAGATGTGATTTTTTGAGCGATCATTTTGCCGGTTTTGCGTGATACGGCGAGCATTAGGACCCAGAGCGCAATTGGTTCGAATATGTGGAAGAGGTTTGCGCCTTGGTCTTCTTTTGCGATGCTACCGGTGTTTGGGACGGCAATTTCGGATTCGTCATCTTCTGGGTCGGTTACGACTGGCTGCAAAGATTGGGCGGATTTTACGACAAATCTTCCCGCTTCTTCGACTACGACGTAATCGTCTGGCACAAATTCACCGATATTCTCATCAAATGAACCGCCAGTAATAAATTTTCTTGGCTCAACCATTGTGATGGTTTCGGCGCTTGTGGAGTCGAAGTTGCCGCCAGTTATTTCGATGGTGATTTTCTCGAGGTCTTCTTCGGAATTTCCGAGTGGATTTGCGAAGCTGAGCGCGGTTGGGGCGGTAAAGTTTCCGCCAGAGATTAAGACGTTGATTGGTAGCTTTGTTGTATGCTGCGCGATTGCGACTGCTGCGCCCGTTGTTGTACTGCCGTTAGTGTTGAATATTACGTTGTAGGTGTCGCTAGTTCCGGTCAAGGTGCCACCAGAGATGTTGAGGGTTCCGGCGCGGATTTCGATTGCTGTTGTCCCTTCAATGGTTCCGCCGGAGATGGTTGTGACGCCGTTCGGCTGCGGAATATAGATTGCAGTATCGCCTGTAGCCTTGATGTCGCCGCCGGTGATTGTGATTTTAGCGTTTGTACCTTCATTGTCGCCGTCTACGCTACCATTTCCGAGAATTGCTGCGCCAATGGTTGTGATTTTTCCGCCATTCATGATAAATTCGGTATCTTTGAACATCATGATGCCGTTTCCACTGTAATTCATAGCGATGATTTCGCCGCCGTTCATTGTGGCCTTGCAGGAGCCGTACATGTTGATAGCTTGAGCGTCTGCGTCGGTGATGATTTTGCCGCCGTTGATTTCAAGGATGGCATCGGTGTAGTTTTGTATGGTCACATCATCTCTTGCGCGAACTTCACCCTCGTTTATGGTGGTTGTTCCTTGGTTGTAGACAGTAAAATACTTGGCGCTTACGGAGCCGCCATCCATGGTTAGGCTCGATCCGCCCATGACTCTAATACCATAACTGCCCGTGAAATAGAGTTCGCCTGATTCGACAGTAAGGTTACCGGCGCGAGTTGAGTTGCCAATCTGGATTGCGAAGCTTGCATTGCTGTTTATTTTGCCGGTTTTTTCGGCGGAGCTATCGAGGATTGTCGCATTTTCTAAGATGACAAACACGTTGGTTGCCATATTTAGCGTGTGGCCGTTTAGGTCTAGGGTTGTGCCCTTTGTTGCAAAGAGGTTACCGGTGGCCGTAATATTGCTTGTTAGTTTGACTGCTGAATCTTGTGGTCGAAGTGCTGAATATAGGGAGGAAAAATTGTTTACTTCAACATAGTCTAGTGCAAATGTTGGGGTCGCTTTAACAAAACAGCAAGCAATTATTAATATAGCTCCAAGAATAAATTTTTTCATTTTTGTGTTGACCTTTTATGGTTAAAATATAGCATAAACATTTTTAAAAATCAAGACATAAAAAAGACTAGCAATGGTGCTAGTTTTTTGGTTTGGCAGGGGCGACAAGAATCGAACTCATATCTACGGTTTTGGAGACCGCTATACTAACCGTTGTACTACGCCCCTAACTGTTAATCGTTTTGTATTTTTTCGGACACGCTCCGGGCCGCTCAGGCCAAGTCTTTATGGTCCTCAAAAATACTAAACGAATTATAACATGGTTTTGGCAAAAAAATAAGCCCCTTGGGGCTTATTTTAGCGTTTCTTCTCTTTGACTTCGTTGCGGCCAAGATTTTTCTTGGTTTCGGTGAAGACGACATGTTTTCTCAAGACTGGATCATATTTCTTCAAGCTGAGTTTGTCTGGGGTATTCATGGTGTTTTTCTTCGTGTAGTATGCACGAACGCCAGATTCCTCAGAGACGAGGCCTACGAGTTTGCGTTTAGTATTATTCTTTTTTGCCATAATTACAGATTATTTTAGCATAGAATTATAAAAATGTAAAGAAAAATGCAAGCTAAAAACCAAGCTTGCATTAATCTGATTGGTTGGATTAGAGCAGGCCGAACCATTTGTTTGGTTCGCCTGAGCGGCCCAGGTTGCCGTTTCCGGCGAAAAATCCGGTAGATTCTCTTTTTGCAGCATCGTTCATTGAGCCTGCCGAGACTCCGCCCCGAGATTCGTACGTATGGATTTCCTGAAGATGCGCATCCATTGCTCTGATTTCTTCGGCTGTTCCTCCATAGACTTTTGTCTCGCCTGTTCTAGGGTCGTATACTATTCCCAATCATTTCACCCCCTTTCTATAAGGTACAGAAAACAAAACGTCGATTTTGTTGCTTTTGCTATATTACCACATTCTCACCCCTGTTTCAAGCATGAGCGATTTAGTTTTGGCAGAGTTTTTCTACGAATTCGTGGATATCTTTGACGCGTTTTTGGCTGTCTGGAGCGATAAATAATTCTGGGTTTTTGACAAAGTCAAGAGTAGTCATGTGTTTATAAACGACTTTAATAAGCGCGATTAATTCTTTTTCGCTCTCGTCGGTGTATTCATAGATCTTGTCATGGACTTCGTCTTCTTTATCTGGGTTTACGAATAGGATGTGGGCTCGGGTGACTTTGTATTTCGAGTAGGTTGGTGAGAGGTTGAGCAAAAGTTTATAGAAGCCAAGCTGGAGCATGTATTTGTAGAGGGTTGGTTGGTTCTCCCATTTTTCAGCATGGTAGTTGCCAGTCTTGTAGTCGTAGACCTCGATAGTTTTGTCTTCTTCGTTAATGTTGATATGGTCGATACGGCCGACGATTGGAACACCTTCGATGGCGAGCTTTTCTGGGGCGAAGTTCACCTCGGCTTTGCCGCTGCGGATGACGTTTCCAAATGTTTTGAGCGAGGTGCTGATTGCAACTGGGCCCTTCTCGCGAAGTCTCGAGAGTATTTCTGGTTCGGCGTCGATTTCGACCAGTTTCTTCATGAAGAATTCGACAGCTTCGTCGTCGGAGATATTATGTTTGGTCACTTCTTCAAATGTGGCGTGGATCAGGTTTCCGTATTCGGTACTTTCGGTGCTTGGCTCCATCGGTGCGCGAAGAACGGTTTGCTTAAAGAATTCTTGTGGGCCAGCATAGACAATGTCGATGAAGTTGGTCAGCATGGTTGGGGAGAGGCTAAGATTCTTGACGCGTTCTTTATAGATTGCATCCATATCAGGGGTAGAAATGACGTAGCGACTCAGCCAGTTTTTGATATTTTCGGAGTTTTTCTCGGCGCTCTCTTCGTAGTGACAAGTGACGTATTGGTCTGGGAGGGATGGGCTGAGGACCTTTTCGGCGCCGTCGTCATCCTTCACGACATATTCGCCAAGATATTCGAGCCTTGCGAGGTTCTTTTCTGTAAAATCTTTGAGAGCTGAAGTTATGACAAGGTGCTTTTTGGCACGGGTTGCTGCAACATAGAGGAGACGTAGTCGTTCCCCGTCGGTGATGCCGGTGTGACGAATCTGGATGAGATTTTTTGGCAGGGCCAGGAGGTTGTTTCCGCCTTTTCCCTTGCCCCAGGAGTTGTGGTCTGCGGAAATAATGAAGACATATTCAAATTCGAGACCTTTGGCTTTGTGTGCGGACATAATTTGGACAGCGTTCTCGGAGTCGCGATATGGACTAGTGCTGGAGATTGGCTTTTCGGCGTCTTCATAATCATTTACCATCTCGACGAGACTCTTAAGCCTAATCTGATTCTTGCCAGTAAAATGTTTGGAAAGCTTGCTGCGGAGAGTTGCGAGGTTTTCGTATAACTCAAAAGCTTTGTATTCGTCTTTTGAGGTGTAGTATTCCAAAAACGGTGAGCGATAGCCGTTTAGTTCTGATGCGCCAATGAGATAGTCTAGGAAGATTTCGAGTGGGGCTTCAAAAGATTTGGCGACGAGGTTTGCGATAAAGTTTGCGACTTCTTTGATTTTTTCGTCTTCGGATTCGGCGAGATATTCCAGAGCGGATTTTTTGTTGTCTTTGGCACGGTTAATTGTGTTAATAACGGTTAGCATCGAGAGGCCCCAGAATGGGAAAGACATAATTTCGAGGACGCTGGTTTTGGATGGTTTTTCGCTAGCGATGTCTTGGACGAATTTTGAGATGGTGAGGATTTCATGGATTGCGTCGTTTTCGAGGAGATTATCGCTCTTTTCATAGGCGATATTGATGGACTTTCGAGCTCTTAAGAATGGCAGAAGGCTAAGTAAGAACTTGTGCTTTGGTGCGATGACGGCAATGTCAGTTTGCTTTACGCCGGATTTTATTAGTTTTTCGATGCTGTCGGCAACGAATGCATATTCGGTGTCGGAGGATAGGAATTCATGGCGCGAGATTTGTGATGGGCCTTCTAATTCTTTATTGGCGTGCAAGATTTTGTCGCCAAAACGGGTACCATCGTCGACTTGGCTAATGATGGTTCTTGAGAAGTCGAGGATTTCTTGGGTGCTACGGTAGTTCTCGACGAGAGTTACGGTTTTTGCATTATAATGCTCTTCGAACTGGGATAGAATGGTTGCTGATGCACCTTGGAATTCGTAGATTGCCTGATCATCATCGCCCACGGCCATAATGACTGGTTTTTCGTAATCGGTGAGCTGCTTGATAATTTCAAACTGTGATGGGTTTGTATCCTGGAACTCGTCTAGTAGGATATATTGATAGCGCTCGGAAAGCGTGAGTCGAAAACCGTTGTCACGCTTCAAGGCTTCGGCGGCCTCTTTGATCATATCGTCAAAATCGAACAAGCCATCTTCTTTCAGGCGGTCGTTATACTTCCCCATAACGATAGCGAGGCTGGTCAGTTTTTTGTTGGCAATGCGGTCGGAGAGTCGATAGTTGCCGTTTTCATCAAGATCAAAATTATCCTTTTTCCATTTTGATAAAGGCGTGATTTTTCCGGTTTCTGTGGCTTCGGAAATGGCGTCACCAAGAGTTGTGACGAGATGCTTGATAGAGCGATCAATGGTTTTTAAGATTGGTGGGATGTCGGCATATGATTTTAATTCGTCATAAAGTGGTTGATATGCGCCGTCCAAGGATTCTTGAAATTTTCGTGGAACGATGTTTTTGAAACAGAGGTTGGCAAAGTTGCTGATAGCTTTTGAATCTTCGATGTTCTGCTTTGCGATGATGGCTAAATCTTCGGCCGTGAGCCCGGCGGATTTGGCGGACGAAATGGTGTCGACAATGTCACTAATCTTGTCACCATGAAGAATGTCTCTGCCTGGGAGATTGTCTTGGATTTCTTTGATTAACTTGTATTGAATAATTTCATCGATTGGTGCGTCGAGGCGGCGATCGTATTCATCAGAAAAATTCTTGTATTCGGCTAAAATATCGGAGCCAAAAGCATGGTAGGTGCCAATATTGACCTTGCTGGCAGCTTTTGGATCACCAGTGATGGTCTTGATACGTTCGCGCATGTTGAGCGCGCCGGCTTCAGTGAAGGTCAAACACAAAATGTTTTCCGGATTTGTGTCGGTGTTTTCGAGGATGTATTTAACTTTTTCAGAGAGGAGTTGGGTTTTGCCAGTTCCAGGACCCGCAATAACCAAAAGTGGGCCCTCCAAATATTCGACGGCTTCCTTTTGCTTTGGATTTAGGCCCATTTGTCGCTTTCTTGCATTAGATGTTTCAAAGTTCCGGCTGCGGCTGGAACCTTGATTCCTCCGGCTTTGACTTTGTGGAGTGCGGTCACACCTTCGACGGTCTTTTCCGGTTTGTAATCTGGGTTTCCGATTAGTTTTTGGCCAAACTCGTAGTTTCTTGATGGATAGTCGCAGGTCAAGCGAAGGTCACCCTTACCACAGGATAGGTCGACGGTTTTTGGATTGGCGCCGTTTGCGAATAATACCGCCTTCATCTCTTCAGCTATGTCGCGAAGAAACTTTTCATGGGTATCGGTGCCTGGCTTCAAATTGTGGAGGCCGGCATAGATTGCGTAAATATTCTTTAGCGCACCGCAAAGGAGAACCCCTTTTGTATCTCCGGTCATGTCAAATTTTAGCCAATTGGTTTCAAATAGATCACGGACGCGAGTGTCGGTGGTGGTTAGATTGGTTTTTAAGTGTTTTTCGATATCTGCGGCAAATCCTGGGCCGGAAAGCACGGAAACGTCGTTAAATTCATCAAAGATAGAAGTGTCTAGGATTCCTTTGGTTGCGACGATAAGTGGTAAATCTTTTGGGATTTTTGGAATAACTTCTGGCAGCGCTTTGGACGGAACCGCAAGAAGTACTGTCTCGGCATCTTTCAGAGCTTCCTCCATGGTGATTTTCATGGTTGGAGAAAAATATGTGACTTCATTTCCTTTACTCTCCAAAATATGGCCGAGAGCCGAGCCAAACGCACCTGCGCCTAAAACAGTAATTCTCATGGTTTTATTATATCAAAGTTTATTATTCTATCGAAAGGATTTTGCCGGTTCCGTGCTCGAGATGGAGTAGTCTCTGGTTGCGGGAGCCACGGAATTTCAGGGTCAAATCGCGTTGTTCAAGTATGAATGGTCCATCGATTAGGGCGTCGAGAGATTTGACGAATTCCCAGGCAGCGCCGCCACGCTCTTTGAGCTGTTCATAGGTATATCCGGAGAAGCTCCAGACGTTCCAGCCGAGTTCATTTCGGCAGAAATCGGCAATCTCTTTGCAGGCTTCGGCCTGGACGGATGGCTCGCCGCCACAGAATGTGATGCCGGCTTGTCCTTTAAACTTTCTAAGTTCCTCTTTTACGTCTTCGACGTCGACGAGAAAGCCGCCTTCTGGATCCCAAGTTTCTGAATTTTGGCAACCTTTGCAGTGGATATAGCAGCCTTGAGTCCAGAGTACGGCCCGAAGGCCGTACCCGTTGACGATACTATCATGCTCCAATGGACCAGATAATCGTATTTGCATTATTTTTTGCCCTTCATTGCGCCGGCTGTTTTCTTGGCGGCTTCACGAGCAGCTTTTTCGGCTGGGGTGTAGCAACCGGTCACTGAGTGTTTGACGCGAGCCTTTTCCTCAGCTTTCTTTGCATCATTCCAGCGATCGAGAGAACCAACGAGGTAGCCAGTGATGCGGCGGAGGCGTTCAAATGGCACGTCACCTTCTTTACGATGGCAGCATGGGCAGGTGTCGCCAGCGATAATGCCAGAGAAGCCACAGACTGGATCGCGATCTACTGGGTGGTTGACGGAACCGTAGCCAATGCCACAATCATGCATCTTGCGAATGACTGCTTCGAAGGCGTCGATGTTTTGTGATGGATCACCATCGAGCTCGATATAGGTAATATGGCCTGCGTTGCAAAGGTTGTGATATGGAGCCTCAATTTCGATCTTATCAAATGCAGAGATTGGATAATAAACTGGGACGTGGAATGAGTTGGTGTAGAATTCCCTGTCGGTAACGCCCTTGATTTTTCCGAATTCTCGGCGATCGATCTTGGTGAAGCGGCCAGCAATACCTTCGGCTGGGGTTGCAAGAAGGGTAAAGTTTAGTTTGTACTTTTTGGAGTAGGCATCACATTTTTCACGCATGTGGGTGATGATGTCGAGGCCGAGTTCACGAGCTTCTTCGTCTTCGCCGTGGTGTTTGCCAATCATAGCTACGAGAGTTTCAGCGAGGCCGATAAAGCCGATGGAGAGGGTGCCGTGTTTGATGACGTCGCGGAGGGTGTCATTTGGGCTAAGCTTTTCAGAGCCGAACCAGTTTCCTTGACCCATGAGGAATGGGAAGTTGCGAACGTGTTGGTTGGCTTGGAATTCGAAGCGTTCGAGAAGTTCATCTTTTACGAGATCCATCTTCTCATCGAGTTCGTGGTAGAAGCCATCCCAGTCGGCTTCTTTTCTTTCGCCAAGAGCGATACCGTTTTTGATACCAATGCGAACAAGGTTGATGGTTGTGAATGAACAGTTACCACGGCCAGTTACGATACCATTTGACTCTGGGAAGATGGAGCCAATAGTGCGAGTGCGGCAGCCCATGGTTGCGATTTCGGTGCGGTAGTCACCTGGTTTGTAGTATTGCAAGTTGAATGGTGCGTCGATGAAACAGAAGTTCGGGAAGAGGCGCTTTGCAGAGACTTCCATAGAGCGTTTGAAAAGATCGTAGTTTGGATCGCCTGGGTTGTAGTTGACACCTTCTTTGACCTTGAAAATGGAGATTGGGAAGATTGGAGTTTCGCCTTTGCCAAGACCGTTTTCGGTTGCTTGAAGAAGATCTTTTGAGACGAGGCGGCCAGCTTCAGATGTGTCGGTGCCGAAGTTGATTGAGGTGAATGGGACCTGTGCACCAGCGCGGGAATGCATCGTGTTTAAGTTGTGGACGAATGCTTCCATAGCCTGCAAGGTTTCGCGTTCGACGTCTTCCTTGGCTGCGTCGATAACTACTTTAGGGAATTTGGCTTTTTCGACTGCTTTGTCGTCGCCGTAATCAAAAGTATCTTTAACTTCTAGGTCGAGTTTTTTGTCTGCGAATTTGTTGTATTTGTCTAGGTTGCGTTTCAAAGCCTTACGATATGACTTGTTGACACCAGGTGCCATAGCATAGTCAAAGTTTGGAATAGATTGCCCACCATGTTGTTCGTTTTGGTTTGCCTGAAGAAGGATTGCGGCGAGTGCGCCATAAGCGGTGATTGAATTTGGGGTGCGGAGATGGCCGTGGCCAGTGTTGAATCCGCCGTTTTCAAACATCTTGATTGGATCGGATTGGCAGCAGGTCAAGGTGCCGGTTGCATAGAAATCCAAATCGTGGATGTGAATGTCGCCATTATCGTGAGCGGCTGCGATATCTGGACGAAGAAGCAAAGTTTTTGCGAAAACTTTTGAACCCTCTGCGCCGAATTGGAGCATTTTGCCCATGGCGGAGTTGCCGTCGACGTTTGCGTTGGAGCGCTTAACGTCTGAATCTTCTGAAGCATCTGCATGTGAAATGGTTTTGTAGATGTTCATGAGGTCAGATTTGGCTTCGCGAACGCGAGAACGCTCTTGGCGATAGGTGATAAATGCGCGTGCGGTCTTTTTGAATGCAGATTCCATCAAAACTTGTTCGATAATGTCTTGGATCTGCTCGACGCTTGGGGTGCGCTTAGTGATTGTCTCTTCGGCTTTCTTCAAGACTTTGTCGGCGAGAGCTTTTGCGCGATCGGACTTGAACTCTTCGGTTGCAAGACCTGCTTTTTCGATGGCTTCAACGATTTTTTCAGGGTTGAAGTTGACGATTTTGCCATCACGCTTAGTTATTTTTCGGAACATAAGAAATATACCTCCTTCAAAATGTATTTCGTTTATGCTGTGTTTTTTTGGCTTGTATGACGCTAGATATAGTGTCTTATAGATAATATATAGCACTATATGTGGGGTGTCAATAGTAATTATGCTAAAAATGTAAATTTTACAACAATAAAAAATGGGGCCCTAAATTACAGGGCCCCGGAGGGGGATCTTAGCCGCATTTACGCTGGCTTCTTACGTAGATGCGGACGATCGGCTTGGGTATTCAAACCATAATAGCGCTGGTTTCGAGCGCAACTGTGGCCTGGTGGCACGGTTTGGGTAGATAGATTGAACATTGTCTGATTCTCGTAGCGAGGTCTTCTGCATTAGCAAAGCCGCTCCCCTTTAACATGTCTGCCAACATATCTTCCTCCATCATGAAATAGATATCTTTGATGGAACCATCATTCTTGTGCTGACAGATTTCGGCAATTCTAATACTGTTGGTCGGAGACATTTGTCTCCTGACATAATAATGGGTGTCGTGACCTTTTTTCTCGGCCGTGAGAAACATGTCGTTTGAAAGTTCTTTGAGTACCGTCGGCATATATACCCTCCTTTGTTTTGGATGTACTATCTTTCGGGATTCGAAAGATGCTTTGCTATTATAACATACTGAGGAGTAAAAGCAAATAGAATTGAGCGACTGGACGCTCGCACGTGTGCTCGCTATCACTCGACTCCATATTTTTTGCAAGCAAAAAATAAGACACCTTCGGTGTCTCCTTTTTGCTCACTTCGTGAGCAAAAAAATGGAGCCGACTGTCGGGTTTGAACCGACGACCTACGGTTTACAAAACCGTTGCTCTACCAGCTGAGCTAAGTCGGCAATAAATTTAGTATAACACATGGAATCTCGCTTGACTAGAACTATGCGCTTTGATTATAATTAGAGGAAGTCATTAAGGAGGAAAAAAATGTTTGATTTATCCGATAAAGTTGCTGTTGTTACTGGGGCTAGCTCTGGTCTTGGCAAGCAAATGTCACTCGCTTTTGCGCGTCAGGGTGCTAAACTAGCTATTCTCGCTCGCCGCATGGAAAGACTTGAAGAATTCAAACCTGAACTTGAAGCAGCCGGAGCTAAGGAAGTTTTCGCCATCAAATGTGATGTCACTTCTACTGAAGATATTAATGCAGCCGCAAAAGCTGTTGAGGACAAATTTGGTCGTGTTGATATTCTTTTGAACTGTGCTGGTTCTTCAAAAGATAAAGGCGTTCTCGATATGAGCGATGAGGAATGGGATTTCACCATTGCTACCGATGAAACTAGCGTCTTTAAGATGACTCGTGCCTTCGCTAACATCATGAAAAAGAACCACTATGGTCGCATTATTAATATTGCATCTATGTATGGTCTTGTTGGCAATACCGAGATCCACACAGTCGCTTACCACTCTTCAAAGGGCGCTGTAGTCAACTTTACTCGTGCGGTTGCTGCTGAGCTTGCACTTGATGGCATTACCTGTAATGCAATCTGCCCAGGCTATTTCTATACTGAGCTTACTCAAGCTGTTCTTGATACTGAAACTTTCCAAGCCTTCGCTAAAACTCACGTTCCAATGCAACGCTATGGCCAACCAGGCGAACTTGATGCTGCTGTCGTTTTCTTGGCAAGCAAAGAGGCCAGTTATGTAACTGGCGCTATCTTGCCTGTTGATGGTGGATATACCGCAATCTAATTATTCAAAAATTCGATCGCAGAGCTAGCCGCCGCAGCACCATCCGCTGTGGCGGTTACTATTTGGCGAAGTTTTTTCTCGCGCACGTCGCCGGCTGCAAAAATCCCGGGGATGTTAGTTTTGCCGTTTTCGTCTGAAATAATATAACTGTCGCTATCTAGGTTTAGATCTGTAATTAGTTTGACTCCGCATGGGATGCGACCAATCGCGACAAATAGCGCATCGACAGCGATTTCTTTCTCGGACGTGATAATATTTTCGAGCTTTTTATCGCCCACTAGATCGGTTATCTCAGTATTTGTTAGTATTTCAATCTTTGGGTTGTTTTTGGCTCTCTCGACAAGAACTTCGTCGGCCTTGAATTCAGGATGATGATGGATAAGATAAACCTTTTCGGCGAGACCGGAGAGATATTCGGCTTCGTAGAATGCGGAGTTGCCACCGCCATAAACTGCGACTGGTTTTCCCTTGTAGATGGCGCCGTCGCAGGTTGCACAGTATGAAATACCGCGACCTTCGAATTTGCTTTCGGCGGCGAGGCCTAGTTTTCTTGGCTTAGTTCCGGTTGCAATAATGACGGCTTTTGTTTCGAAGCTATCGGTTTGGGTTTTTACGATGAAACCATTGTCGGTTTTTTCGATGTTTATAGCCTCATCGAATTCGATTTCTGTACCAAGTTCTTTGGCTTGGGCTTCCATGGCTTTTGCGATTGAAAGGCCATCCGTTGCTGGAACGGCTGGATAATTTTCCACGTTATTAGTGTTAATCATTTGGCCACCACAAACCGTGGATTCGAGCAGTAGGGTCTTCTTATTGGCGCGCCTGGCATAAATTGCGGAAGTGAGGCCGGCTGGACCGCCGCCGATGATGATGATATCGTACATTAAGCTCCTAACATTTTCAAAATTTGTTTTTTGTTCTTCATGCCGACGCTGCGTGCGATTTCTTCTCCGTCCTTAAAGGCAACTAGGCATGGAATAGATGAGATTTCGTATTGTTCGGCTAGGACATCCTGATCATCGATGTCGACGGTGACGATTTTGATATCCTGATTTTCGCCTGCGAGTTCTTCAAGCACTGGGTGAAGAGCTTGGCATGGTGGACACCAGGTGGCATTAAAGTCCACTAAGACTGGCTTTTCTGAGTTTAATACTTCCCTCTCGAAGTTTTCATTTGTGCCTTCAATCATGTTTTTCTCCTTATTTTAATTCTATAGATTATCTGGGGTTTTGTCGAGTGGGATGTCATATTCGTAGCCTTCTAGGGATTTGTAGGCCGCAAACTGCGCGGCTCGCTCGCTCATTTTCATGTATGGTTTTCCTGGTGCATGAAAATGTTCGAGATTTATGATATCTTCGTAATTTTTATCCACGGTGGCCTCCTACTTCGTCATTACGTTTGATTGAGGTTGCGCCCTCTTCGAGATCCATAGCGCGGATGATTGAGTTTTTGCCGTAGCGTTGCTTGATCTTGATGATTGCGTTTTGTTTTCTTCTCTCGCGAGTTTCTTTTTTCTCGAGCTCTTCGTAGTCTGTGAAGAGATCCATTTGGCGTGCCTTTTTCTTTTCAGTTATTCCCTTGATGTGATTTGCGGCTATGTAGATTTTGCGAATAGTGAGTTCTGGACTGACGATTTTGTGGAATAATTGCAGAGTTTTGTTCGAGATTTCTTCTTCGGAATCGGTGTGGGCGTGAAGATTTACGGTGCCATGGGAATTCTTCGGGATAGTTCGGCCATAAAAATCTTTTTCGGTTTTTCCTTCGTATTTCTTGGTGTTTTCGACGTCATAGATGATGGTTAGAACGATCTGGTCGGTTTGGACATGTTTTACGATAAGATCTTCGACCAGCTCATCGATCATTTCTCGGAGGATTAATATTGACTCATTGTATTTATAGGGGCGCGAGAGGGCTTGGCCGTGACTTAGGCTATGGTTTTCGCTTCGGTATGCTTTGACATCCTTCATCTCTACTGGTTCATAGCCCCAGGCGTGGTCGATGAGGAGTTCGGCCAGTTTGCCGAATTTTTTGTAAAGATTGTCTGCTCCAGTTAACGAATATCTTGCGAGCTCCCCCATCGTATTGATGTTTAGTTCTTTTAGTCTTCTTGAATAACCGGGTCCAATGCGCCAGAAATCTTTTAGGGGTTTGTGATTCCAGAGTTCTTTTCGGTAGCTAATTTCATCGAGAGAAGCGATGCGGACACTGTTCTTGTCTGGCGCCATATGCTTTGCTTTGATGTCCATGGCGATTTTGGCCAGATAGAGATTTGTGCCGATGCCGGCCGTGGCCGTGATGCCGGTTTGTTTTAGGATGTCGTAGATGATTTTTTCGGCGAGCTTTTCTGGGGTGATTTTGTAGGCTTTTAGGTATGGAGTTACGTCCATGAAGACTTCGTCGATAGAGTAGATGTGAAGGTCTTCTGGGGCGACATAGTTTAGATAGATGTCGACAATTTTGCTGCTAACCTCGAGATAACGAAACATGCGTGGTTTTGCAATGATGAAGTCGATTCCCTGAGCTTTTTGCTTTACTTCGTACAGCCTGGCGCGACCGGGGATACCAAGTTCTTTTAGCTTTGGGGAGACGGCGAGGCAAATAGTTTTGTCGGTGCGGGATTCGTCGGCGACCACAAGTTTTGCGGTTAGAGGATCGAGGCCCATATCGACGCATTCGACCGAGGCATAAAAAGATTTTAGGTCGATGGCGAGATAGACGTTTTCGGACATACTATTTGTCTTTTAGAGTTTTTACGATGTCCTTGCCGTCTTGATAGGTGCTCGTGATAGACTTGAAGCTGAGGCTCGAGATGACCTCGATTAGGCCGGCAATGGCGGTTAGGACTCCCATAACGGCGAAGCCTGGAGTGCTGATTGAATCGGAGCCGAAGATGAAGTATGGGCCGATAATGAGTTCGAGGACGGTTAGGGTCATCATGAAGCGCCAGAAGACTGTATCTTTCTCTTCGCGTTGTTTGTAGGCGCGGATGAGGCCGAGGATGCCGTTTAGAGTGGTGAAGAAGCCGGCCATAAGGTTGAGGATTTTGGACATGATGTCTTCGTTAAATAGGAGGAAGATGCCGACGATGGTCACGCCGAGATACAGAACTGATTCGAGCCCGAGGAAGATGAGATTTCTTCGCTCTTCTTTGACGCTTTCGCCGCTAGCTTTTGCGCGGCTCACGATGGATTTTTCACGCCAGAATTTGTAGATTGTCCAGGCTAGAAGCACGGCACCGGCTGCCGTGATGGCGGTTGGCATGGTCTTAGTGTCATTTCCTTTTCCCTGAAAGGCAGCAACTGACATTAGAATGCCGTTCACGAGCATCATGATCGACATGACGAGTTTGTTCTTCATGACGATTTTATATATACTGACTCCACGTGTAACCAATACCTTCATAACTTTATTATAGCACAGCAAAAACCCTGGCGAGTTGCCAGGGCTTTTGCTTTGAAGCTAATGGAGGTTTTTGAGGATGGAACGGATTAGTCTAGTATCGTCTTCATTAAGATGATTGATATTTTCCAGGCAATAATCCGGTGTTAGGGCGAGATCCGAGATGGTTTGAATTCCCGCAGCTCTCAGACGATTTTCGATCATTATGTCAAGATTAAGGCAATCAATGTCTCTCGTGTCGAATGCCTGTGGATTGAAATATCGTTTCAGGTTGTCAGGATAATCAAGCGGGCGATTCTTCATCGACATAAGTTTTCCGACCAAGATGTCTCTCTCCTTGATTTTGGGATCTTCACAGATCTTTTTGAGCTTTGTGATTATTTCTGCAAGCTCACATTTTTGATCCTCGTTTGGGGGCATGATTGCGGGGAGAGTAGCGTACTGTCTTAGCTTCTGGATGGCTCGGCATTCAGCGGCCCGGACAGATTCGAGAGTACAGTGGAACGTTCCGGCTATCTCTCTATACGTTTCTCCGTGGACATTTGGCCATAGAGGGCATATTCCAATAAGGGTTTCGTACTCCAGTTGGGTAAAATAATGATTTATGCACGTTTTCCTTATGGCATCTGAGATTCTTATCCGTGCGCTTTCATCTCCTGGATTCTCGAAGGTCTCATATGATTCGTTGTCGAGACAATCAAACGAATATGGGAATAATTCAGGACATTCGAGACCATAGACCTTTTTGTATAGGGCGCCAATTGCGAACGTGCAGTCGTTGATGTCGCTCCTGATATAACCATTCAGACTAAGCTGTTTTTCGAGTTCATATAATGTTAATGGAACTTGCGAAGCAGGGAGCTCGCGCATTGGATTGTGGGCAAATTTTCTGCCCGCATAAACGATGCCGGGGAAATCTTTATACTTCTTGAATAGGTAGCTCCATTGGCGTTTTGACAGTTTTAGATCGCTTGTTGATTTGAGCTCTGCCGCCTTTTTGCATTTTGCCACTTTTTATCTCCTTTTTAACTGGGGTTTATGGGTATATATGTCAAATTCCTTCCCGGAATGTTGGGGCGGGCAGAGCCCGAAAAGCCTTCATTATTAATGTTCACACCTTATTCTGGTGAAAAAATGGGCGAAATGCCCTATATCTATATTATAGCATATGCGGGTTGAATTGTCAATGTGCAAAAAACCCCGACTGATGTCGGGGATTTTTTGAAGGTGTGTGGATGAAGGGTTTCGCTCAGTCCGTTGAGGTCAAATCAAAGACGGTTTGCATAGTTCCGTCGCTGAATTGAATTTCAACGTATGGTATAAGCTTTTCCTCATCTTTGTGGTATCCGATAGTGTATTTATCTGAATCACGACCTTCGACTATAACGCTAAAACTAGGGTTGTCGAGTTCGTAATTTAGGTTAAAACTATCATCAATTCCTTCAGACTTCAACTTTTCTGAACATTTGAAATTGATCCTAACGACACCATTGCCATCACCTGCGTCGATGATATCTATGTAGTTTGGCATCATGTCAGGGTTTTTGCCGGCAAAGATTTCGCCGACATCATGATTCCATAGATATTTGACGGTGGTATCATCTTTATCCGAAAGATTAAGAAGACTAATTTTCCAACCGCCAATATCCGTGACGATTTGGATTGCGGAACCATCTTCTCCAAGTGTCCAAAGTGTTTCTTCGGGACTGAACAGAGATGATAACCGTCTTCTTTTTTCCTTTTCGGAAAGACCCTGAATAGAACGAATCATTACATCATGATTATTGTACATAAGTTTGATCTCCTTTCAGCTAGATCGACATTGTATAATGTGTCACTACGGAAAGGGATCCCCCTTAACCGCAGATTTTGAAGTTGAACATTTGCTTTAACTTCCAAACCTGCGGTTAAGCACACACCTTTTTAAAAATGCAAAATCTTTGATTTCGATAATTTATTATAGCATGTTTCTTTATTTATGTCAATCTTGTTTGTGCTATTTTTTCATTTGTTCTACTAGTAAAGTTAGTGTGGCCCAATTGACAAAAATGAGAAACTATGCTATAATAATAGAACTGCGCTAATAAAGTTGGGCAGCGTATCTTAGTAGATGTTTGCGGAGTTTAGTGGGGGTTTTATTGATTTGTGTGTTAGATGTGTCTGTTTGCTCAGATCTGTAAGTAGAAAATCGATTTAAGTGTAGAGAATAGTTGATAACAAACACACAATCAAAGGAGGTGTCCATATGTCACTTTACATCCACTACGGTTCCGCAGCGTTCGTTCCTCGTTACTTTTCGCAGGTCACTAATCGAGAGAGTTATGATTGCCCAATTAAGCCTAGTGGCGGACTTTGGGCTTCTCGAGTTGGTGACGAGTTTGGTTGGTATGATTTTTGCAAAAGTGAGTTCAAATCTGTCGGTTTGGACACTTACTTTCGCTTCTTAATCACGCCTGCCGCTCGGGTTTGCCATCTTTACTCTTGTAGAGATTTGGCTCCCCTACCGCATCGTAACGACCGCTCGGATGATATGTTTCATTTTCTGGACTTTGAACAGATGGTTAGGGATGGCTGGGATGCTATCGAACTTCATCTGTACGGTTCAGAAGATGATCTGGATGATGAAGAAGATTTATCTTTGGCGCTTTGTGGTTGGGATTGCAATTCAATCCTAATCATGAATCCTAAGATAGTATCTCCTCTCACCCACATCTGAGCGATTAAGTCCCCGTAGCTTTTTGGGGACTTTTTTTCATCAAAAAATCCATGCGGACATGGATTTTGTTAACTCATATGGAGCCGCGAACGAGATTTGAACTCGTGACCTCATCCTTACCATGGATGCGCTCTACCAACTGAGCTATCGCGGCAACTGTCACAAATTATACATTAAAGCTTATTAATTTGCAATACAGCGCACCGACAGAGCGTACCACTTATTCGTAGTGGAAGCGTTACTTCCGAAATATGCATCACCGAAAGCATTGATAACAATCGTTAAACCTTGTTCCCCGCTAGTAGGCTCTTTTGAACTACTAGTCCAAATCTTGCCTTGATAACCACGGTCAGAGCCAGTTTCATTTGAACTATAAGAACCAGCAAGTACAACATTAGTCGGAGCAGAAAGCCAATTATTGGCGATATCATAATCATGGTTATTCTCGCCATTACCACCCATGAGTTTGTCGAGTGCGACGGTTTCGCCGCCGCTAGACCTACCAGTTGGCAAGCGCCATCCTAAAGGACAAATATCACCATCCGTCTGAGCAGTAGATAAAGTAGGTTCACCATGGCCAGCGGTAGCAGTATACCAGTTATAGTGGCCACCATAAGCATACCAAGAAGTCATATTGCTTTCGTCATTAAAGCTTGC
>CAMJEK010000006.1 GCA_946404685.1 uncultured Candidatus Saccharibacteria bacterium | reverse complement strand
CGGCTTTGAGCCGCTCCCAACTTGGCAAGACGCCGTAAAAAGATTTTTGGCTAATTTGAATTAAACTATTTCTTCTTTTTCTTAAGTAGTGAAACTTCTTGAATCAGCTTTTTGATTTGGTCTTGCTGCTTGCTTACGGCAATCGTTAGATAGAAACATACCAGAATAAGCGATCCAATAACAATGACAAAAATGAAATTAGAGAAGATTTCAAATCCGAGGGAATGTGCTAGTGATGAAAGTGGCTCTAGGAGCAAAGCAATAAGCATGAACACAACTGGTAGCAATAGCCATACAATTGAATTTCTAACCGACATACGGTTTTTCCTGAGAGAGGAAAGAATTAAGAAAAATAATACAGTTGCAGCAATTAACATTTCGACCTGAAGTGAACTAAGCATCTTTTTTGTGCCTCCTTAGCTTAATTAGGAAAAGTGAGATAATAACATTTATTACGTAGTAGCCATTCTTCCAAGAGTGAATACTGGATTTTCCGCCCTTGCGCTCGTGCATCTTGACTGGGACCTCCAAAATCTTGTATCCATGGCGCATAAGATCAAATTCTGAAACTGGTTCTGGATATTCAGGCGGATAGTCTTCAGCAAAAAGCTCAATGACTTTTCTATTGGCAGCGCGGAACCCAGAGGTCACGTCGTAGATTCGCTTGCCAGAAAACAACAAAATAATAAATGAAATAAGATATATTCCAGCCCTTCGTAACTTTGTCGAATGAAATGAAGAGGACTTCTTATCGATAAAACGAGAACCAATAACGAAATCTGATTTATTATCAATTATTGGTTGAATGATATCCCTTACGCAGGAGACACTATGTTGTCCGTCGGCATCTAACTGTACGGCAATATCGTAATCGTTGTATCTGGCGTATTTGTAGCCAGTCTGAATCGCACCACCAATCCCTAGATTTGAGATCAGGTCAATATGTGGGATTTTTAAATCATCAAGAATTTTTGGAGTCGAATCACTTGAGCCATCGTTTACGACAATAAAATCGTATCCGGAGGCAGCAATTTCAGAGCAGACTGAACTTATTGTCTTCTCCTCATTATATGCAGGCACTATAATAAGAACTTTTGGTTCGCTCATATCTTCCAGTATATCACACTGGGTTACAAGTGGTTGGCGCATACCGCAGAAAGCGCGCAGAAAGAAACTGTAGTGACGAGGATCAATGCTAATGTAGACAGGCCAGTGTCATTTGATGGCGATGATTCCTTTTTGTTCTTGTCCGTTTTGACAGACGAGATACATAGTGGAACAAAGGCCAGAATTGGCAGAAAATAGCGTCCTTGTATACCCTCAATACGACCAAGACCGGTTGGAGTCCACTGAATATATAACGCTGTGGCAATTAGGACAATAATAGAGAGTGGTGTAGCAAACAGAATGAAACGCTGAAAATTCGTGAAGTATTTTTTAATTCCGATAATATCGCTTCTGATAACAAGAATGAGGATGACAAATAGGAGAAGAATACAAAACGTAGGCACGTTGACACTGAAATATTCTAGTTGAGAACCAAGGCCAGAAGCTATGTAGTGACTTGATTCATCAAGCATTGTCATGGCAAAAGCCTGAACATATTGAAGCGGATGGGTTAGGATAAAAGTAATTTGGCTATACGAATCAACACCTTCACGCCATGCATCACCAAGGAAAGACGCGCTAATTTTTAGCCACACCAATAGTAATATCGATGCGACTGCGATAATTAATGATAGACTAATGACTTTGTTTTTCTTTGAGCCAAAGCATTTTCTTGGTATTAGAAGAAGGAGAGCAAGGAGAGGGAAATAAACGATCTTGGCTTGAGAAATAATAAGCGCAAGGACAGCCATCAATAAGTAATGTTTCTTAGTAAAGGTTGGGAGATTTTTGACCGAATATAAGACAAAGCTAAGCAGTGCGATTGACGATGCAATAGTTATGGAATCTGGAGACAACGAAGCGGCAGATTGTATGGTTGCTGGCAGAAAACAAATAAAGAATATGGTCTTTTTAAAGAAAGGAATATATTTAATACTAAAGAATGTAACTACAATAAAGAATACTAGATTAGCTAGTCTTCCTAGATACGCAATGATTGCTGGCGATAGACATAAAACCTTGCCGACAGACATCCCAACAACTTGGGGTGCATAATTTACCGGACTATAGACTGCCGAAGTAGGGTAATTGTAGAATCTAGTTTCGCCTGGATTAAGAGGCTCTTTGAGGTTAGACAGAACATTCCTATAGCTACTATGGTCTGCGAGGCTCAAGAACTTCTCTAGGCTACTAGGGAGATTGTTTCCAACCTTCCCATCCTCCGCGGTTGAAGTGATAATAGCGCCATTGCTAACTTCGTAGGCTCGCAAAAAGTGGGCAGATTCGTCGGGTGCTCTCAGGATAGGTATTGTAATAAAATACAACGAGCCAATAAGCGAAAAGAGTATGAGATACAATTTCTCAATGCTCCATTTCTTTTTCTTTGCTGCTATTATTACGCTACAAAGAACAATTTCGAAGAAGGCGAAGAATGCAGCCATCACCCAAAAAGCTTTTCTCGAGGCCATGCCTTTTTCTAAAAAGATTTTTCTGTGGACAATGAAGTTTGCAGCAGTGACGGCAAGGATCACTAACATACTCTTCCAGTTCCTGTGCAAAAAACCGGTGAATTTAGAAGTTACTTTTTCCATAGGTCCATGTATGCTTTTGCAACTTTTTCAGGATTGCCATCAAGGACAATCTTGCCGTCTTCAATTAAGATAGCACGATCGCAGAATTTTCTGACATTTTCCATTGAGTGGGTAACTAGAATAACTGTTTGATTACCATGTAGCGAAGCGAAGTAATCATTGCATTTTTGTTGGAATGCAGCGTCACCGACAGCAAGAACCTCATCGAGCAAAAGTATGTCTCCTTTTGCACGAATAGCAATTGAGAAGGCGAGACGAACTTGCATGCCAGAAGAGAAATTCTTAAGCTTCTGATCCATAAAAGGTCTCAACTCTGCAAAGTCCACGATTTCGTTATACATGGCCTCCATTTCTTTGTTAGAAAAGCCGAGTAGGGCGCCATTTAGATATACGTTTTCACGGCCAGACAATTCAGGATTAAAGCCAACGCCAAGCTCGATGAATGGAACCAAGTTACCATTAATCTCGACAGAGCCTTTCTCTGGATAGTAGATCTGTGCAATAGTTTTAAGAAGAGTAGATTTACCAGAGCCATTGCGCCCAACAATACCAACGAATTCGCCAGGCTTAACAGTGAATGAAATACCATTTAGTACGTGATATTCTTTGAAACCTTTTATTCCGCGGAGTCTATTAAAGAAAGCTTGTTTTAATCCCCAAGAGCGTTCAGTTGGAAGCTTGAAGCTCTTATGTAGGTTAGTAACTTTAATTGCAAAATCTTCACTCATCTAGATTTCCTCCGCGAAATACTTAGAGCGTTTTCTGAAATATAACGAACCCCATATCAAAATAACAATTACTACAATGATCGGCACAATCTTTAGGGCCCAAGAATCAAGGAAGTTCCATGTTGTAGTAGTCTCGGTAGTAATTAAATTAAATCGGATGTCCTGGATCGCTTGCGCAATTGGATTTGCTAGGATAACTTTTGCTGCAAGCGCACTGGTGCCTGCAACCATGGAAATAGGGTAAATGATTGGCACAGCATAGAATAAAGCCTGAACTAAGACGTCCCAAATGGACATCACGTCACGATAGCGGACGTTAATCGCTCCCAAAAGGAATGAAATACCAAGAGACAAAGCATAAAGCTCTAGTAGAAATACTGGAACGAGTAGCCATGTCCAACTTGGAGTAACACCATTGATTAGGGCAAAGACAATTACGACGAACAAGTTAATAAGCATATTAATAACGGCCGTAAGTGTTGAAGAGACTACAACGATATACTTCGGAAAACTGACTTTTCTAATCAAATCTCCACGAGTAATCATAGCCTGAAGGCCCTGTGAAGTACACTCAGTAAAGAAGCTCCACATGGTGGTGCCACATAGAAGATAGACTGGATAATGAGGAATATCATTACCGAATCTAAGCAGTTTTGCGAAGACAATATAAAGAATTGCGAACATCATTAATGGACGCAGAAGTGCCCATAAATAACCAAGGACAGATCCTTGATAACGAAGTTTAAAATCTGTTTTCGTTAGTTCTTTTAACAGAATACGATTTTTTTTGCATAGAACTAGAGGTATACCCATGCTTATAATTCTAACACAAAATGGTATAATTGTCCCATGAAGAGAATTATATTAACTGGGGGAACCGGGTATATTGGTTCGCATACTGCCATTGAGTTGATCAATAAAGGATACGATGTTGAAATCCTGGACAATCTTTTTAATTCAAAGATAACCGTTCTTGATAAGATAGAAAAACTGACTGGAAAACGCCCAAAGTTCTACGAAGTAGATCTTCTTGACAAAGAGGGAATGGAAAAAGTCTTTGCTGAGGGCCATTATGATTTAGTGATCCACTTCGCTGGACTTAAAGCCGTTGCCGAATCGGTTAAAAATCCACTTTTGTATTACAACAACAATGTTAGTGGTACAGTAAACCTTCTGGAATGTATGAAGGAGTACGGGGTAAAAAACATCATCTTCTCATCCTCTGCAACTGTTTACGGTCAACAAAAAGAATCAAGAATGGTCGAAACTATGAGCACGGGGAATGGTATCACAAATCCGTACGGAAAGACGAAATTTGTTATTGAGGAAATACTTAAAGATGTTGCTGCGGCTGACGAGACGTTTAGTGTTGTGATCTTAAGATATTTTAATCCAGTCGGCAATCATCCTTCAGGGTTAATTGGTGAGGATCCAAATGGTATACCTAACAACCTCATGCCAATTATCATGAAAGTATATAGAGGGGAAATACCAGAACTGAACATTTATGGTGATGACTATCAGACTCCAGATGGGACATGTATTAGAGACTACATCCATGTAGTTGACCTCGCGAAGGGGCATGTCGCAGCAGCCGAAAATATGAAGAATGGTGTTAATATATATAACCTAGGTTCCGGTCGCGGTACGTCAGTGAAAGAAATGGTTGAACTATTCGAAAAATGTAGCGGAAAACCATTGCCGCATAGAATTGCTGGACGCAGAGAAGGCGACCTCGGAGAACTCGTGGCTGAACCAGGAAAAGCTGAAAAGGAACTCAACTGGAAAACAGAGCTTAATGTTGAGAATGCTATTCGCGATACTCTAACCTACTTGAACAATTTGTAGGCAAACTTGAAGAGGGGGGTACTTGTTGTGGCAAGCAACAACCCAATTTTATCGGCAGAAGAAGCTTCAGGGTTTTTTGTTATGAACTTCTTGTTCTTTTTCAAGAAGCTGACAAGCTCCCTTTTTCTTGGATGGTTATTCGGAATTTGCCTTAGTAGCGAAAAGCGAGCACGCATTCTGCGTTCGTCGGTGACATTCTTAAGCTCCGGAAAACTTGCCAAAATGTTGTCACACATTTCATCGGTAAGCTCCACAATGTCAAATTTTCGCTCATCAAATTCATGAATAATAGAATCTTCTCTTTGGCGATAGTAGTACTTTGGCTCAGGAAGAAAAACGATCTTTTTTGCTGCCATAATGAGCTTATATGTAGCGCCAAGATCCTCGTGCAATTTACCTACAGGAAACTGAAAATTCTTGAAAAGGTCTTTCTTGTAAAGCTTGCCCCACGCCGAAACCATAAAACCATGCTCTTTTAGCATTGCAGTCAAAGTCATCTTTGGGTTCATAGTTTTTTTCTTGAAAGTCTTGTTGAAGGAAACATTTTTTCCTTCACTCGACTCATAATGTGAACAAATAGAAATGTCCGCACACCCTGGTCTTAAATAGTTAACCATATCTGGTGCAATCCAGTCGTCAGAATCTACGAACATAATATAATCGCCATGAGCCTTCTTAATTCCGGCATTTCTTGCCGCTGACAGACCTTGGTTCTTTTGTGAAACAGCTACAATTCTATTATCCTTCGCTTTGTATTCATCAATAATTTTTGCGGAAGAATCTGTTGAGCCATCATCAATAATTATGATTTCCAAGTTTTTGTAGGTTTGCGCCAGGATACTGTCCAGACATTGTCTAAGATATTTCTCGACATTATAAACAGGAATTATCACGGATACCAACGGATTATTCTTCATCTTTTTCCTTCTTTCCAAACACGAACCTGTCGTAAAATAGGAAATTTAAAATCATTGTAACGACGGCAGTAAGGCCAAAAACTCCCGTACTTTCAACAAACGCATAATCAAAACCAATGCCGACTGCTTGAAAGATATTGAATACAAATTCATAGATAAAACCAAATAGACCAAAGAACCATGTTAGTGCAGGATTGAAAACAATTGCCTCTGCGAGATTCCAGATAATAAACTTTATTACGCCACTTTTCCCTGGATATCTCTCTTTCCAAGTAATCTTTGAGTGGAGTATGTATGCCAGAATGGCGGTGACAGTGCTAGAAATAAGGGTACTAAGCCACAATAATTCATTATTGTTGATTAGGTGACGTGCAATAACCGTATATAATACAAAATTAAAAACGGCTAGAAAAATACCGATAAAAGTATACTTAATAACATTCTTTTTCACGTCTTAATTATATCTTTTTTCGACTTATGATGCAAAATGTCTCGTAACTCAAAAGTCGAGCCACAAAATCTAGGGCAGCAATGCTAAACTTCGAAGCAGTGGAGGGGGAAGGACTAAATGTTAAGGAAAGTTATTATTTTTGATAATGGCTTCGGCGGAGAGTTATTCGCCGACTATTTCGAAAAAGAACTTCCAATCTTTGATGTTGTACGTGTCATTGATTGGAGCAACTCAGAAAACTATTACAAAAATGCCAGATCGGCGCGCGAACGGATAATAGAAAAACTTCGCCCATATGCGGACTATCCAGCTATCGTCATCGTCTCGAACATTTTGCTATCATTAACCAGCATAAAATATCTCAGCCAAACTTTTCCAAAGCTGCAATTCTTTGGCTTTTCGCTAGGCACGCCAAAGAAAAAAGGTCGTCACACTCTCGTTTTGGGCACAAAAGAAACCTTCAAAACAATAAAATATATCAGATATCGCTACAGCCTCGGCGGCCATATTCATGAAGTCCCGTGCGACGAGTGGGCAAAACTGATCGATGGAGGGGAATACTATGAAAACCGCATCTGCGCCGACCTCATCCCATACGACAAATATCATCCCAAAACCATTATCGTCGCCTGTTCTCATCTTCTTGAAGTAATTCCATTTCTTCGCCGCATCTATGGACCACTCGTCTCCATCGTCGACGGTCGCGCTGAAACTCTTCGCAAAATTTGCTTAGAGCTCGGCATTCGTGGCGCAGCTAAGAAAAAGAAATAGCCCTGCTTACCCCAAGCCCCGCTTACCTCTTGAATTTTTGGCCATTTTCCTGTATAATATACGCGTTTATACAGGAGAAAAACATGGCCGAGGACGTCTTCAACGACGGAAATTTCATCAAGATTCGTGGCGCACGCCAAAACAACCTAAAAGATCTTGATGTAGACATCCCGCGCGACAAGCTCGTCGTGATCACGGGCCTCTCCGGCTCGGGCAAATCTAGCCTCGCCTTCGACACAATCTACGCCGAAGGTCAGCGCCGCTATGTCGAATCTCTGAGTTCTTACGCCCGCATGTTCCTTGGTGTTATGGATAAGCCAGACGTTGACTCCATTACTGGTCTCTCTCCAGCCATCTCGATCGATCAAAAATCAACCTCCAGAAACCCTCGTTCCACCGTTGCTACAGTCACCGAAATCTATGACTATCTTCGTCTTTTGTTCGCTCGTGTTGGCGTGCCACATTGTCCAATCTGCCACAAAGAGGTATCTCGCCGTTCCGTCGAAGACATCGTAAACGAAGTCATGAAGCTTCCACTTGGTTCAAAACTCATGCTTCTTGCTCCAATTGTCTCCCAGAAAAAAGGTGAATTTGCTCACCTCCCAGACCAATATAGCTCCAAAGGTTTTGCTCGCATTCGCATCGATGGTATCATCTACGCCCTCGACGAATTTCCGGAGCTCAACAAAAACGAACGCCATGATATCGAACTCGTGGTGGACCGCTTCGTTCTTAGCCCAGATCTTTATTCTCGCATTTCCGGCTCTATCGAGCAGGCGCTCGACCTTGGCCAGGGCATCATCAAGCTCATCAAAATCAATGACACATCAACCGCTGTTGGTGAAAAGAATATTAGCTCAGACAATACCGAGATTATGACTTATTCTCAGCGCTACGCTTGTGAAGACCACCCAGACGAACTAATCCCGGAACTAGAACCACGCCTCTTCTCGTTTAACGCTCCAGAAGGTGCTTGTCCAACCTGTACTGGTCTTGGCACCCGCATGGAAATCGACCCAGGTCTCGTTTTCAACAACAACCTCACTATTGCTGAAGGCGGTATTCGCCCATTCAACCGCATTAACCAGGATTCGTGGTGGCTAAAACAAGTCACTGCCGTTGGCTTGAAGCATAACTTTTCTATCCACACTGCAATTGGTGAACTTTCAGACGAAGCCAAAAACATCATTCTTTATGGTACCGGCGATGAAAAATATAAAATGAAGATTTCTGGCTCTGGCCGCTTTGCTGATGGCACCATTTATGAAACTACCTATGAAGGCGTCATCCCAACTCTCGAACGTCGCTACAATGATCCGAAAATTTCTGACTTCACCAAGCATGACATCGAACGCTTCATGCGTGTCCACGAATGTCAAACTTGTCATGGCGCCAGACTAAAACCGTCCGTCCTCGCCGTCACGGTTCATGGGCTTAATATCGTTGATATGTGCAACATGGATGTTGACGCAACCTACGAAATCTTAAATCAAGATCTTGGGTTCACCGATGACGAAAAACTCATCGCAACGCCAATCCTTAAAGAAATTAAAGAGCGCATCAAGTTTATGAAGGATGTCGGTCTTGGCTATCTGGAACTTGGCCGTGCCGCCAACACACTTTCTGGTGGTGAGGCACAGCGTATTCGTTTGGCTACTCAAATCGGTTCCGGCCTTCAAGGTGTCTTGTATGTTCTCGACGAGCCTTCTATTGGTCTTCATCAATGCGATAATGACAAACTTATTAACACATTGAAACATCTCCGCGACCTTCACAATACCGTGCTCGTGGTTGAGCATGATGAGGACACTATGCGTGCCGCGGATTACCTTATCGATATCGGCCCTGGCGCTGGTAGTAAGGGTGGCAAACTAATCGCCGCCGGCACTCCAGAAGAAGTCGCCAAAAACCCAGACTCCCTAACCGGAAAATACTTAAGCGGGGAACTAAAAATTGAGACTCCAAAAAAGCGTCGCAAAATCCGTGTTGGCCACGAGTTGGTAGTAAGAGGTGCCCGCGAGAATAATCTCAAAAATATCGACGCCCATTTTCCACTTGGCGTTATGACTGTGGTTTCCGGTGTCTCCGGCTCCGGCAAATCCACTCTAGTAAACGGCATCCTAGCAAACGAACTTCAAGCTCGCCTCCATCACGCGCAGACTGTTGCCGGTACTCACGATAATATTGAGGGGATCGAAAAGCTCAACAAAATTATCGTCATCGACCAGTCTCCAATCGGGCGCACACCACGTTCCAACCCAGCTACTTACACTGGCGTCTTCAATCAAATCCGCGAACTCTTCGCTGAACAACCAGAAGCTCAAGTTCGTGGCTACAAGGCTGGACGTTTCTCATTCAATGTTAAAGGTGGCCGCTGTGAAAACTGTCAGGGCGACGGCGTTAATAAAATCGAAATGCACTTCCTCCCAGACGTCTACGTAACTTGTCCGGCCTGTCATGGCAAGCGTTACAATCATGAAGCTCTCGAAATTAAATACAAAGGCAAAGATATTTCCGAAGTCCTTAATATGACCATCGATGAAGCTGTTGAATTCTTCAAAAACATCCCATCCATCGCGCCAAAACTAAAGACTCTTCAAGAAGTTGGTCTCGGCTACATTCATCTCGGCCAACCAGCCACCACATTCTCTGGCGGTGAAGCTCAGCGCATTAAGCTCGCAACAGAACTTGCTCGTCGCTCCACCGGAAAGACTCTCTACATTTTGGATGAGCCAACCACTGGTCTTCACACCGACGACGTCAAACGCTTGCTTAGTATTTTGAATAAACTCGTTGATGGTGGAAACTCAATGATAATTATTGAGCACAATCTTCACGTGATTAAATCCGCAGACTGGGTAATTGATATGGGTCCAGAAGGTGGTCTCAAGGGTGGCCAAATTGTCGCCGAGGGCACGCCAGAACAGCTCGCAAAAACCGCCAAAACCCCAACCGGTGAATATCTTAGAGCTGTATTGTAGCTAAAGTATCTTTTTGGACGACTTTTCGCCCACTAGCCCACTCATCTACTGCTTTTGTGACTCCAGGAAGTTCCGGATTGTTATAATCGTGAACAATAATTATGCCGCCAGGCACCATTTTGTCTTCAACGAGTTTAAGCGAATCCTTGATAGACTGATAAAGATCTCCGTCCAAAAATGCAAATGAAATTTTGGAAGGCATATCTGCATCCGTCAAATCAGAAAACCAAACCTTTTTGATTATTGGCACTGGCAGATTTGCACGAAGAAACCTTGCCTTAACTTCGCGCTTTGAAACTGATAAAACACCTTCTTGAAAAGCTTCACCAGCTACAGAAAAATCTTCGGAACCTTTTGGAGGCAGACCCTCGAATGAATCATAAATCCATAGCTTCGTATTGGAGCCCTTTACTATTTCTGCAAGCAAAAGTGATGTATCGCCTTCGTAGCAGCCAAGCTCAACAAAATCCCCCGGGAGCGACAAACACTCCCGGGCAATTTTTAGTAGTTCTGTAGTTTCTGAGTCAGCAACTTGCTTCATATTATTTTTGTGAGTCAAGCAACTCGCCAGCCTTCTTAATCATGTAAGCAGCTTCGTTGGTTGCGATAACATAGATTGGTTTCGACTCAGCAGTTGCGATGTTTGTATAGCCAGCAGAGCGATCGACTTTAACTTCGGTATCAATCTTGAAGCCCATGAATTCGAGCTTTGAAATGATTGAGCCACGAACTGGAATTGAACGTTCGCCGATGGTTGCAGTGAAGACGATTGCATCGATGCCACCAAGTTTTGCAGCGAACTCGCCGATCTTGCCAGCAACACCGTCGATGAACATATTGTAAGCTTCAATACATTCAGGAACACCTTCTTCCGCGCCAGCAATCACTTCGCGCATATCGTTGGAACCGGTCATTGCTTGAAGGCCAGATTGTTTAATCAAAACTTTGATAGCTTCAGCAGCACCAAGTTCTTCGCCAAGCAAAGCACCAACGGTTGGGTCGATTGAGCCGGTGCGGGTCGAAGACATCAAGCCCTCAAGTGGAGTTTCACCCATTGAAGTGTAGACTGGTTCGCCGTTCTCAAATGCAGTAGCGGAACATCCAGAACCAAGGTGGCAAACCACCATCTTAGGAGCTTCGATGCCAAGAGCCTTAATGCGGTCGCGGATAAATCCATAAGAAGAACCATGTGCGCCCCAACGTCCAAGATCATATTTTTCAATAATGTCTTTTGGAAGTGCATACTTGGAATCCTTGCGGGTGTCACGAGTGAGTGCTTCGGAATCAGACAAGGTGAGAACAGGAATACCAGGGAAAGCAGCCTGAGCATTTTTGATACCGCGGATTGCGCCAGGAACATGGAGTGGGTAAGTTAGCTTTGCCTTCTCAAGCTCAGCATAGGTTTCATCATCAACAATGTGGTGCTCAGAAAAATACTTGCCTGCAGCAGGAGTACGAACGAGGATACCATCGAGTGGGTGTGCTTCGTTGATAAAGCCTTCCTTCTCGAAAATGGCTTTCGCTTCGACAAATGCAGTGCTAAGGTCATCCCAAGTTTTATTGACACGCTCCTCGGAGCCATCAGCTTTAGAAACGGTGCAGATAAATTTCTTTTTGCCACCTTCTTCGATACCTTCAAAATAGAGGGAACAAACTTCGTCTTCGCCTTCATAAAGTGAGAATTTTTCACTTGAAGAACCGGAATTTAAAACTAGAAAAATTTTAGTGATATTATTCATTATTTCTCCTTTAGAGTATTATATCATGAAACCGGGAAACACCTTGACGTTCATTGCGCTCGTGTTTATAATAATAACCAAATAAGGAATACGTAAAATGAACAAGACAATTGCGAAAACGTCATTGGTCGTATTGGCATCTTTTTTGGTCTGTCCTTCTGCATTTGCTGCAGAAACGGCAGATACAGCGATTCAAGCAATCAAAGACTCAACGTTGTCCATTTCTGTTGACACAGATGATCTTGTCATAGACATTGAGGGTAATACCCTTAATACCGGCACGATTGTCGTGAGCGCCGCAACTAACAGTGCTAAAGGATATACTGTTAGCGTCTCGGCAAACACCGATCATACAGATTTGAGACACACAACTATTTCTTCACAAAAAATTGAAGCCGTAAGCGACAACACCGCTGCGAATGCATTCCAACCAGCAACTTGGGGTCTCTCGACAGACGCGAGTATTTATAACCCAGCAACTCTAAGCGAGCGCAATATTTTCAAAACCGAAGTAAATGGTGCGAACGACCACAATGTCACCATCGGCATCCAGCCTGCAAGTGACCTTGCCATGGGGCAATACCAAAACAGTCTCACCTTCACGGCGATAACGAACTCCCTTCCAGGCGGCACATTCCCGGAAGCCTTCGAAGAAATCGGCATTCCGCCAATTCCTATCCCAACCGACCCGGATGTCAATCCAGACCCTAGCCCGTCAGACCCAGAAACGAAAAACGGTGGCAACATCGCAAACGGCGGCACATATTACGCTATGCAAGACATGACTCCAGAAGTCTGTGCGCTTGTCTCTGCTTATGAACAAATTCAGATGATTGATCTTCGTGACAACAAACTCTACTGGGTAGGCAAAATGCCAGATGGCTATTGCTGGATGACTCAGAACCTCGCATATGATCTTCGCACCGACACTCCACTCACTCCAAACGACAGCGACGTTCTCGAAAACTGGACTCCACCATATTCAACCACCCACTGGCTTAGAAAAGCCGACGGCTCCGAAGATGATTGGAAACTCTTCGACAATAACGACAACAAAGTCCAATCATATAATCCTGGCAACAATTATCTCGTTAAGGGTATCGGTATTGAAAGCGAAGATTCTCTACGTGGTTCTGGTCGTGATGTATCATTCGCGGGAAACCTTCCTAAAAATGACACAAGATGGCATTATGCTCAGGGTAATTATTACAACTGGCTTGCCGCAGTCGCCGAATCTCCAAACAATGTTGGATACAGTATCGCTCCGCTTGCAGGGTATGGTGATAGTAAGCGAGACGCCAAGCAATCAATCTGTCCAAAAGGTTGGCAGCTTCCTGGCGGATGGTATCAATATGATTCTGAAACTTATGATTATCCGCCACGAACCGACAGGGGTTCATTCCTTGGGCTACTTAGGGGTGTGTTGTCTCCATATAAAACAAAAATAATCGACTATAGTGGTTGTGTTGATAAGCCATATGATACTTGTGCGTATCAAGCAGAATACACTCAGAAAATGTTTGAATCTCCATTTTATCTTGTTGCAGCTGGCATGAGCCAGGGTGACTGGCGTCCATCTCTCGATGTGACTGAGCCTGGTTACCACTATGGTGCATGGTATGTGCCATATGAGGGAGATAATAATAATGGTTATTATTATGGCTACAACTTGAGCCATATTGGTGTCTATGCAGATTATTGGACCTCGACCTACCAAGAAGACAGTTATAGGGGAACAACCGGTTTCCATGCGACGACTGATGAAAACTATTCGGGCTGGAGCATGTATGTTCCATATACAATTACTCAACAAGGTGAATCAGTGAGGTGTGTAGCAAAATGAAAAATAATCTAAAACTCTGTTCAATACTCACGGCCGGATTAACGATTCTTGCCGCAAATAATGCATTTGCAGTCGAAGATACCGCTAATGTTAAAGTAAGGATTCCAGAATCCTTAAGCATCTCGCTAGACAAAAATGAATTGTTATTCTCTTTGAACGATAGTACGCTCGAAAAGAAAACGATTAAAGTGACAGGTGAGACCAACAACTCATCTGGCTATGGAATTTGGGTAAACACTGGCAACGATTTTGACTCGCTAAAAAACCAGAACGTTTTCGTTGAAGACGAAATCCCAACACTTTCCGCGGATACGAATGAAGCTGACTTCCCAGCAAAAAGCTGGGGGTATAGCGGAACCTCCGGGGTGTTTACTGGCGCTTCGATTCTGCCAAAAACAGTCTTCAGGACATCAACATTTGGCGAAACTGAACACGACTTTGTTGTCGGTGTAGCCGGCGGAGACAATATCGTTTCTGGGTCGTATTTCAATTCACTAGTCTTCACCATCACGGCAAACCCGTCCGTCATCGCAACCAACGTAGTATGTAATCCTCAGGCGACAACAATTAGCCAAGCAGTCTGTATGCAAGATATGAATCAGAATATCATCGATAGTCTTGGCCTGGAAGAGCAGTATCAGCTCGTCGATTCTCGTGACGGTAAGTCCTACTGGTTTGCCAAGCTCGCAGATGGAAATGTCTGGATGACTCAAAACCTCGATCTCGACCTCAACACTAATATGACATTGACTAGCGCCGACACCGATCTTAATTCAGTCGCATCCTGGACACCGATGAGAGATACTATCGGCGAAAGCGAATATGAAGATGGATGGGTAAGGGATAAATATACCCCATATTCATGGGATGCAGGAAATGTCTTTGAGGTTATCCACTTTGCAACCAGCACTAGCGATCCACGACTTGATTGTAACGTTTACAACAGAACAGAAAAACCATATTGTGAAAGATTCGTCGAGTATAAACCAGCCGAAGGCGGCATGCACTGGCAGGTAGGTAACTATTATAACTGGACTGCTGCGGTTGCATCAAATGACACGTCCAGCTTACTAGCAGATAGTGTTGCCCCAGATTCTATCTGTCCGAAAGGGTGGAGGCTTAGCTCGGCTTATGCAGAAACCATAGCACTAATGAGGGCATACCCTACGGGTCAGCCATATGGCAACGATGCAAACGCGGACAGGGCAAGAATCAGGGCTGGAGCCCCGCTCTATCTTCTTAACTCATATGAAGAGGGTACCTTCTCTAATCAAGTTTCAGCAGTTAACAAATACGATGATGGTTATCTCGTGAACAGTGTTAACCGTACCAGTGCCGTGATTATCCGTTGTATGGCAAGATAAAAAACAAAATTAGCACTCTGCGCTTGCAAGTGCTAATTTTTGTGCTACAATAAGATTAGAAAAGGAGATAAAAATGTCTTTGAAACCACTTAAAGATCGCGTCGTCGCAAAGATTGAAAAACCACTCGAAAAAACCGAGTCTGGAATCTTGCTTGGCGAAGCTAAAGAAAAACCAGCCTATGCCGTTGTTGAATCGGTCGGCCCAGAAGTAAAGACCGTCAAAAAAGGTGACAAAATCATCTATAAAGAATTCTCCACCACCGAAGTCAAGGTTGACGGCGTGGACTACATTATCTTAAAAGAGGAGGATGTCCTCGCGACATTATAATATATGGCAAAGAAAATCTATTACGAATCTGATGCCCGCGAAAAGGTGCTCGCAGGCGCCAAAAAACTCTACGACGCAGTAAAAGTAACTTATGGCCCAAAAGGACAGAATGTTATCATTGAAAAAGAATATGGTGCACCTGTCATTACCCATGATGGCGTAACCGTTGCCGAAGCTGTCGAGCTCGAAAACACCGACGACAAACTCGGCGAAGCTGTTGGTGCAAGACTTATCAAGACTGCTGCCCAAAAGCTCAACAAAGTCGCTGGTGATGGCACCACTACCGTCACGGTCCTAACCTACAATATCTTAAACGAAGCCAACAAGCTCATCGCTGCTGGCATGAATCCGATGGAGTTAAGAAAGGGCATCGAAAACGCTGGTGCAGAAATCATCAAGGGAATTAAGAAATCTGCCGAAAAAATTGAAGGCGATGATAAAAAAGTCGCCGAGGTTGCCACAATCTCAGCGGGTGACGAAAAAATCGGTCAGCTCATCGCTGAAGTTATCTCGAAAATTGGCAAAGACGGAGTAGTTACGGTCGAAGCCGGTCAAGGCCTCGACATGGAACAAGAAATCGTCGAAGGCTTTTCGTACGACAAAGGTTTTGCTTCCGCTTTCTTTGTTACCGACGTTAACCGTCAAGAAGCTATCTTCGATAAGCCACTCATCCTCGTCACGGACAAAAAGCTTTCGTCTTCAAGCGACATTCTTCCGCTTCTCGAAAAATGCGCTCAGGCCGGCAAAAAAGACCTCGTCATTATTGCAGAAGAAGTATCCGGTGAAGCTTTGTCTCTCCTAGTTTTGAACAAGCTCAAAGGCGTATTCAACTCACTAGTTCTGAAAGCCCCATCCTTTGGTGATCGCCGCAAGGAAATCATGGAAGACATTGCCATCCTAACCGATGCAACTGTTGTTTCTGCCGACAAGGGCCTCAAGATTGAGGAAGTTGGTCTCGAAGTTCTCGGTTCTGCTGCCAAGGTAATCGCCACCAAGGATGAAACCACTATCATCAAAGGCGCTGGCGATGAGAAAGCTGTCAAAGCTCGTATCGAACTTATTCATACTCTCGCTGGTCTCGCCAAGACCGACTACGAACGTGGCGAATTCGAAAAACGTGCTGCCGCCCTCTCTGGCAAGGTTGCCGTGATCAAGGTCGGTGGTGCCACCGAAACCGAAATCGATGAAAAGAAATTCCGTGTCGACGACGCAGTCGCTGCGACCAAAGCCGCTCTTGCTGATGGTATCGTCCCAGGTGGTGGTGTCACGCTCGTAAACCTCGCAAAGACCCTAAAGGGAATCGATGAGGGCACCCGCATCGTCAAAAACGCTATGAAGGCCCCATTCATTCATATTATGGAGAATGCTGGCTTGAACGCCCAGGCTTTGCTCTCTGAGGTTGAAAAGGCCGATAACGGATTTGGCATCAACGTCATGGATCCAGAAAAAGGCCTCATCGACCTCAAGAAATCTGGCATTATTGACCCAGCTAAGGTGACTGAAGAAGCCGTCAAAAACGCAACTTCTATCGCCGCAACCGCCATCACAATGGGTGCACTCATCGTCAATATTCCAGAAAAGGAATCCCCAGCCCAAGACATGGGCGGTATGTACTAAACCGCATAAACAGAAAAATAACCCCCAAAACATGGGGGTTATTTTTACTAAAGGAGGATTTAGTCAATTTTATCGATTGTTTCAACGACATAAAGAAGGGCATCAGCACGTTCTTTTTCGTCGGCAATCTCTTTTGCTACGCGATAAGCAATCTCAAGCACGGAGCTATCGCCAAATGTTTCATAACCCTCACGGCAGAGATAAAACTTCTTTGAAGCGTCGATATCGAGCCTATCAAGCATTGGAAGAAGATCTTTAAGTGCACAGGATTTAACTTCCTTGATGTTCTGCGGAACTTCAGCGGCAGGAGCTTCGGCTGCTGGAGCAGCAGGTGCTCCGGCGTTAGCGCCACCAGGAAGAGTTGAAAGATCTGGGATTTCTAGCTCTGGTGCAGGGAACGGTCCAACTGGCTCAATTGGTCCAGTTGCGCCACCTTCTGGAAGCGTTGAAGGCGCAGCGATAGGATCGGAAAAAGTTGGATCTACGCTTGGCACTCCTGAAATTTCATTAATAGCTTTTTGCAGCTCATCGTCTGCGTTTAGTTGGTTTTGGTCCATTTTGCCCACCTTCTTAATATTACACTTATGTTTATTCTAACACGTAAAATCTAAATACGCAAGAAATTAACTAGCTTGTCGATAAAATCAAGTTTAATCTCTTCCATCGGCAATCTCGCTCCAAGCATATCGACAATCGCTTCACCATTCGTCTCAGGGAAGTAGACCCTTGTACGAGTCCCGAAACGCTTCTTTGGGATCAGAACTGCAGAATAATTCGAACCTTCTTTTAAAACGCCGAAGGCACGGAAATCTTCATATTTCCTAATTCTTTCGCCTTCGGTTAGACCTTCGTTGTCTAGGGAATATTTAATTTTGCGCGGTGGGCGCAAGTTACTTGTTAGGATTACTAAATCGCAGGCAATCACTAGGGCTATAAACGTCCACCAGCCTTGCCAAACTGCCAGCGCAATCAAGCCGGCGTTAATGACGATAAGTCCGAGATACCACAGGGCATCGTGATCTCTCACGATGTATTCCTCGGCTTCCCAGCTCACACTTCCAACCTTCTTTACCATAAGCTCATTATAGCATACAACGGTTTTGCGCAACAAAAAATGGCGGAGGGTGGGAGATTCGCATCGAGCGCCAGCGAGATCCGGATTCCGCTTTTTGAGTTTTTTAAAGACAAAAAATGGCGGAGGGTGGGAGATTCGAACTCCCGCACCAGGTTGCCCCAGTCTAACGATTTAGCAAACCGTCCCCTTCAACCACTTGGGTAACCCTCCGTCTATGAATTATTCTAGCAAATTATGCACTATTTTGCAAAATATGTTATAATAGCTTTATGAAAAAGATCTCTAGAGTTATTTTACCAATGCTTATTGCAACAATTTTGGCTTTCGCAGGTTTGAATGCCCCTGCTTTTGCCTCTAATATGAGCCTCAAAGATGGCGCTGCAGCTGCAAGATGTGAAGGCTGCCCATCCGACCTCTTCGGTGAGACTGGTGTCTTCCGTCAAATTTCCAGCACCATCATCTACATCGTCGGCATCATCGCCGTTATCATGCTCATCTGGGGCGGTCTTCGCTATGTTCTCTCTGGTGGCGACTCCAAAAAAGTTACCGACGCAAAGAACACTGTTCTCTATGCAATCATTGGTCTCGTGATCTCATTCTTGGCATTCGCTATCATCAACTTCGTTATCGATGCACTTCCATCCGATAACAACCCAACTCAGGTTCCAGCCGAATCCGCTCTATTTAGCGACTCTGTTAACGGCTAGAATTCCAACAGCGATCTTCGAAGCTCCAGCATGCTGGAGCTTTTTGATTGCCGCCTTCATGCTCGAACCAGTCGTCCAAACGTCGTCAATCAAAAGATAGGTTGTATCTGGTCGAATCTTACCCTCGACCCGGTAAGCATTTGGCGCCTGTACCATCCTGGCCTCACGGTTTGCACCAACCTGGACTGTGTCCTTTTCTCGCACGAGCAGACGACTAACCTTGTATTGCCTGAGCTTCGCCAACCTCCTCGCAATCAGAAGCGTATGGTCAAATCCACGAAGCCGGATGTGTCTAAAAGCTGTCGGTAAGGGAACGACAAACACGTCGCCATCAATTTCCGGCAGCACCGCATCAAACAGCTCAGCCAAAACCTTCCCAATATTTCTTGATGATTCATACTTGAAGTCATGCACTAGTCGCCCAACCACCTCATCTCTCCACCCCACCATAAAACATGGTGGCAGCCCACACTCCTTGCAGTAGCCGCCAGTAGCCGCCCTTTTACAATTTGGACAGAAGCTTTCATGTTCGAGAATTATGTCATTTTTACAACACCAGCACAGGCTTTCTCCCAGCGTCCCGCATCCTCTACAAGAGTCCGGACAAATTAAATCAAAAGCACTATGAATTGTTGTATTTTTAACAATAAAACTCATATTTATCTTGATTTTACTATTGAACTCCTTTATAATAAAGCTTAATCAATATAAGTGTGGAGGAAACAATGGCTCGTATGAGTAACGACGATTTGCTTATGGAAGACGATCTCGCTGCTGCTTTCTTGAGCGGCGACGAAGAGACTACTCCAGCTCCAAAAGCCGAAGCTGATGTGGCCCCTGAAAAGACAGCATCATTCGAAAGCGAATCTGCAGAAGATGAGTGGGATTCAACCGACGATTTTCCTGGACAACTAGCAGTAGATGTCTATGAAACCGCCGACAAACTAGTAGTAAAAGCTCGCACGGCTGGAATTTCAAAGTCCGATCTCGATGTTAGCATCTCTGACAACATCTTGACCATCTCTGGCGTTCTTTCCGGTGGCGAAGACGAAACAACCACTCGCTGGCACATCCAGGAATGTTACTGGGGCGAATTCTCTCGCACCATCGCTCTTCCTGTTCCTGTCCGCGAAGACGAGAACAGCGTCAAGGCCGAGCTAAAAGATGGCGTCTTGACCATCACCTTCGACAAGGAAAAAGTCGAACTTCCAAAGAAAATCCAAATCCAATAATAGAAAATCACCCCACCCGGGGTGATTTTTGTTGCACTAAAAAGGAAATCAAACCAACAAAAAACCTCCCCGAAGGGAGGTTTTAAAATTAGTTACTAGCCAATGACGTTGCTGATAACGAAGTTAACAACTGCGAATGCAAGAGCTGCAACAATAAGGCCAATGATGCCATAAAGGATGGTATCTTTTGCCTTCTTAACCTTGCTGGCATCGCCAGATGAGGTCATATAGGTGACGCCACCGATGATGATGACAACAACTGCAACAACACCAAGAACTCCGATGATGGCGTTAAGAATACCGCCCAAGTCGTCCTTAAAAGAAGTTTGGGTGTCAGAACCATCAGTAACCGTGCTGATGGATGTTTTCGCAAGAGTTGTAATTAATTCTTTCATGTTAATTCCTTTTAATTTAATGTTATTCTAGCATATATTCGTAAAGAATGCAATTATGTTATGGTTGCGAAGTTTCGACAGTTTGTGGTTCTGTGTTGCTGTTATTAATCCATCCGGCAACCATATTGACGAGACCAAATGCCAAGGCGGCAATGATAAGTCCAACAAGAGCATAAATGATAGTATCTTTGGCTCTTTTAAGCTTTGCAGCATCACCAGATGAGGTCATGTAGTTGATAGCACCAATAATGACGGCAACAACGGCAATGAGGCCGGCAGCGCCAATTACGCCCTTCAAAATGTTGACAATAGCGTTTGAGAGATCGTCTTTTGCGGCTGTACCACTCTCGCTATCACATCCCATGGCTTTCCATGCAGTTGAGCCGACCTCGGCCTCAGAAGTAGTCGAACAGAAAGGATCGATGTCAGCATAGGTAGGTACAGTAACGAGAAGCCCGAAAGCTCCTGTAAAAACAAGCGCGAGACTTGCAAGAATTTTTGTAGTTTTATTTTTCATTAGCCTCCTTTGCTAACGTTATTGTATTAGAATACGAAGTTGATTCAACCTTAGTGTTTGCATCGCGGATCATTCCAGCAACGGCAGAAGTAATGAGTTCAGCGAGACCAACAATTGCAAGGCCGATAAGGGCATAGAGAATCATATTCTTAGCCTTAACAATCTTGCCAGCATCACCGTTCGCAGTGATATAGGAGATACCACCGAACACGACAAAGATTGCTGCAATAACTCCGCCCATACCAATAAACCAGGAAATAATATCCGTAAACAAGAGTCCGGCATTGGCATTTGGAACAGTCACAGTCTCACCGTTTTGAAGAGTCACTAGTGCAGTGCCGGTGGTGCCACCAGCCAAAATGGCCTTAATCGTACCGAAGATCAAATTGGCGGACATCGTAATGGCGAGGCCAATAAACGCGGTGCGAAGCACTCTGCGGCTAGCCATCGCTTTTGATGGGTCGCCTTCAGAGAACATATATAGATAACCACCATAAATCACATAGATAAGCGCAGCATAAGCCGCGATAATTGTGATATCTGTAGCAATGTTCGCGACAACCGTCCAGACGACCTTACTGAGGTTCTCATCTGTAACTCCTGAAATCGTACAGTTAGTAGGGTCAAGAACGCTACCGAGGTCAGCGTACCAAGGCTTTAGGCCAAGAAACGAACCATTACATCTTTCTGCAATCTGATCTGAGCCAGCGGCAAACGTTTTTGCCCCAGAGGCCACAGGGAGCGCAATCATAAGTAGCATCCCTAGAGTAAGAATAGTTTTTCGAAGTATTTTTTTCATAAAAATGTTAACTGTTTACTTACCCCTATAATATCACATTTGCAGCAAAAGTCCATTCAGAAATTAAGCCCCTCACTCCCTTATAATATACTTGACAAAAACGCTTATGAGTGCTATAATAAAACAAGTGCCTGGATTGGGAGGCATAAACTATTATGAGTGTGAAGAAAAATTTGAAAAATCGAATCAAATCAGCCATTCTTGGTGTGATTTTTGCGTTTATCAGTATTTTCACCCCAATCCTAACTTCTACCCCTGTTCATGCAGAGGTCAATACAGATGACTATAGCATCACCGGTGAGCTCCAAAATCTTATCGACCTCACCCCGTTTGATGACGATTACGTTACTGATCCAGCCGTCGAAGAGGAGAAAAAGCAAGAAGAGGCTGCCAAAAAAGCCGATCAATTAGCTTGTAAAAAGCAGCTCGGCTCTGTTAGCTGGCTAGTTTGTCCAGCTATGGAAGCTATTGCGAAGGCTACCGACTCTATCTATAGCACTATCAAAGACCTCTTGAATATCAACCCTCTTGATGATTCGAGCGAATCTCCAGTTCACAAAATCTGGAGCTACCTCTTGAATTTCACAAATATCGTCTTTATTATCTTCCTTCTTGTTGTTGTATTCTCTCAGGTAACTGGTATTGGAATCAATAACTATGGCATCAAGAAAGCTCTTCCAAAACTTCTTATCATGGCAATCTTGGTCAACCTTAGCTTCCACATCTGTGCTCTTATGGTTGATGTTTCTAACACCGTTGGCCAGAGCCTTCGTGGTCTCTTTGAATCTGTTGCTGCCGGCATCGAAAAATACCCATACGTCGACGTCGCAATCGGGGAATCATACGACACTATCATGTCTGGCTCGGCCGCCGCTCTTCTTGGCGTCTCCGCCATTGTCGAAAGTGGTGCCCTCTGGATGCTCATTCCAACAATCCTTAGCGCACTCGCCGCTGTTGTCTCTGGTCTTATCACTATCGCCTTGCGCCAAGCTGTCGTCATTCTTCTTGTTATGATTTCTCCACTCGCCCTTGTCTGTTATGTATTGCCAAACACCGAAGATCTCTATCGTAAGTGGAAGAACACGTTAAAGAGCATGTTGATCTTCTATCCAATGTTCAGCCTTCTTTATGGCGCCTCAAACCTCGCTGGTTGGGCCCTCATGTCTAGTGCTAACGGCAACGTCTATATGGTCATCCTTGGCCTTGCTGTCCAGGTCACTCCGCTTATTGCCTCATGGTCACTCATGAAGATGTCTGGCACCGTTCTCGGTACCATCAACCAAAAGATTCGCTCTGCCTTCGACAAGCCAATTGCTATCAATCGCAACTGGGCAACCTCTCACATGCTTAACACCAGGGCCAATTACATGGCTCATGGTATCAGCCCATCTTCAAGATTGAATCAGTATCTTGAAAACCGCCGCATCCTTCGCGAAATCGACACCAAGAACGCTCAATCCGTGATTGAGAATAAGGGTGTTGAATACGCACAGCGCAAGATCGCCGGCTCTGCAGTTGGTAGCATTGCCAAGGATAGTAAGCAGGCAAGAGCCAGCCACTACACCAAGACCGCTAAGATGGCCGGCAACTATAAGATGATCGCAAGCAACGCAACTTCTCATGCCGAACACGTTATTAGCGAGTATGGTAATTACTTCGATCGCAGTAATCTCGATAAGAGCCTTGGCAAACAAGCTCAGCAGGCTTGGCTCGACTATGGCCGTGCTGCATACGTCAAGGAAATCGACGAAGAGAACGATATCGACTTCTTGGTTGCACAATATCTCAAAGCTAACGCACGCGATGAAAACAATAATCCAAAAGATCGTCTATCTTACGATAGGTATATCCGCTCAGTCGTCGGTGTTAAAGGTCAAGAGAGACTTATTGCTAAGGTTATTGCACAGGCCGCAAGGGTTGAGTCTAAGCAAAGGTCAGAGTTTGCTATTCTCCATGCTAAGTATGGCCACAACGGTTATAACAAGCAGGCCTTCCGCAGCTGGCTCGCCGGCTACTACGTCAACGATGATGGTTGGGCTGTCGATAAAAATGGTGAAAGGTTGACGGACGAAAATGGCAACAACCTCGAAAAGATGCCTGGCGAAATCCTTTCAACTCCAGAACTTCGCTCGAAGATGGTTCTCTATGATAAACGTGACGAAAAAGGCCTCTACTATGATATGAAAGACCAAGACGGCAACATTATCGCTCGCGTCCACCGTGGTAAGGGTGCCGATGGTGAGAACCACGACGATGCCGCCTTCATCAAGGAAACCGCATCTAACTACGATATTCCAATCGGTGACCCGATCAACAACCTCTACGGTATTCTCTCCGGTATTGCTCCGGGCAGCATTGAAACCCCACAAGGTCAAAACGATATCGGTTTGTCTCGCTATAGTACAACTATTGGTCGCGCCATGGCAACCTACAAGGGTAACGCTTCCTGGGCTGGCTCAATGTTCAACTCTGGTATTGGCAACCGCCAAATCAAGAACTCTGCACAATATGCTCTTTGGGTGCTTGATAGTATCGTGAAGACTTTGAAGCCAGGTGCGTTCAACACCCAGAACCCAGCATCAGTCGCATATATCAACACCCTCTTTAATCCTGACAACTGGAACGAGATCTTCGATCTAGAATCAATCAAGGACGCAGTGAATATCAATAACAAACCACTTGGTGGCGAGGATTGGGATCCAGAATCCGTTGAGAAATTCATGAAATCACGTGACTATCAAGACCTCAAGCCAATTGCTGTTGATAACCCAACCTATGAGCAGATGATGAACAAGATCAAACGCAAGTATCTCTTCCCAGCTATGACTAAGGTGATGCCATCATTCGATAGATTGATGACGAGCAACACTGCGGATAACCAGAAGCCAGGTACTGCTGATGAGCAAACGAAGCTCATCCAGATGTTCGAGAAAAAGTGGATGGATGATCCAATGCTTCCAGATCCAACGCTTGTTAATCAAGACTTGCCAGGTGAGGCGCGCACCCTCCGTAGCATGAAACACGACAAGAACGGCACCATTCTTTACCCAGACAAGCGCGCAAATAGAAGCGGATGGAACCCAGGCTATGGCGCTGCAACCAGTGGCACCTTGAGAAACGAACTTATGAATGCCTGCGACAGAGCCATCACGGCTGATGATGCAATTGATGCCTTCGCCGCAATTCTAGCTAGCGAACCAGCATACAGCAGGGCACTCATCCAATTCGAGGACCTAGTCGCCGAAAATCCAGGCGCAAGCCTCGGAACCATCCAGACCTGGATTGACATGCTCGCACCGCTCGTCTAATAAAAAACCACCAGTTTAACCTGGTGGTTTTTGTTTTCGCTTATGTTATAATATATGATATATGGCGAACTATAAAGTCCCTCAGGACGTCGAGGCAGAGGACAAACTTCTTGGCCCATTTACGTTCCGTCAAGTTGTTTATTTGATGATCGCTGCGGGCCTCATTGCGCTCGGAGTATTACTTTTTCAACTCTTTCCACTGCTTTCAATTATTCCATTCTTGCCAGCCATTCTTTTTGTAATCCTTTCACTACCGCTCAAAAAAGATCAGCCAATGGAAACCTATCTTGCGGCGATTGTCTCATACCACCTCAAACCTCGAAAAAGGCTCTGGGTTCCTGGACAGCGCGAATCTAGCATCTTAATTACTGCTCCAAAAATCGACGTAGAAGAAAGTCGCGTCCGTGACATTACTGGCGAAGAGGCGACTCACCGCTTGTCCTTCCTCGCCGATATCGTTGACTCTGGCGGTAATTCAATCAGAAACACTGGCCCAATGCGCGACGATCTTGCTGCTGAAGCGAACGCCACAACCGATATGTTCGAAGCTGGCCAATTTAGTAACATCGATGTCGCCATCAAAAAAGATGCCGAGAATCACCATCGTGAAGTCCTCGAAAATATGCGTGCGGCCATCGAGAAAAACGAATCGATTGCCGCTTCGGGAGAGACTCCAAAGATTTCTAGACGTTTCGAAACCCCAGCGCCAGAAACTCCAAATCTAGAAGAAGCTTCGCGTACATCTGAAGCTCCAGCCTCAGAGCCAGCCGAAACACGTCAAAACTTAGCTAACCCAACTCGTCCAGTGATCCAAAAACCAAACTATAATTCACCAGTTGTAGTTGTCCCAAATTCGGAAGATACCGGAAAACAAAGAGTTACGGCGCCAGTTAAGGAACCGGCCGAAGATAAAACCATTAGCAATAATCCACCAAAACAAGATATAATAGAACTAGCAAATAACCCAGACTTTTCCGTTGCAACCATCGCGAAACAGGCAAAAAGAATTAACGAAAGAAAGGATGATGGCGAAGTATTTATCTCGCTGCATTAAAACAACATGAATCCACAGAATCCAATGCAACCAACACAGCCGCAAGTCGCCATGCCGGGCCAGCCGATGCAACCGATGCAACAAGCGCAGCCAATGCAGGCACAGCCATTTGCGCAAACTCAGCCAACTCAGGCAAACGCCATGAATATTGGCGCAGCAGCAATTTCCGCCAAGGCTGCCTCCCCAGTTTCTCCGAACGCTGAAGTTCCATTCTCGACTCAATCAACCTTACTCATCTCCGAAATTCGCGACAACGTCGTCATCATGAAAGACGGTTCATTCCGTGCTGTCGTGGCCTGTAAATCCATCAACTTCGACCTTATGTCTGACACCGAGCGCGAAGGCGTCGAGTATTCATATCAAAACTTCCTCAACTCTTTGAAATTCACCACCCAAATTCTCGTTCGCTCCCAAAAAGTTGATATCGGCCCGTATATTGAACGCTTGACCGACATCCGCCGCAACACTGACAACATGCTTCTCGGCGTCCTTATGGATGACTACATCAACTTCATTGACATCCTTTCTCAAGAAGCCAACATTATGGACAAATCATTCTTTATCGTGATCCCATATTATTCTTCCGTCGATGCTGAAAAAGCGCTCGAACAAACCAAGAACTTCTTCAAATCCTTCGGCAAAAAGAAGACCCAGGAAGTTACCCGCATCGATCGCGCAACCTACGAAAAAGCTCTCGAAGAGCTCACGAACCGTGTCGATTCCGTCATGTCCGGTCTATTCCAAATTGGCATCCATTCTGTCAGGCTAAACACCAAAGAGCTCGGTACGCTCTACTACAATTTCAATAACCCAGACACTGCAGTTCGCGAGCCACTCGTCGACTTTACAAACGTCGCCACAATGTATGTGAAAAAAGGAGAACCAAACAATGGCTAGAAAACAAAAAGCCCCAACTCAGGCCGAACTCGCTGCTCAGGCCCAGGCTGATGAAGCCGCCCGCATCCAAAGAGCCTTTGAGCAGGGGACCAACACCCTCCGCGACCTCATCTCACCTTCTTCAATCGAAATCCATTCCGATTATTTCCGCCTCGGCACCAAATATGGCCGCACGCTCTATGTCTATGGCTACCCACGTTCCATCTACACTGGTTGGATCTCCCCAATCATCAACATGGATGAAGTTATTGACGTCTCTATGTATATTTATCCGGTCGAATCCGCAGTCGTTATGAAAAACCTCCGCACCAAGGTGACTCAGCTTGAAGCTTCCATGAATTTGAATGCTGAAAAAGGCAAAGTTCGTGACCCAGAGCTCGAAGCCGCCATCAACGATGCCGAGGAACTTCGTGATCAGCTTCAGGTTGGTGCTGAAAGATTCTTCCGTTTCGGTCTTTATGTTACTCTTTGGGCTGATTCTTTGGACGAGCTAAAATTTGTTCAGCAAAAAATTGAAACCATCTTTGGCCAGCAAATGGTCTTCTCAAAAGTCGCTACCTCTCAACAAGAGCAGGGTATGAACTCTACTCTCCCACAATGTACAGACCAACTCCAAATTCGCCGCAACATGAACACTGGCGCAATCTCGACTAGCTTCCCATTCACGTCTGCCGATCTTACTCAGGATAAAGGTATTTTATACGGCATCAACATGCACAATAACGGTCTCGTTATCTTCGATCGTTTCTCTCTAGAAAATGCCAACATGGTCGTCTTCGCAAAATCTGGTGCTGGTAAATCATTTACTGTGAAGCTCGAAGCTTTGCGCTCAATGATGGTTGGCTCCGAAATTATCATTATCGACCCAGAAAACGAGTATCAAAAACTCTGTGATGCCGTTGGCGGCTCGTATATTCGCCTGTCTCTAAACTCTGACGTTCGCATTAACCCATTCGACCTTCCAAAAGTCGTTGACTCCGAAGATGCAAACGATGCGCTCCGTGCTAACCTCGTGACACTACATGGCCTCCTTCGTCTCATGCTTGGTGGCAACCAAATCTCTGCCGGTGGCCAAATGGTTCCAGCCCTCACCGCCAACGAAGAGGCCGATCTCGACCAAGCCTTGATCGACACCTATGCTCGTGTTGGTATCACTAGCGATCCTTTGACTCATCAATCCACTCCACCAACCATCGCGAACCTCTACGACACCCTTCTTCACATGGGTGGCACTGGTCCAGATCTTGCTCAGCGTCTTCGCAAATATACAACGGGTACCTTTGCAGGTATCTTCTCTCAGCAATCCAACGTCAACATCAATAATCCAATGGTCGTATTCAACATTCGCGATCTCGAGGATGAGCTTCGTCCAGTAGCTATGTACATCGTCCTCTCACATATTTGGAATATTGTTCGTGCCGACCAAAGGAAACGCCTCCTCATCGTTGATGAGGCCTGGCAGCTCATGCAACATGAAGATTCAGCCAACTTCCTCTTTAGTCTCGCTAAGCGTGCTCGTAAGTACTATCTTGGTCTCACTACTATTACTCAAGACGTTGAGGATTTCATGAGCACCAAAATGGGTCGCGCCATCGTGGCAAACTCATCTATGCAACTTCTCTTGAAGCAATCAACTTCCGCAGTCGATGTCCTTTCCGATGTCTTCAAACTCACCGAGGAAGAGAAACGTCGTCTATCCAACTTCCCAGTCGGACAAGGTCTCTTCTTTGCTGGTCAAAACCACGTCCACATCCAGATCATCGCTTCTGAGACAGAGGAATCACTCATCACGACCAACCCGGCTGCCACTCAAGGGAGACGCTAATGCGAATGAAGAGGCAAAAACTTAGCCAGCGCCTCGGCTATTTTGCCGTCTTTATGGTTCTTGCTCTTCAAGCAGTTTTTGCTCCGCTTCTTACTTCCTCTCCGGCTTTTGCCGGCCGCGACCTCTCTGATAAATTTATCGCTTCCGATATCTGGTTCTATGATCCAGGGGAAAATTTTGCACGATCACTATGCGGTGGCGGTGGGGATTGTAAAATTGTTGGTGAAACCAGGGAAGAGAGGCTATGGTCTGCATTAAGGTACGCCGGTTTTACTCCAGAACAAGCAGCCGGCCTTATTGGAAACATTCTTCACGAAGGCGGTTCGCCAACGAGGCAGGAGCAGGCATATATCAACGCCAGAAATACCAATTGTCTAACCAAAGAAGGACAAGCCTATACAATTCACCTTGATGGAACCAATGGCGCACACCATGATTCCTGTATGACCGCAATATACAGCAGATATGCAACAGGGTCTGAAGTCGCCGGAATTGGTCTTGGTATTGTGCAATGGACTTCGCATGGCCGTAGGGAAGGATATCTAAATATGATGGACAACCTGGGCCTTAGCAAATACTTTGAGGGAGACGCCTACAAAACTTATGGCACCTATAACGACACTCAACTCCACGATAAGATTGTAGAAGAAACCGGCTCCGACGCTGACTATTGGGCGTTATGGTGTTCAACGATCAAATATATGTGGGAGGAACTAAACTCGCCTAGCTACAATGGATTCTTTTCACAAACAACAGTTGAAGACTATGCTCACTACGCCGCTGAGCATTATGAGGTCTGTAGCACCTGTGGCGTTGGAGGTAGTGAATATACTGCCAGGGCAGAAGAGGCTGAGCGGGTATATTCTATGTATCAAAGCGGCAGTTTTGATTTTATCGAAAACGAATCGTCCGGTGATGTTCAGACAGTCCGAAGTTCAGTTGGTGGGACGTGTGTAAACGTAACAGATCCAGGTAGTGCACTATCATATCTGCAGCAATTCATTTATGACACGAACAGACTCTATGGTACAAACTACAAAATTCCGGAAGCAGCCACAATCGATGTCGCGACGGATACCCCGGGGGATGATAGTAGTGTATCGGCGGACGCAACGGTCTGGCAAACAATGAAAGATAAGGGAATGGTTTCTGGTAGTTCGGCGCCTAGCGGGTGCTGGGGCGGCACATACTGTGGCCAGTGTACGTCAATGTCTGGATGGTTTGTGACCATGATGACGGATTATGTATATGGTGGTGGGGCTGGTGGCCAAGTCGTATCAAAAATGCTAACAGCAAACAGTGATCTAACCGTCAGCAGTACGCCAACTGCATTCAGTGTGTTTTCTCAAGATAAAGGAGCAGAGGCGGGCCACACTGGTATCGTAATTGGCGTTACGGATTCTGGTGAAATTGTCACGATAGAAAACAATTTGGCGAACCATCACATTGGCGTGAGACAGTATAAATATACTGACAAATTTACCTTTGTTGATCTTTCTGCAAAGCTAAGACTTAATCATTTGGGAGAACAGTTCTAATGATAGATGAAGGAAAAAGAAATAGACTACTGATGGTTGTCGGTGGATTACTCGCCATTGTAATTTTAATAATACTGATATTCTTTGTGATTAGACCAAAAGCTGAATTCGAAATTTCCAACATTAGTGAGTGCTCGGAAGGAATTGATTCGGACTCGAAGGAAATACTTTATGGCGACATCATGAAGTATCTAAAAATCCAAAACAGAAGAAATAATAAAGGCGTTAGCGCGCCATACGTTGCAACTTTTCGCAAAGAAACGTGTAAAACCGAAGTTCTTGACCGCGGCAACGGTAAAAGGTCATATACCACTCGTGGCACTATCGATATCGAAAAACTCGGATACTCATTCATCATACGATATACATGGACGAAAGGTGATGGCAGCGCCCCAGAGATTGATAAAGGCAGCGCCACAATCACGTGTCCTAAGAAGGACGATCTGAAGTACAGTGAAACCTGCGACGACGTTGAGGAATTCAAAGAACCAGACCCACTACTATATGTCCTTCCTTATACTGGCAAAGGATACTATCTTATCCCTCGATCATCAGACACTAGCGCCAGTGGCTATGCGATAGAAATCTCGCTAGATCCGTCAGAAAGCGTATATCTAGAAGGAAGAGTCGCGGCATACAGAAGCCAAAAGGCTCAAGAGGCGGAAGCCTATCTTAAAGAAAAAGGAATCAACCTTGATGATTATGAAATCAAGGTAACCTATCGCACCATCTACTAAGTTGGCACTCTTGCATTCCGACTGCTAGAAGCGTATAATTATTGGTATGGCAAAACGTGATTATTATGAAGTTCTTGGCGTTTCCAAAAACGCATCTGATGATGAGATAAAGAAGGCCTATCGTAAACTCGCGGTCAAATATCATCCGGACAAAAACCCTGGTGACAAAGAAGCCGAGGCTAAGTTTAAAGAGATCAATGAGGCTCACGATGTTTTGAGCGACAAACAAAAGCGCGCTCGTTACGACCAATTCGGCCATGCCGGTGTTGGTGGTGGCGCTGCTGGCGGTAATCCATTCCAGAATGGCAACTTCAACTTCAATGGCCAATCCTTCAACTTCGATTTTGGTGGCGGTGGATTTGAAGATATTTTGGGCAGCCTCTTCGGCTTTGGCGGTCCTCGCCGTCCACGCCGTGGCGACGATTACCAGGTTCAAGTCACGTTAACTTTTGAAGAAGCAATTTTCGGTACCACCAAAACCGTCGACTACAACGGCAAAGATCTCAAAATCAAAATCCCAGCCGGCATCGACGATGGTATGTCAATTCGTCTCCGTGGCAAAGGCGGCGAAGCCCCAACTCCAGACGGCGAAAAAGGCGACCTCTACGTTCGCATTCGTGTTAAACCACATAAGCATCTTACTCGTGAAGGGAATATCATTCTTAGCGAAGAAGTCATCAGCATGGTCGACGCTGCGCTCGGTTGCGAAATCGAAGTCGAAACTGTCGATGGCAAAATCACCATGAAAGTCCCAGCCGGCACTCAATCCGGAACTCCATTCAAACTTTCCGGCCATGGTGTCCCATTCCGTGCTGACGGAGATCGCGGCCCACACATCGTAACAGTCATTGTTGAAACTCCAAAAAACCTTTCTAAAAAGCAAAAAGAGCTCCTCGAAGAATTCAAAAACTCCAAAAAACGCGGATTCTGGAACTAATTTCCTAAATTCTTCACGCCTATGCTTGCATTTCCTTTTTGATAGGTCTACACTATTTAAAATTCAAGGGAGAAACAATGGCGTATTTGGAAGAAATGCTGCTAAGAAACGGCGTTATCTATCGCGGGCCAGATGGCTCATCATATATTGAAGGCAGTCTTGTCTCCAACTCGCTTGTTGTCCGCAATTCTTCCGGCTATGTTACTCACCGTATCGAACGCGCTGCTAACGGCGTTGATCTAGTCGTTCGCAATCTCTCTACCGGCTGCGTCGAAACTCGCATTACTATCTAATCTGCTACAATAATAATATGAACGAAAATCTTTCTGCTCGCGCAAAAGACTATTATCTTGCGCATCTTGATGAATTAAGCCCAGAAAAGAAATTTCATTTTGCAACACGCATCAAAAACTTTTTCAAGGTTCATGATTTTGATGAGTTTTTGAAAAATAATATTCCGGACCAAAACATTGAACAGATCCTAGAAGACAATGACTATTCATCGGTCAACTTCCTAGAAGAACGCAAAGAGTTTTTTGAAAAATACGATCATCTTTACGCTATCGAAGCTGCGTTATTTCGCGTAAACCATCTCAAGAATGAATACGGAATTGATATTCGAGAAAAACTAACCAACATCTATCCAGAAGAAAAACTTCATCAACTAGGAGCCAGTCTTCTAAATGACCCGAACGCTCTCGAAACTCTCTCGACTTTCGCCATTAACGTCGTCTGTCTCGCCGAAACTCTTTTTCCATCCGGTAAGGACCCATTTAAAAAGCTTATTGATTTTGCCGCTGCCCACGAATTCAAAAATCAGACCGCGTTCGTCTACTTTGTTACCCACATTATTCTTTGTGACACCAACTTCTATGTAAGACCGGTCGACCCATCAAGAACCGCGGCCTACCGCGCACTGCTCAAAAAATCCGAGGACATTATCCTTGCTGATTTTCCAGAAATCTCCCTCGACGCAAAACTGGAATTTTTAGTCTGCGCCAAACTTACCGATCTCAAGTCCAACATCAGAGAAAAAATCCAGAACGAATGCGCCAAAAACTTTGCTGGGGATTTCTTAAAAGATCCAAGAAAGCCAGATCGTCTAAACACGTTTGACGGCGCTGAGCACCGAAACGTTCTGCTTATTATGAGCGGAATCTAATTCTTCAAATATTTTTTCAAAGCTTCGGTTTTTTCATTCACAAAAGAGCCGGAAGCAAATTGCGGCGTGCGGTTGATTTCAAGAATATAATATTCGCCAGAATCCTGATCTTTCATCACGTCAACGCCGGCAAACTCAATTTTCATGACGCGCGCAGCGGACTCCGCTAGCCTAAGAAGCTCCTCGTCCGCATCCTCAACAATTTTCGCAGAGCCACCCAGCGAAGTATTGTTGCGATGATCCTTTCCGCCAGACGAACGGAAGATTGAAAGAAGAGCTCTGTAATTAATCACAATTTCGCGATAGTCGCCATCGTTTTTAATAAAATTCTGCAAGATAAAAGTCGT
>CAMJEK010000005.1 GCA_946404685.1 uncultured Candidatus Saccharibacteria bacterium | reverse complement strand
TCACCAGAAAATAAAACAAACCCCAACGGGGTTTATTTTATTTTCTGACTATACGAGAGGCGAGGAGAACGCAGTTCGCTCGCCGAAGGCGAATTGGCCGAGCTTGCGAGGCCAAACTCGCACCTATTACTAGATTTCCCTTTCAGTCTTGCGGGTGCGTAGTGAAACCGCGAATAGGACAAATACTCCGACTGCGAAAGCCATGACGTTATCTAGGATTGCATCACCAGTATCTGGCATAGAATTTACACCAGTGTTTGGCACCATTGGGATTTCTTCCCAATGTGCAACGATTCTTGCGTCGCTGCGTGGATGGAAGTGTTCATCCACCTGTTTGTTGCCATAGAACCAACCGAGGAAGTCGTAGCCATCTTTTGTTGGGGTTGGAAGTTCGCCAATCTCCTCATCACCACGAATAGATTTCACGGTTTCGGCTTCACCGTTTGCCGGATCGATAGTTACAGTGTATGGGTTAGCTTGGAAGATTGCATAGACCTTAATACTCTTCATTTCGGAAGTATCAATTACGAAGTTGTCCGTTAGTCCATCTTCGGTATCTCGGTCTAACGCCCAGCCAACAAAGTAATGCCAGGTATCGCCTGGAGTTGCAGCGCCGAGAGTAATGTTCGAATCATTCACTGTATAGCTTGCAGGGTTAGACGCGTCGTTAGTTGGCGCGGCATCCATATCTGCACCACCTAAATCATATTCAATGGTGTAGTTGATGATTTCCCAATGAGCGTAGTAAGTATGATCTTCGGCTGGCATGGTAGTAGTATCAGAAATCTTGGTGCCGCCAGTTTGTTCAGTGAACCAACCGTCAAAGTCGTAACCAGTGCGAGAAGTGGTTGGGAGCGTGCCAAAAGCTACGCCGTAATCGCTGGTGATAGTTGATGGATCGATAGCGGTGCCGCCATTGACGTCAAATGTTGCCGTATATTGGATAATGCTCCAATGAGCGGCATATTCTCGGTTTCCATAGGATTCGATTGGAATAGTAATAGTCATATTATCTTCGCCAGTCAAATCTGTGCCACTCCAGCCAGTGAAAGTATAGCCTTCGCGAGTCGGCGCTACGATATTAATTTCATTTGATTCGTAAGTATAAGCGGTCGGGTTATTGGCGTCATTTGTGCCGCCATCAAGAATGTATGTAATAGTGTATGGAATTGCGGTATAGTTAGCTTCATAACTACGGTCGCCGATAGATCCTTTCGGAATTGTGACATTATTATTACGGTTGCCGGTAAGACCGGTACCACTCCAACCGAGGAAAGTATAGTAATCTTTGGTTGGATTATTGAGAGTGATATCGCTAGATTCGATCGTGTAAGTGGATGGATTTAACTCGGAAAGTACACCACCATTAAGATCGTAAGTTAGGTTATAAGCGGTTAGGGTGTATTTGCCGACTAGTTCGATATCTTCAGTCACCGGAGTATCGAAGTCGTAGTCTGCGCCTTTTAATTGCCATACGAAGTTGTAACCAACTTTCGCCGTACGTGACTGAGCAATATCATCGATACTTGCTTTCTCGCGATAAACAATAGTCATACTCTCCTCATTGTCGCCCCACTTATAAGTAATGGTTGGGCGAATAATAGAAGCTCTCGTATAGCCGTTACCTTGTTTTGCGTATTTGGACGTTGCGGCATCAGAATAATTGTCTGTCGAATAAGTTAGCGTCGAAGGCTCGTCGCTAGTAGGAACGTCGTAGCCATACATCACGCCATCGACAATATCAGCGCTAGCAATATAGCCAGAGCCGCCGCCACCTGAACCATTGCTCTGAGCGTCTCCTGCATATCCACCGCCAGAACCGCCATACCAACCAGCACCTCCGCCTCCGCCGACATAAGGCGTGCTAGCACCTATTTCGGCGTTGCCGCCAATTCCGAAACCAGCACTCCTACCGTCGTAAGGACTAATACCTTGATTAGCTCCTCCAGCCGTCTGAGTGCCACCATTTCCCCTAAAGCGTGCCCCTAATCCATTTTGACCTCGGAATCCACCGCCGGAACCCCCAACTCTCAGTGATGCATTATTATAGGTAGAACCTCCGGCTCCACCAGCAACAACTAAAACTTTATCTTTATTATCCACTAACTCTGACAACAAACCAGATATAGTAGCGATATGGGTAGCACCGCCACCAGCTCCTCCGTATCTCTGCGCAGCGTTAGGCGTCGGGATACCACCACCGTTATATGTATAGGTCGGAGTAATACCGCCCGCTTCGCCATTATTAATAAAAATAGTAGTATTAATATTGAAACGCGCAAAACCAGACGAATAACCACCGTAGGCCCCAATCAAAGAATCATTTGTCTTACCACCTTCAGCACCCCAAAGCTCATAGCGAACATACTTACTATATGGGAGCGTAAAAGTCTGCTCGCCACCAGTGTATCCATAATTCCAAACGACATTACTATATTGCGCATAAACAGTAGTATCAGAACTAATCGTGTCGATTTCGATTGGCTTCTTGCCAACTACGTCAGCAGACCAGAATAATTCATAGATGTCTGGGTTGCCCATTTCAGGCAATTTATATTCGCCAGAGACTACATTATGATCGTCGTCGTATTCGACTATATTTGTTTCTTGTCCGTTATCAAAAAGTGCGCCATTGGCGTTATAGGTAACCGTATATGCGCTAGCGTTTGCTACGCCGAAGATAGTAGAGAAGAATGCGGAGACAAAAAGGCCCTTAACAGCAATAGAAAGACTCCACTTTTTCTCCACAACCAACCTTTCTCTTTAAATGAAATGCTTATATATAATTTTAGCATAAGCCATAGTAAAAAAGAAGGCATTAGCTTTATACTCACCAAAAAAGAAAACAAAAAAGTCCCCGATCCTTCGGGGACATTCTTGTTAGAAGCAAATCACTCGGTCAACTGTATCGACCGTCCCAAACACCATATCGAGAAATTCATTCACTGACTCCCGATTGGCTTTTTTTAGGTTAAGAAAGAAGTAGTTGCCTCCATACGCATTGCAAGAACCGATGTTCTCGTTAGCCTTCACCCTCATCGCAATCGTAGGGATCAGCTTAACAAGTGGTCTTTCGTTGTCGCATCGATAAGCCACAACAACATCTTTCTCCGAAGGAATCATTCCTTCGATCTCCTTCTGGCACGTTACTTCGTCCATTGGTTTGCCCTCCTTTTAATGTGCGTTAGTAGTGGATAATATCATACAAATTCGGAATCAGTGGTAATGACAGCTTCATTTTCGAATCGACGTCCAGTTCCCACGGAGACTGTCTACAAAGATAGTTAGCAATCTTTCTCGCATGTTTCTCTGTCACCAAGCCAAGATTAAGGCTTGCGTATTGCTTCTTGATATCCGTGTAGAAATCCTGGCGAACAATCAAACCAGTTTCATCCTTGAATTTGTAAAATATTTGCGGCGGTTTCGTCGCAGTACCGTTAACATACTCATCAAGACCCAAACATATGTATTTCATTAGATCACCCCCTTGTTCATTGTATTAATGAGTATCCTCTTATTATACCACAAAAACAGATTAAAGTCAACAAAAATAGCCCCGATCTCAGGGCTATTTCCGTATAATCTTAGCGAGTATATTTCTCGTTCAAATCAGAGTAATCATAAAGCTCATTGGCGTTAAACCAAAGGTTGATTTCCTGCTCTGCTTCTTCGAGTGAGCCAGATGCGTGAACAAGGTTAGGCACACCAACACCCTTAGCATCAGAATAACCAAAGCTCATGTGTGAGAAGTCGCCACGGATGGTACCCATCTCAGCAGATTTTGGTTCGGTTGGACCAACGATCTTGCGAACGAGTGGTTGAGCCTCAACACCCTCAAGAACCATAGCGATAACTGGACCAGTCATCATGTATTCGACATTATAGCGGAAAGCTTGTTCGCCACGGCGGGTAATCATTTTACCAATATCTTCATAGTGTTTGCGATAAAGTGCCTCATTAGGCATAACCATCTTCATACCGACGATTTTAAGACCAACACGTTCAAAACGCTGCACAATTTCACCGATAATTCCACGCTGAACTGTATCTGGCTTCAAAACCACAAGTGTACGCTGAATATAGTCTTTTGTACTTGCCATATTTTCTCCTTTTAGCTTTTCGCTATTATACCACATCTCTAGTGCTATAATAATCATATGTATGTTTCGGATCTTATCGAAGACTTTCTAGAACACCTCGAAATCGAGTCTGGCCGTTCAAAAAAGACCATCGAAAACTACCGTCTTTATCTTTATCGTTTTGTCGAAATTGCCACCGAAATTCTTGACCGCGACATCAAGGCCGCCGACATTAATCCTGAACTTATTAGAAAATATCGTCTAAAGCTCAATCGCTACGAGTCGCCGACCCACGACAAAAACCTCACCACCATCACCCAGTCCTACCATCTTATTGCTCTTCGTGGCTTTTTGAAATATCTAGCCAAACGCCAAATCGATTCCATGGATCCTTCCCTTATCGAATTGCCACATATCATCCGCAAGCAAGTCACCTTCCTCCATTTTGACGAAGTAGAAGACATGCTCGACCAAATTGACACCTCAACCGAATCCGGACTTAGGGATCGTGCCATCATCGAACTTCTCTATTCTGGCGGCCTCCGCGTCTCCGAGCTCATCGCCTTGAACCGCGACTCCATCAATCTCGAACGTCGTGAATTTGTTGTCCGTGGTAAAGGTAGCAAAGACCGCCCAATTTTCATTTCCGAATCCGCCGCCGACCGCGTCGCCGAATATCTTGGCGCCCGCGAAGATTCCCTTCCGGCCCTTTTCTTGAACAACAGCAAAAACTTAAATACCGTTGATACATCCGGAAATTATCGCCGTTTGACTCCCCGCTCCGTCGAACGCATCGTCGAAAAATACGCCCGCATGGCCGGCATCACTAAACACGTCAGCCCGCATACACTGCGCCATTCCTTCGCCACCGATCTCCTCATGAACGGAGCCGATCTTCGCTCCGTCCAATCCTTGCTCGGCCACGCCGATGTCTCAACCACCCAAATCTACACGCACGTAACGGACCAACATCTAAAAGAGATTCATGATCGCTTCCATAGCGAAACCAAATAATTACGACAATAGCGCCAAAAACTGCTCAGAAAAAACCAGCGCGATCACAAAACCAATAACTAGAAACGGCCCAAAATAGATTTTGTGTGATTTTTTGTTTTTCACCAACGGATACATAATCACCGTACCTAGGAAATTCGCCAAGAATAGCACAATGAGAGAAAGCCAGGACGACCCTAGTGCCAAAGCCAGAATCGCACCAAGAATCCAATCTCCATCCCCTACCCACTTACCCTTAGAGGCTAGATAGAGCACAAGGTATAACCCCCCTAGAATCGCTATTCCACCGACCGTATCCCAAATCTGCATCATCTCGAACCCCGAAACGATACGTAAAACAAATATTGCTAACGCTATCACCCCAGATAAAATCAAAGCAAAAACTGGCAGCTCACCCCACATGCCATCATAAATTGCCAAAAAGCCTAGGCTTATAATAAGCGCTAGCATAATAGCTGAATTTCCCCACCAAGCCGGATCCGTGTGCTGGCTAAAGTCAGCAACAATCCCCAGCCCAAGGAATGATAGTGCCATCAAAACTTCCGCCAGTATTTCCGCCACACCGATCCCCTTTCCGCAATAACGGCACTTCCCACGAAGCAGAATCCAAGACACAATCGGCACGTTATCATACCATTTTAACCTCTGTTTGCAACGCATACAGACAGACCATTTGCCAGGACTTTTCTTCTTCTGGTCCCAAAGATGATACCTCCAAGATTGGCAGGTCAAAAACGAACCCATCGCCGCACCGAGTACAAACATCACCGCCAGAAAAACTATTTGCATATCTTAATATTACCATAAACGTCTTGATTTTTCTTTGAAATTCGTTTATATTAAAGTCAGTAACAGCTATTTACGAAAGGATAGTAATGTCAAAAAATAACAACTCTAAAAAAGGCTTTACCATCATCGAAGTCGTGCTCGTGCTTGCTATCGCAGGTCTCATCTTCTTGATGGTCTTCATTGGTTATCCAGCCCTCCGTACTGGTCAGCAAGATACCCAACGTAAGGATGATCTAGCTCGCTTCTCTTCTCAGATTGCGAACTACTCTTCCAACAACCGCGGCCGCGTCCCAAAAAGTGATGGATGGGCAGCCTTCATCAAAGATTACCTTTGTGAAGGAAAAGCTGCAGGCAGCTGTACTTCATTCGTCGATCCAGACGGTACTGAATACACCGTCTCATACAAGGGCGCCTTCGGTGGTGCAGGTGTAAACCCAGCCAACGATGCAAAGACCTTCGACCACATCATCTACGTTTACGAAAACGCAAAGTGTGATGGTGAGGAAGTCATCAAAGGCACCGGTAACCGTGACATCGCCTTCGTCTACAAACTTGGTGGTGCAGGTAGATACTGCGGTACTAACTAATCCTAGATTAGAAACAAGAATATCGCCCTCCGGGGCGATATTTTTATGTTCGGTTAATGCACCACAAAAATCGCCTCATTCCTGAGGCGATCCTAAACACGATATATATATATATATATATATATATATATATTAGATAGAGCTCACTAGCGAGTAAATCGGGAACAAAGTACCACCAACCACCACGCCAATAAGGCCAGCCATGATCACCATAAGGATTGGCTCGATCATGGTTGAGATTGCGGCGACCTGCTCATCAAGCTCACTTTCATAAACCTGTGCGGCTTTTCCAAGCATCTCATCAATCTTACCAGACTGCTCACCGATTGAAGCCATCTGTGGAACTAGCGGCAACATATATTGCCTGTCTTCAAGCGCCTCAGATAGTGGCTTACCAGCCTTAATAATCTCAATCGCCTTTGCGAATTCTTTCTCGACCACCACGTTAGACGTTGCTTCAGTAGCAATCTTCACGGAGTCAATCATCGTCACGCCAGTCGCAAGCATCATCTCCGCCGTACGGGCAAAACGCGAAACATAGAGCTTCTGAAATAGCTTACCGAACAAGAAAACGTGAATCTTAAAGCTATCCATCATGCTTCTTCCCCTTGGGGTCTTAATGAACATCGTGAAGCCGATGATACCACCAACCAGGAAGAACATAACTAGCCACCAGAATTGGCCGAAGAAATCAGTCATGCCCACGAGGAACTTCGTGATACCAGGGAGCTCTTCCCCAAGGTCAGCATAAAGCTGCCCAACCTGCGGAACCACCATAATCATCATAAATGCGAGCACAGCAATAATCACGACCAAGATGATAGCCGGATAAACGAGTGCACCACGAATTTTCGAAAGGAGTGCAGCATCCTTCTCTTCCTGGTCAGCAAGACGTTTCAAAGCAAGATCGAGCGTACCAGACATTTCACCAGCAGAGATAAGTGCTACATAAACACGGTTGAACACATCCGGATGTTGCGCAATCGACTCATGGAGCGATTTACCTGACTCAACCAGCGCGAGAACTTCCTCGATCACCGCCTTCATGCCTTTAGAGTTCGTCTGATCAGCCACCGTACGAAGGCTAATTGAGAGCGGAAGGCCCGCCCCAATCAAGGTCGAGAACTGACGTGTAAACACAATGCGGTCTTTGGTCGTAATCTTGTTCGCTTGTTTTGCAAGAAAACCATCAACCCCGTCTTCCTTGATGTATTCAGGAATATAACCTTGCTCAACCAAAAGTTTTCCAGCAGTGCGCTCGTTCTCGGCTTGGATACTACCGCGAACCAGCTTGTTGGAATCCTTTTCCTTTGCTCGGTAATTAAAGCGTTTCATTATCCTCTAACCAGCCTATCTAATTCATTAACCTCAACTGCATATTCGCGAGCACTATCATAAGTAATCACACCAGTCTTAACGAGACCAGCGAGTGTACGATCCATTGTCTGCATACCTTGATCTGCACCGGTTTGAATAGCCGTATCAAGCTGGAAGGTCTTCCCTTCGCGAATAAGAGCACGTACCGCTGGATTAGCCACCATGATTTCTGCCGCACACACACGACCACCACCAATAGCTGGAACCAAGCGCTGTGCACAAATACCCATCAAGATATTTGCGAGCTGTGAACGAACCTGTGGCTGTTGATGAGCCGGGAAAACGTCAATCATACGATCGAGTGACTGTGCTGCTGAGTTTGTGTGAAGTGTAGCAAACACCAAGTGACCAGTTTCTGCCACGGTAATTGCTGCCTGAATCGTCTCGAGATCGCGCATCTCACCAATCAGGACCACATCTGGATCCTCACGGAGCACCGAACGAAGTGCTGCTGAAAAGCTAAACGTATCATAGTGAACTTCACGTTGCACAACAACTGAACGTTTAGACTTATGTGTAAACTCAATAGGATCTTCAATCGTAATGATATGGCAAGATTTTGTAGCATTAATCTTGTCGATAAGTGCTGCCAAGGTCGTAGACTTACCAGAACCAGTAGGACCAGTAACAAGGACTAGGCCGCGTGGAAATTCTGAGAATGAGCCCACCACACCAGGAAGGCCAAGTTCTTCAATAGTCTTGATCTGGTTTGGAATCAAACGGAAAGCCGCTGCCATTTTGCCACGTTCGTGGAATGCGTTAACGCGGAAACGTGCCAAATCACCAAATGCGAACGAATAATCAAATTCACGATCTTTGAGATAAGATTTCTGTTGTTCTTCGTCGAGCGTCGTGAAGATGATGTTCTTAACCATCTCTTCGGTCAAATTCGGCATATTAGCAATTGGAACCAAAGCACCATCAATACGAAGAATCGGTGGCAAACCGAATTGAATGTGCAAATCGGAAGCATTCCTTCTTAAGCACTCCTCAAGCAAAGTTTCAATTTTTGGTACTTGCACCTGCGTGTTATTTTCCATAGTTTAATTATACCACAAGCGTTATGCTAAGTCGGACGCTACGCGGTTTACCTCCTCTAATGTTGTTATTCCTGAGAGTGCCTTAAGGACACCATCTTCGCGAAGGGTCACGGTTCCCTTCTCTTTTGCCATGTTCATAATTTGGGCTGCTGTTGCATGTTGAACGATTAGTTTCTGAATATCTTCATCAACGTCGATCGCTTCATAAAGACCAGCACGGCCTTTATAGCCACCCGGCGTCTCTTTCGTAACCATACCTTTAACGAGCGTATAATTATCATCGTTCTTGACTGGAAGTCCAGGATAGCCGAGATCTTCGCCGACCTTAGCTACATCAGCTTGGGTTTTCGGCAGAAGTCTTTCTACCACGCTATTAACTTCAGCAGTTTCGAGTTCAGAAGATTTGAATGTTTCACGCTTCTCAGTCACACGACGCACCAAGCGCTGGCCAATCACGGTATTAAGTGTAGACGCAAGTAGGAACGGCTCAACATCCATATCGAGAAGACGAGGCAAAATACCTGCAGCCGAGTTCGTGTGAAGTGTCGAGAACACCAAGTGACCAGTAAGAGCTGCCTGCACTGCAAGCGCCGCCGTTTCAGCATCACGAATCTCACCCACCATCACCACGTCCGGATCCTGACGGAGAATCGAACGAAGACCAGATGCAAACGTGAGACCTGCATCCACGTTGACCTGAATCTGATTAATTCCATCCATCTTGTACTCAACCGGATCCTCGAGCGTAACAATATTAATTTCTTCACTCTTGATTTCCTGAATCAAAGCGTAAAGAGTTGTAGACTTACCAGAACCAGTCGGACCAGATGTAAGAATCATACCATTTGGTTTCGAGATACCATTTCGGACTGTTCTCAGCGCACGTCCGACCATACCCATCTGGTCAATCTTCATCGCCACGCCGGTCTTATCAAGCAAACGAATCACCACTTGCTCACCCCAAGTCACTGGCGAAATTGCAATACGAAGATCGATTTCCTTATCATCAACAAGCACCGTAAACTCACCATCCTGTGGCACACGGTGTTCATCAATCTTAAGATTTGCGAGAATTTTTACACGCGAAACCAAAGCTGGCGCCACCGTCTTCGGAAGGTCCATAATCTTGCGAAGCACACCATCAATACGGCAACGAATAATTAATTGCTCCTCAAGTGGCTCAATATGAATATCAGACGCCTTAGATTTTGCAGCGTAACTGAGAATCGTAGTAAGAGCTTTTGAAATTGGCGAATCCTGAACAATTGTTTTAACATCTTTGTTTGATTGTTGTTCAATCGCAATTTCCTCGTTCGTGGCACGAACTGCCTGGCGGACTGAAGAGAAATCGCCCTTATATTGCTCGAGAACTTCCCTAATTCCCCGCTCCGAGGACATTACGACACGAATCGGTTTATTAACGAGGTTTGCAAGATAATCCGTCGACTGAACGTTCGTCACGTCGAGCATCGAAACCACCAGCGCGCCATCACGCTCGCCAAGCGGAATCGCCATCACACGTTCAGTTGCTTCCTTTGGAAGAAGAAGCAAGGTATCTTGATCCATGCGAATGTTCTTTAGCTCAACATATGGCACACCAATAATAACAGCGGTTGCATGCGCCACCATCTCACTGTTAATAATCTTCTTTTCAAGAAGTTCATCAATTAGCGGCTTATTGTTTAGCTCAACTTCTTGCCTGATATTTGCAACTAAATCAGCATCAGCAAGGCCCTCACTAACAATGAGTTCCGCGATTTTCTCTTGTGCAGACTTGGTTAGGAGCGCCATTACTCTCCTTCCCCGTCTCCGTCACTTTCTCCACCAGTACAACCAACACAGACTTCGACTGTCGGATTAATTGCGTTGCTATTAAATATTTCTTCATCGAGCGTACCAATATCACTACTAGCAGCGCTTTCAAGTGTCTTATATTTTACATCCTCAATTTTTGGAAGCATCAAATTGCAAACAAAGAAAGCAATAGCACCACCAACAACAGCAGCGAGAATTGAAGTGATTAAGTCAAATCTAGATTCTTTCATTTCTTAGTCCCCTTTTCATTTGGATCAACTTTGACAACCTTTTGAACTTCAAGAAGTTCGCTTGGGCTCACCCAATAAGCAGTTGCTTGTGCAGCCAAGTTTAGGCCGCCGCCACGTGCTTCAATCTTTGCACTTTGAACATCAAATTCACGAATTGAACGTTCCATGTTATTAAGCACTCTATAAGCGACTTCCGCATCATCAGTTTCGACGGAAAGGTTGACTGCAATCGAGTTAAGATTCTCGACAACGTTTACCTCTGAACCGGATGGAGAGATAGCCTCTGGCTCCCAGTTCGAAATCTTAAAGATTTTGTTAAGGCTAGCAAGCAAAGCTTCCTGGTTCTCATGTGCCGGAAGTGCATCTGGGATCACACGAAGCGCAGAGCATTTCTTAATCAGATCCGTTGCTTTCTTCATGTCATCTTCATTGTCGGCTTTGTTATACATTTCGTTAAGTTGTTCATATGTATATGCAACGCCATCTTCAGAAATACACTCACTCTCGTCAGATTTTTCGACGCGGTTGATTGATGGGTTTGCCGCAAGATCGTTCATGATTTTATTACGAAGTGTTCCTGGAACCTCTTCGATTTCGATCGAACCCGGATGGCAAGCCTTTAGCTCTTCTTGTGAGTAGACTTCGCCTCGAGGTTTCTTACAAACACCAACGTTCTTAATTGTGTCAGAATAAGCAACGAGTGCTTGATCCTTCGCAACAATCACGCGGGCATTAAACTCGATGAGGTTAATAAAATGGAACGTGACTGCAAGACAAACGCCAACAATAAGGCTAGCGCCCAGCACTGCAAGAATCATATATTGCTGTGCTTGTGATATTTTGATTCTTTTACTTATTGCAACTTCTTTCGCCATACCTTCTCCTACAAATCGCTTGCGCGCTCCGTAAACATTTTCTCGATCTGAGTATAAGAATCTGTCACATTGTAACGACCTTCTGGACCAAATGCAATCAAATGGTGATTGTTAAACTTGAAGGCTTCTGGTTCGAGCGTAAGCACTGCTTCAAAGCGAAGCACCAATCGGTCGTTTTCATCGATACCGTTTGAAGATTCAAGAATTTCAATTCCGTTTTCACCGTCTGGAACAAGTTTGCACTGATCATTCGTCTTCGTCCAAACAATCGACTTGTCTTCCTTTTCTTCACCAGTATAAGAAGAACATTCGCTTTCGAAATGTGGAACACCCTCAATGTTGCCATCAAGATCCATGTATCCAGCTTCGTGCCATTCATTATAGCGAGGCGTGCGCCAAATTCTGACACCTCTACCATTCTCACCATAAGCTTCATATTCGTAGCCGTGGTCTTTCCTCTTGCTTTCACCACTTCCAGAAATCACGATTGGAGTAACACAGTTTTCGCCATCATCGCAATTATCTTCAGCTTCGTCGTTATTATTTGTGACAACTATATCATCCTCGTCTTCATCCTCTTCGTCCTCATCATCAGCCGGATTACAACCAACACGGTCGATATCCCAATATGCATAGAGGCTACCATCTTCTTCAGCAAAGAATGAACCGTTCAGATCGTTTTCGACAATACAATATGAAGGAATTTCGTTTCCATTCTTGTCGACATATTTACCATAATCATAAGTTAGGTAGTTTAGACTCTTCTTAAATGCATCGAGCACGTTGTAATCAATAAATGGTTCATTAAGTGCATCCGCCTGAGCTTCAATACGGATGGTGCTACTAATTAGGTCAACGTTAATCGTTGAGAACTCAATCAAGTCTCCGTTGGTTGGCTCAAAAGCCAGCAAGAAATTAAATGTGCGAGACAATAGATTTTTGTTCGATGCAATTCCTGAAAGCTGTTTGACCTGATTTTGAATTGTCAAGAATTCACCAAGATCAGAATAACCGTTAAGCGTGCCAGACATTTGATCTAGTGTATTGTTCTTATCATTTAGGGCAACGCTTTGGCCACCAACGATACTACCGAAGATAAGCACAACAACGATTGCGCCAGCTGAAACTACGATACAAAGAAAGAAAATGAAATTACGAAGCTTGAGAGCTTTGATCATCTCATTCTTAATATCAGGAACAAGGTTAATTTCGAGTGCCATTAGTCATTCGTCCTTTCTGCAAGCCCGATCGCCACGCTAAACTCGCTGGCAACATTCATGAGTGCTTGCTGTTGTTCTGGGCTGGCCTGGACTAATTGCCATGGATTACCCCAAACAGTAGGAATACCGGTCTTTGCTTCAATATACTCAGGAAGAAGTGGAATTTTTGCAGCATAGTTCGATAAAACGATTCCACCCATCTTGATATTGGCATACTTAGTCTGGAAGAAACGGACGGATTTAGTAAGCTCAGATGCGTAAGTATCAAGTGGGCCCGAAAGTACACGGAATACTTGACCTTCAGCCTTATCCTGTGCAAGACCAAAGCGAAGGACAAATTGTCTAGCTTGATCTTCACGAACATTAAGCGAGTTAGCAACAGTCTTAGTGAACACACCAAAGCCACCAGGAATTGAACGGACGAGCCTTGGTTGGTTTGCATACATAATCACAAGGTCGGTCGAATTTTGACCCATATCAACAATCATTTGAGCATCGGTTGCGCCAACTGGATTGAGCGCGCGCGCCATAGCAAGAGCTTCTGGCTCCATTGCAATCACATTAAGCCCAACTTTCTCAAGGATCTCAAGTTCAGTCTCGGCATATTCTTTTGATGTCGAAGAAACAAGCACTTCAACCTTTCCTGGATCGACAGGACTTTGACCAAGCAAAACATAGTCAGCCTTCGCATCATCCATCGCCATAGGAACATATTTATCAATCTCAAAAGCAAATGCTTTCTTCAAATCTTTTTCTGGAAGATTCTCGGTTTCAACAATAGAAGTAAAGGTTTTGTTTGCTGGAAGACCAACCGCTACGTTTTTGGTTTTAATACCAGCCTGGTTGACAGCACCAAGAATGGCCTCACCAAGACGGCGCTTCCCAAGATCGCTTGAGTCCTGAGTTAGCTTTGCATCGATTGGCACATATGCATACTTAGAAAGCACAAAAGTGCCACTCCCAGTAGGAGCAAGTTGTATAATTCGCATCGAGTTCGTCCCAATGTCTAATGAGAAGAAATCGCCCACACCGTGAAGTAGATTCATACCTTAAATTATAAGCACAAGCGGTAATAAAATCAAGTTATTTTCGCAAGTTTTTCATTAATTATATATGTCTAAAACAGACTATTGAACAATACAACGAACAGCAAATGCATCCCATTTATTCCATGAGCCAGCCGGCGTCACGGTTTGCGCAGTAAAGCCCATGCGGAAAGCCTTTACTGTAGTCTGTGCAGTCGGCGACCAATAACGACCATAGGTACCCCTGCCCCCAGGAGCCGTCTTATTGAAGTCACCAGAATAAACAAAGTTATTTGGGAAACTTCTTAGGCGTTCATCACTCCTAAGTGTACCGCCAATAGCAGTATTAAGAGCTGCATATTCCCCACCATTTCCGCCAGTTGGCAAGCGCCAACCATAAGGACAGATATCACCAGTCACGCTACCACTCGCCGTTGTATGATCACCATTACCAGCAGAGGCAGTAAACCAGTTATACATACCGCCATAGCTATACCACGAGCGACCAACAGTCTGCAAATCCCAGGAAGGAGTAAGTGACGAATTAAGATTATCTAGATTAAATTGCACCTGATCCACACAATTGGCATTGTCTTGACCACAGAGCGTTTGCGAGCTACTAGAGCTAGCCGCCTTTGAAATAAAGTCTGATGTTGGAGAGTGAGTATTCGTAGAATTAAATTGCGCAGTCGAAGGATCTATCCTCAAGTTTTCCGTCATCCAGCAATGGCCATCCCCCAGCTTTGATACCGAATAAGTTTGTCCATCACGATCATCCGTTAAAGCAATCACTTGTCCAAGCGGCAAATTCGTACAGTCGCTAGTACTGAATGTTTGCATTGTCTTTACAGAATCAGACTGCACCCAAACCGCATACAGTGTCACGGTATTATTATCGTCTTCACTAGCTAAGAAATTACTATCAACCGTAATCTTCTGATTTGGTCCATACACTGTCACGCTCGTACCGGCGAGTAACTTGCTTGCAGCATCATTATCCACACTCCATCCAGCAAAGCCATATCCACTCCTCAAGAAGTTCGGAGCAATTGCCGTAAAGTCTTCCTCCGGTATAAGCTGCTCAAGATTCATGGAGCCAGCCGTTGCACCATTCCCGTCATACGCCACCACATGCAGTGGCCTCCAAATCGCATACAGTGTCAACGTATCCCCTTCCGTCATTCCCTCAGCGGTCGCCGCAGCCATTACCGACCCACCAGCATTCACCGAGACGCCTGTCCCATCAGCTCTTGTGTTCCATCTAACAAACTCCGCAAAATCTTTTTCAAAAGTATTTTCGTCAGCTACAGCAAAGTTAAACACCACATCCGTGTCATCAGGCATCGTTCCCGTACCACCATTCGCGTCATAGTGAATATTACCACCTATAGTAACCTCATAACTAGCAATACATCTCATCGGCTGACCACGGTTCTTGTTTGTGCTATTCGAGTTCATACTAACGCCCACAGGACGAATCCACAGGTTAGCCTCAGCAGTAACGCTCATTGCATTTCTAGACATCATCCCAGCCGATAGATTTCTATTATAGCCAGCTGTGCTCCTATATTCCCCCGAATACATATAGTTCAAAGGATATTTTCTCCATCTTTCTGACACTTCTGGATTTTCCGTCTTGTTCGTACCATCACCACCAAGAGCTCTATCGAGCGTCGCTAAGTCTCCACCAGCGCCACTGCCATTTGGCAAATGCCAACCGAAAGGACACAAGTCACCCTGCGCCACGGCGCCAGAAGTCGAAAGCTCATATGTACCATTACCAGCCGTTGCAGTATACCAGTTATAATACACGCCATAAGAATACCACGAGCTCGAACCATCGTTTGAAGCATAATCAGCATCAAGATTACGATTAATATTATTGGTATTAAAATGTAGAGCGTTTATACAGTCAGCGTTAAGTGAATCACAGAATCTGCTAGATGAAGCCGGGTGCTGATTAACCTGATTGACGAAGCCAGCTGTCGGTCTATTAGTATTTGAAGAGCTTAGAGTCAAATTTGAGTCAGAAAGATCTAGCCTCATATTCTCCATCATCCAGCAATGGCCGTCTGGGTATTTGGCCACAGCATACGTGCTCCCATCCCTCGTATCGGTCAGTGCCGTAATATCGCCAGAGCTCATAGAATCACAACCATTCCAGTTTTGCATATTTCCTGCAGATGGTATCCATCTAGCATAAAGTTGCAAGCCGTTTTGGGATAAGTCGCCAACCGTGATGGTTTCACCAGGGCCATAGTTCAAACCAGTTCCATCTATACTCGTATTCCAACCCGCAAACCCATAGCCAGAACGTGAAAAGTTCGGCGGGATAAGATCCACGCTCGTATTCGATTGCACAACCTGGTCTTCCATATCACCAGTCTGGTCATCTTCATTACCGTAATAGCAAATTGTATTAGGATCACACAGCTCCGGATTCGCAATCGCCGTAACTAGGAAAGAATTTCCATATTCCCCCGCCGGGACCTCACCAGCATCGTAATTCAATCCAAATGCAAGAGTATGATTTTGACTTCCTGACGCATCCGTCTCAAAGAGTGAGACGTTATTAGCCGGCTCCGGTATTGGATAATAATTCAACATATTATCCACGCTATAGCCATAGCCGCTAAGATTTGGAACTTGCGCCGCCGGTATGTAGCTCGCGCCTTCAGGCAATACAAAAGATGGAATTTTCAGTGAATGGTCGCTAAAGTCAGTCAAAGTATTATCACTACCCAGTGTACTCATGGTTATGGTATAGCCACCAATACTAGTAGTACTCGCCGTAATCGTAGTCGAGCCGGATAGGTAGCCATCTTGATTTGGTTCAATTAATATTGTATTATTCGAAAATTCTAGGGACAAATCTTGGGCAGCAAAAACGGTAACAGAGCCTAACGTGCTCAGTAATAGGCTTGCAAAAACAGTTAACCCAATTCTCTCCATGTAGGATATATTATTTATTGTTTATTTGCATAACCATTATAACACATAATTTGATTATGCTTTTTTTCGTTGGGTTTTATTAAAAAATATCTATCGTTTTTTAGCAAGTTTCAGGAAATAAAATCTTTCCTTATTTCCATTTTTACCCAGCACCTCGTTATCGCGCTTTCCTATCACCAAAAATCCACTTTGTTTTAGCCAAGATTCAAAACCTTTCACAATCTCACGTCGAATCTTTTCATTCTTCACCACTCCACGAAATAGCTGATCCTGCCTTGCTTCAAACTGAGGTTTTAACATCACCAAGAAATCCGTTTTCCCTCCCGCCAACTTCTTCGCATGAGAAAGAATCTTCTTAAGGCTCACAAACGAAACATCAGCAAGCATCACGTCGAACTCCATATCGGAAGAGTCAAAATAGAAGAAATCTGTCTTTTCATGCAGTTCAATTCTCGGGTCGAATCTGAGCGGCGCTTTCATCTGCCTCGTTCCCTTCTCGACCGCAACTACTTTTTTCGCTCCTAATTTCAGCGCTAGCTCTGTAAACCCGCCCGTAGACGAGCCAATGTCTAGCACTGTCTTATTGCGAAAATCATAATGAAAAGCTCGAACCGCACCTTCGAGCTTTCCTTCTGCACGTGAGACGAAATTATTTTCGGCGTTCACGGTAGGCATAAGTCTCCGTATCAACTGAAACAATATCGCCTTCGTTAATAAAGGCAGGAACCTTAATCACAACACCAGTTTCAAGAGTTGCATCCTTCATTACTGAAGTAGTAGTGTCGCCCTTAACAACTGACTCGGTGTAAGTAACCTTGAGCCAAAGATTTTTAGGAAGAACGAGGTTGATTGGATTTCCATTATAGAATTGGATTTCCATTTCATCACCGTCTCTCATGAAATCTTTGGAGTCACCAACCATGTCAGAGCTGAGTTCGTATTGTTCAAAGCTTTCTGGATCCATGAAATAATATTTTTCACCATCAGTATAAAGATATTGAACTTTGCGTGTCGTAACCTCGGCCGGTTCGATCTTTTCCTGGCCCTTAAAGGTTTTTGGAAGTAGTGCACCAGTCATCAAGTTTTTAATTTTAACGTTGACGATTGAACCACCACGGCCCATCACCTTCTGTGAGTACTCAACGACTTTATACGGTTGCCCGTCCAAAGTAATCAGTACATTTTTCTTTAGATCTGTTGGTCCGTACATAAAACCCCTTTTTAGTTATTAGAAACAAATGGAAGCAAGGCCAAATGGCGTGCGCGTTTGACAGCGGTTGCGAGTTGGCGTTGTTGCTTGGCTGAAAGACCGGTTTTAGAAACTGGTTCGATACGGCCATAAACATCGATATAACGTTGCAATGTTTTAACATCACGATAATCGAAATATAGATCTGGATCGTTTTTAATCCTTCGCATAAAACTCCTTCGTTAGTTTAATAATGTAACCTCTCTTCATTAGAATGGGATATCAGACAAATCAATTGGTTCGTCTGGGATATCGTCAGGAATGGTTTCTGGAGCATCGCTCGCACCAGATTCAGCGCGTGAGCCACCATTACCACCACGTTCATTGCCAGAAACGAAGTTGAAATCTTCAGCAACAATTTCGACACGAGAACGTTTGTTACCTTCTTTATCCTCCCAGCTACGCTGATCAAGACGACCAGATACAAGAACACCGGTGCCTTTCTTAGCATATTGGCTAATCATTTCACCAAGCTTGCCCCAAGCGGAACAATCGATGAACGAAACATCTTCTTGCTGGCTACCAGAAGAATCGCGATAAACACGATTTACTGCAACTGTGAAAGAACAAACAGAAGCACCATTTGGTGTGCTACGAAGTTCTGGATCACGAGTTAAATTACCAGTAATGATTGCCTTAGAAAAACCGCGCATAATAAATTACTCTCCTTTAACTTCTTCTTTTTCTTCACCTTCGCTAGAAGCTTTGCGAGCTTTTTGCTTAGCTTCGAATTTGACTTTGCGCTCATCGACGCTGACCAAAAGATAACGAATCACCTCGTCAGTAATGTTGAGGGTGCTCGAAATCTTGCTTGGGGCAGCAGCCGGAAGCTCAAGTTCGAAGAAATAGTAGACAGCAAATTCCTGTCTTGCGACTGGATAAGCGAGACGCTTCTTCCCGTCGTTTTCTTCTTTGATAATTTTGCCGCCATTTGATTCGATCAATTTCTTGACCTTATCAAGGGCAGGGTCCAAATTCATCTCGAGATCAGGATGAATTAGAACTGTGAGTTCGTAATTTTTCATTACACTCCTTTGGATTAAAGCAAACGCGGTTCATACCCGTTTGCTGAGCTAATAATACTGGCATTATATCACAGATTGTCTCTGTTGTCTATATGTTTAATCTCGCCATTGCCGTTTCCGCAAGTACAACTAGCTTCCGTGACAAAGCCGGGATTTCTCCAACCTCCATCCCACGAAGGCACCAGACCCTAAGCATTCCCCAAATCTCGCAACAATATACCGAAAAAATATCATCCACAATCTTCCCTGGCAAAACGTCACGTATGGCTAGAAAAACCCGCCAAAGCAAATGATATCTTGGGAATTTAAATTCAAAAAGAAAGTATTCCTTATTTCTAACCATAAAATATAATATCTTTCGCCAAATTACTTCCGGAGAACAGCCACAAAGCTGCATTTTATAGAACTCTCTAATAAGTTCATCATCCTTCTTTTTCAAAATCTCGCCCACATTTGAATAGTCCCTCTCGAATGTTGCGCGCGACATTCCAGCCCGTTTACAAACATCATTCACTCGAATCGAAAAGTTATATTCATCTTCACATATCACATCCGCTAGAGCCCAAAAAAATAACTCCCGATGTTTTAATACTCGGGAGTCATTCGTGTTTTTCATTTATAGAGTGCTGGTTAACTCATCAAATTCTTCCATTGATGTGATCAGAAGGTCACGCGGCTTATTACCATTCGCTTCCCCAATCACACCAATCTCTTCAAACCAGATAGCAAGACCAGAGACGAAACCATGACCTTTGCCAAGATAAGTCTGAAGCATTGCAGTTGAGAATTTTCCTTTTGAAAGTGAAATTTCCACGGCTTTTCGAACGATTGGATCATTTGGATCATACTTGCGACCAAGATCACCAAATGAACCACCACCAGCTGGCCCAATACCCTTCACCTGCACTGGCTGAGAAATCACATCATTATTATATTCTGGTGGCCTTTGCTCCTTTAAGAACTTTGCCACAGCTTCTTCCTCCTCATCAGAGACCCAAGCACCCTGAATACGCTTTGGTTGTCCAGACATCTCAGTTGTAAGGAAAAGCATGTCGCCCTGGCCAAGCAACTTCTCGGCACCGCCTTTATCAAGCATCACGATGGAATCCATCACACTACCAACTGCAAAGGAAATCCTTGCTGGAACGTTACCTTTAATAAGGCTCGTAACCACTTTCACGATTGGCTTCTGAGTAGCAAGCACGAGATGAAGACCTGCAGCACGACCCTTCTGTGCAATACGCACAATTGGTGGCTCAAGCTCTTTCCCTGCCTGCATCATAAGGTCGCTCATCTCATCGACAACGATAACGATGTAAGGCATTTTGCCACTTGATTCTTCATCAGCAGTTCCTTCGGCCTGTTCCTTTTCGACTAGCTTATTATAATCACCAATTTGCTTCACTCTCTTTGAAGCAAGCAATGCATAACGCCTCTCCATTTCGTTCACAGCCCACTTAAGAGCCGAAACAGCTTGAGTCGTATCAGTAATGATCGGCGCAAGCAAATGTGGAATATCTGTATATTGCACCATTTCCACCTGCTTTGGATCAATCACGATCAACTTCATATCGGAAGGCGCATTACGATAAAGAAGCGACACAATCATCGTGTTCGTCATCACGGACTTACCAGAACCAGTCGTACCAGCAATAAGAAGGTGTGGCATCTTGGCGAGATTTCCGACCATAGCACGACCAGAAATATCCTTACCAATTGCAAAGGTCAAAGGATCTTTTGCATTCTTCCATTCTGGACTCTCCAAAATTGAACGAAGTCGAACATCAGCTGCCTTCACGTTTGGAATCTCCACGCCAACCAAGCTTGTGCCTGGAATTGGAGCTTCAATACGCACCGATTTCACAGCCAAATTAAGTGCCAACTCTTTATCATGAGTCAGAATTTTCGAAAGTGAAACACCGGCTGGTGGACGCATCGTGTATTGAGTCACGCGCGGACCAACGTTGGCACCTTCCATTTCAACTTCGATACCGAAATCCGCAAAGGTAGAATGAATCACGTATGCATTCTGCTGAATATTTCCGGCATCTGCAGGAGATTGTTTCTTCGCAAGAAGATCAATTGGAGGCATTTTCCAATTTGGATCAGACACTGCAACAAGTGCCTTTTCTTCGACCACAGGCGCAGGCGCAGCCGCCTTCGCAAGCGGAGCCTTCTTAACATTCGCGGCCGGCTCTGCCATTGCAACGCCCGAATTGACTTTGATTTCGAGGTCACCAAGTTTCTTGCCATCCTTTTCAACTTTTTCTTCTTTTTCGCCGTGAACACCTTTTTTACTTTGTTTCACAAAGTTTTTAGTTCCCGTAAAGAAGGTCATTGGCGAAAGCTGCAAAATGAACAAAATAGTTACAAAAATCAGAATGAGATAGATGAATACCACCACACTACGATCGAGAACCTGCGTGGCAAGACTATTTAGCCATTTCCCTGCTTCGCCACCACCATCACCAATCGCGGCAATGCCAGAGACCCAGAAAATCATCAAGAACGCTGCAATCCAAACTGCTGGCGAAATGCGATTATTCTCAGCACGGAAAATTTTCACAGCAAGATAAACTAGCAAAACCGGAATAATATATGTCGCTGCGCCAATCGCAATGAACAACCATTCATGGATCTGGTTCAAAACGCTGCCGCCATGACCAAACCATGTCACAACACAAAAAACTGCAACAGCAATCATGAAGACTGCCATCACTTGTCGCCAAAAACCACCAGGAAGAACATGCTCTGGTGCTACTTCCTTCGTATTTTTGCGACGCTTAGTAGATTTACCTCTCTTTTTAGCCATAACAACATTATAGCACATATAATATATGGTGTTATTCCAAACCCCAATTTGCCATTTTTCGAAAAAAGTGCTAGAATAACAAAGCGACATTGGACCGTCGCCAAGCGGTAAGGCACTGGGTTTTGGTCCCAGCATTCGCAGGTTCGAATCCTGCCGGTCCAGCCAAATCATAAGCACAATAAAAGCCCTCTAGGGCTCTTATTTTTTAGTACTTGCCACTAGGCTGTCAATGTTTAGTGTTTTTACCACTGCCATTTTGCACTTTTCCTTATTTTACGGTACTTTTCTCGTTAGTTCTTACTGGTTCTAACCTGCTAAGTTTACTCAAAATGGTTCTAAAGCCAATTTTCGGTTATTTTTTGCAAAAAAGAAAAACTCGCTTCTCCCCTTATTTTATTGGGGTTTGCGAGCTATTTACCACAACATTGTTTATACTTCTTACCACTGCCACATGGCTTTTAAAATTCGTACATTTGGCCCCACAGCTTTGCATTTTATCCCACTTTACTCGTTAAGAATGTACTTTATTTCATTTTACTCCACTCAGCTTTGGTACATATTTGTATCTGAGTTTGTATCTAAACAACTGTCATTATAATCTAAATAGTTTTTTATTTTACAATAAATCTATAAATAGCGTAAGCAACCCATATAAGCCAAGAATATGGCCATGCGTTGAATGCTATGCTTACTGTTAAATATACAATAGCAACAATAATAGCTATAATCCAATTTTTAATCTTCTTTTTGTCCATAATATTTTAATTATATAACAAAAGGAGCAAATTTTCTATATCTGCTCCCTTAAAAATATTCGAAATGTTAGTTTTGCTTTATATATCAATACTTTTCAAATTTTGCAACTTGTATCTAAATGCAGAATTGTGCATATTTTGAGTTTTTGAAAAATCCAGCAATCCGTTGATACTATTGGTTTTTGCCGCAACAGTTCTTATATTTTTTACCAGAGCCACTAGGCCTTCTTCCATCTCTTGAGTGTTGGAAATACTTTAGTACAATATTCTTTCATTTGTTCATTAGTCATGCTAGCCTGTTCACCAAACTTTGAGCACATCTCAATATATTCTTCCATTGAAACTTTATCAACGAACTCACCGTCCTTATAGCACCATTTGCAATAATCTTTATTGACGCTACCATCTTTTTCGGTGGCATACATGTCTTCTGAAGTTAGCGGCATTGCACAGCTTTGACAAATTTTTTGTACCATAAATAAGCCCTTTGTTTACTACTTTAATTATATCATTTTGAGCCAATTATTTTTCAGGATTGAACCTGTATAGTCGTTGAAGGATGTCTTCCTTGTAGATGGTTAAAGCTTGCTTAATTTGCCCCAGCCAGAATAAAAAGATAGCCCGGAGGGCTATATTTTTTATTCTGTTTGATTCGGCAGGATGAGAACCGTAGGTTCGGACGCCGTAGGAGACGAGTAAAAATCCCAAATTGATTTGGGATTTTTTGAGACGACGCCCGGCGTAGTGGTTTCGCGCTGCGAAACCACGTATCCTGCCTAATTACTCATGATGATACGGCGTACCCTTGGCAATTTGCTCTGCTCGATAAATCTGTTCAGAAACAATCACATCCGCAATCCTATGCGGAAAAACTAACTTCGAAAAACTCCAAATAAGGTCCGCCTTCGCGCGAATTTCCTCAGAAAACCCATACGCCCCACCAATCAAAATCACGACATTCTTTCCAGAGACAAACGCCTTTTCGAGCGCTGAAGAAAACTCCGGCGAGCTCATCATTTTTCCCCGTTCATCACAAATAATCACAAAATCTCGCCCCGTAAACGGCCATGGACTCAATTTCTTAAGCAACTTTTCTTCTTCAAAAAATTCCCATTCTTGATCATATGGCTTCAGACACCTCTTTTGGTATTCTGCAACCATTTCCATCACCCACGGGTTTTTCTTTCCCCCAGCCCAAATCTTTATCATGTCCTAATTCTACCACAATTCGCAAAATAACAGAGATATGTTATAATAATACTAATGAAAATTCTAGGCATTGAATCTAGCTGCGACGAAACCGCCGCCTCTGTCGTTGAGGATGGCACTAAAATTTTGAGCAATGTCGTCGTCTCCCAGATTGATATTTTTGCAGAATATGGAGGCGTCATCCCGGAAGTTGCCGCCCGTTCCCATCTCGAAGCGATTCTCCCTGTTATTGACAAAGCTCTGAAAGATGCATCCTGCACCTGGAATGACATCAACGCCATCGCCGTCACCCATGCTCCAGGCCTTCTTGGCTCCCTTCTGATTGGTACCCTCACAGCCCGCACTCTTGCCATCCTTCACAACAAGCCCCTCTATGCCACCCACCACCTAAAATCTCATGTCTACGCTAACTGGCTCGAAGGAACTTCCTCTATTTCATTCCCGATTCTAGCCCTCGTTATCTCTGGCGGGCACACCCAAATTCTTTACATGAGAAAGCACAATGATTTCAAAATCATTGGCACCACCACTGACGATGCCATCGGTGAATGTTTCGATAAAGTTGCCAAAATTCTCGGTCTTCCTTACCCTGGCGGCCCATCAATCGCAAAAGCTGCCGAAAAGGGCGACCCCAACAAATATAAATTCCCTCATCCGAAGACCGCTGACCCCCTCAATTTTTCATTCTCTGGACTAAAAACTGCCGTTCTAAGAGCTGTCCAAAAAGATTGCGGTCTCCCTATCAGCCATCCGTCGCATGACCTAAAAAACCACCTAACAGAGGCTCAAATTAACGATTTTGCGGCCAGCTTCCAAAAAACCGCGATTGATATCCTACTCGAAAAATTAAACCTGGCAAAAGGACAATACGAAGTGAAATCCATCCTCTTTGCCGGTGGTGTGTCTGCCAATTCCGAACTTAGGAAAAAAGCAGGAGATGCCTTCTTCCCATCACCAAAATTCTCTGGCGACAATGGCGCTATGGTAGCTGCCGCCGCCTACTTTGAGATTAAAGACGGCAAACAGCCAACCGACCCTTATGCACTCAACATCTACCCACGCATCGAAATCAACTAGTGTATAATTAGATAAATGGCAAAAACTTTTCAAGAAATTACCCCTGAAGAATTCGACAAATTCGCCGAAAAGTCTCCTATTTCCCATTTCCAGCAACGCTCAGATTGGGCCGATCTTAAGAAAAACAACGGTTGGATTCCTCATTTTTTGGGCGTCAAAAACGAAAACAAGCTAGAAGCTGCCGTCCTTATTCTCGAAAAACCTCTCCCGATGGGTCGAAAAATGTTTTACGCCCCACGTGGTCCACTCATGGATTATGAAGATTCTTCCCTCTTGAAATTTACTTTCAAAAATCTCAAAGCATACGCAAAAGCACATCATGCCATCTTCCTAAAAATCGATCCAGCCATCATCAACCTCGAACGCGATATCGATGGTAATATCGTAAAAAATGGCCAAGATAACACCAAAATCGTAAAAACTCTCAAATCTCTCGGCCTAAAACATCATGGTTACAATCTTGAGGGCAACATGCAACCTCAGTATGCATTCGTCCTAAACCTCAAGGGGAAAACCGAAGAGGATCTCTTAAAAAATCTCAAGAATAATCACCGTACCCGCCTCCGTCAAAACGAAAAGAACCACGTTTCTGTTCGCGAACTAAAATTCGAAGAGCTCGACAAGTTCAAAAAAATCATGGTCAGCACCGCTGATCGCCGCGGCTTCACCGATCGCCCAGCTAAGTATTATCAAGACATGTGGGTCGCTCTAAAAGACAACCTCAAAATCCTCGTCGCTGAAGTAAATTTGAATGAGTATAACAAATCCCTCGAAGAAGAACTAAAACCCCTAGAGGAACAAGAAAAGAAATTAGAGGAAGCACTAAAATCCACCTCTCACAAAGAGAAGATTGAAAAGCAACTAGCTGCCCTAGAAAAGTCCAAAGCCGGACTAAAAACTCGTGAAGAAAACCTAAAATCATACCAAAAATCCGCCGAGGAAGATGGCACTCTCACTCTTGGCGCCCTACTTTTCGTCAAAACCAAACGTGAAGTTACTTCCCTATTTGGCGGTGCCTACGGTGAATTTCGTGAGTTTAACGCTGCCTATTCTTTAAACTGGGAAATGATCCTCGAGTCACTAAAAAATGGCCACGAAAAATACAATTTTTATGGCATTTCCGAATTCAAAAACGAGAAAAACCCAAACTATGGCCTCTATGATTTTAAACGTGGCTTCGGCGGGAATGTCGAAGAATACATCGGTGAATTCGATCTCGTAACCTCAAAATTATGGTATTTCCTCTATAAACTTGCATACGAACTGCCAAAATCCCTCCGTCGCGCCAAAAATAATCGTAAATTTAGAAAAAGTGTACAGAAATGATTCCAAATTCCTTCCTTCAATCAAAAAAATGGCAAAAGTTACAAGATGACCTCGGCGAAAAAAGCCACTACAAAGAAAGCGCCGACTACACCTATCTAGCCATCGAAAAAACCACCCCATTCGGGAAATACCTATATCTGCCATATGGCCCATGCTACACCTCTGAGAAAGCCTTAAAGGAGGCCATAAAAGACCTCCAGGCACTCGCAAAAAGCGTAAGCGCATTCTTTATCAGGATTGAGCCTAAAGACGCCAAAAGCGCCAAATTTTTGCGAAATAAGGCCAAAATTAACGGCAGTTTCATTAAGAAATCCAAAGATCTAAATCCTGCCGAAACATGGGTCATCGATCTCGAAGGATCCGACGAAGATTTAAAAGCCAAACTTCCTTCACGACTTCTTCGTTACTATAGAAATCGCGAAAAGAACGACATCACTATCAGGACTTCCAAAAATCCAGATGATATAAGTCATCTCTTAAGACTCCAAAAAGCCCTCGCGAAAAAGAAGAAGATTGGCACCTTCTCCGCCACTTATCTAAAAACTCAGTTAAAGCAAGATTTCGCCACTCTTTATCTCGTAGAGCACGAAAAACAAGTTGTCGCCGCCGGCCTCGTTTTCGATGATGAAACCACACGCTACAACCTCCAAGGCGCCCAAGATGAAACCGTCCGGAATCTCCATGCTACCGGTATTCTCACCATTCAACTCATCCTAGATGCTAAAGAAAAGGGTCTAAAAACCTTCGACTGTTGGGGCATTGCCCCTGAAGGCGCTCCAAAAACCCATCCGTGGGCTGGATTTACCGCTTTCAAGAAAACCTTTGATGGCCGCGAAGTCGACTACGCCGGAACTTGGGATATTATTGAAGATCGCCTCAAATACAATGCCTACGGCGTCTTCCGTTCCATCAACCGAACACTTCGCAAAATTAAATAATTCGCTTCAGCTTCTTTAGTGCCCGAATCATCTTCATTTTTGGCGCATCAATTACAAGCTCAAATTCGCCAATAAGTTCCACTACCTTCCCAGAAAAACCACGTTTAAATTCATACACACCATAGTTTTCGGGATGCTTATTCACATTCTCTGGAATCCCATAAAAATTATATCTGTCATAACCACCACTGAGCGCACGCTTGATCATTTCCCACTGCATAAGATACTGCCCGCCCAACTTGAAGTATCTACTCACGTTACCACCAGCTAGGTGCAAAATTTCCGGCTTCATAAAGAAGAAGAGTCCAGACGAAAGCGTCACCTCATCTTCCAATACGCCAGCAAAAATCTCTTCGGCTTTTTTGATTCTTGCCGCGATCGATTCAATCGCCTCGGCATGTTCCTTTTTTGCCTTCGTTGTCTCTGGAACTTCAGCCAAAATCTGCTTCTGCATCTCCTTCAAACGCTCAATACATTTTTTCGGATTAATCACTGCCGAGATGAATTTAGCCTTTCCGCTCGGAACAAACAAATCATAAATTCTTTCAAAATACGCCAAATCTCTAGCCTTAAACTCCTTGCGATTTGCCGTTTCCATCTCAACCTTATAGAACTCTCCGAGTTCCTCACGTTTAAGCTCCTTAAATTCAATCCCAAGCGTCTCAACCTGCGCAATAAGACGCCTCGTATTTGGCTTCATCACAGAAATAAGTTCTTCTTCGGTCTTCCCTTTTACTGGCAAAACAAATTCCCATGTAATCTGAGATAGTCCCTCCACATATTTCTTCTGAGAAAAACCTAAATTCTTCAGATTAGAAATCGCATCGAGATTGTTATATCCGCCCGGAACCTCATTGCCGTCAATATCGCGCTCAACCTTCTCAACATTTGGCTCAATTCGAAGAAGGTAACCCCCTTCCTTTTTTAATTCCTTCTTGAGATTTGAAATAAAAAATCGCAAAAGGACAAAATCGGAATAGTCAACCAAAATCCCTCTTGGTGCATAGAATTCGTACGAACCGAGCATTCGGCTTCCACGAACCATCGCAGCAGCAATTAGTTCCCTCCCCTGAAAAACCCCATAAAATAGCAGCTTCACATTATCACGAAGGTGCCCAATTTCTGGCGCCGACAAAAAGCACTTCTGCTCAGACTTATCCCAAAACTTACGATAATCCTCTTCACTAATCTTTCGAAATTCCAACTTTTGCATCATGCCTTCTTATTTTTCTTATCAAAACTTTTCAAATTAAAGAGTGGTATTTTGTCCGCGTCGATGATTCCCTGCGCTTTTACTAGTAGCTTCGTCAAGCCAGCCTCTGAATTGGAAGATCCTATATGGACAGTTCGAACCACCTTACCATGTTCCTTATAACAAACTTGGACGGCAGTCGCCCCAGAACCAGTCGTAAATTTACGGATAAATGCCATAACTCCATTCTATCACAGTTATAAAGCGATTCTCTTCTGGAGCCGAAGGGTTTTCGCGAAGCGAAAACCCAGGGGTAATCAGCCTATACTGGAGCAAGATGGATTTTTGCAAAGCAAAAATCCAAGGGGTAATCAGACCATTTTTGACCTCCAAAAAAGCAATGCTTCCCTATTATTTCAAACCAACCAAATTCCACAGCAAATCCTCAAACTTTTCCACCAAAACATAACCATAATACCATCATCCCTCTTATACTTAGCAACCACTTGACTTAGCATCCCGCATGCCATAGAATAAGAATAACCAAGATCGGCAAAATAGCGATTTTAGGGAGAAACAAAAAGTATTGAAAATGGTTATGCTATGACATAAAAGTTATTTTGATGCAACAGCAATAAACCATAATCATTTTTTTGTAAAGAAAATCCACGTGTGAAAAATCGTTCCTTTCACAGAAATTCGAGAATTTACCAGGGAAGAACCACAAAAAAGGACCGCTTTCTCATGCGGCCCTTATTTTTTTTACAACATGGATCAGTTAACAAGAACACTATTTTCAGATTGAATTAGCCTTTTTAAATCATTGTCATCAATTGTGCCAAACTTAAGAAACTCATGACTATCATGCTTATTCTTGAAACAAAGCTTGATATGACCACGGTTACCGCGCACGACACTGACAATATTGAACTCATTACAATTCTGGATCAGCTCTCTAATCCGTCTAATAGTCGCTTCTTCATTCGCATTATTAAGAGTCTTGAGTACAATCTTCAGTGGATTCTGTTCTATAACCTTACAACCTTTTAAGATATCTCTTGCCAATGCTGTCTTTTCCGCGACGTTCATACTACATTCCTCCATTCATTTCGTCTGTTCTTCGAAGAAACTTTGAATATAATCAACTTCTTCTTTAATCCCCAATACTACATCAAAATACTTAGTTCCCATAGAGAAAAAAACCTTCATTGTGCCGGCCTGGTTAGCAATGTTTGCGAAGATATCCTGAATTACGAGCCACTCATCAAGAGGCAACCATTCAAAATTGATTCTGAAATGGTTTGAGTAATTCGGATCTCTCCAAAACGACAAGCCCTGCAAAGATTGCCCCTTCAGTAGCTTATCAATCTTAGTTTTTCTCTCGTCGGTAAGACAATTTTCACCAAGCCGCATCTTGTCACCCCCCTCCATGTGATTTTAAAAGTACAGACAACATAATTATTAAAAAATCCCCCCTTCCCAAAGATATGCTGTCCCAATAATTATACCATAAAACCCCGATTTTCTTAAGGGCAACGTGCTAGAATAGAAAAAAGGAGCAAAATGTCAAAACTATATTTCAGATATGGCGCTATGGGTTGTGGCAAAACTATGCAGCTTCTCCAGGTTGCCTTCAACTACGAAGAACGGGGAATGAAAGTCTGCGTCATCAAGCCAGCAACAGACACTAAAAATGGAAAAAAATTACTAACTCGTATTGGCCCAGAACGCGATACGGACTTCTGTTTTAGTAGAGAAATGAACCTCTACAAAGAAATCAGTAAAAACTACAAGGACGTCGCCTGCGTCCTGGTCGACGAAGCGCAGTTCCTAACGCCAGCTCAAGCCGATCAGCTCATGGAGATCGTCATCAAGCTAAATATACCAGTCATGGCCTATGGCCTCCGTCTCAATTTCAGGCAAGAAGACCGCGGCTTCGAAGGCGCCACCAGGCTCCTACAAATCGCCCATAACATCGAAGAAATCAAAACAATCTGCGAATGCGGCCACAAAGCGCTCCTCAATTGTCGCTTCCTAAACGGCAAACTTGTCACCACGGGCCCAGACATCCTAATAGACGACGGCACCACCGAAATAGAATATCGCGCCCTCTGCCCAGCCTGCTTCGAGAAATACAAAAACAAGAAGTAAAAAAGAGCCCCTGAGGGCTCTTTTTTCTTAAATGACTTCAAGCTCCTTTTTGAGTCTCTCAATCAACGCAGTTTTCTCTGTAATACCGTCACGAGTCTCTTTAACAAGCGCTGCCGGTGCCTTATCCACATAATTAGGATTCATCATGCGAGCATTGAGCGCATCCAACTCCTTACCAACAGAGAGGATTCTCTCGGTCAGGGAATCACGGTAGGCAGCCACCACATCAGCCGGGACATCAAGATATAGCTCTTGGTTTGCTAGAGCAAGACGGATACCGCGTGGATTTCCTTGACAGGACGAAATACCAGAAACACCAGACAATTGCTTAACTAACAGAGAGTTGTCTTCAATCAATGAATCGTTGTCATAGAGAAGAGGCCATTTTTTGCCGCCTGGAATCGCCTGTAAGGTGCCTCTCACCTCAACCACGATAGACATAAGCTTTTCGAACGAAACAGCCGAAATTGGGTCAAATTTGAGCTTAGAAGGCCATTTCTGAGCGACGATCATACCGTCCGTCCAGGACAAGTTCTGCCAAATTGCTTCCGTCACAAACGGTGCAAATGGATGAAGCATAATCAAAATATTCTCGAGTGTCTTTTTAAGAAGCGGCGCATTACGATAAATCTTCTGACTTTCAATAAACCAGTCCGCATATTTATCCCAGATAGTCGAATAAAGAATCTCGACCGCCTCAGCGAAGCGATATTCTTTCATACAACGCTCAATCTGATCGCGACAGTTGTTGATCTCACGACAAATCCAGTCTTCACCCATGTTATTAGTGAAGCATCCACCAGTGTCATCAACCTCATCCACGAGCCCCTGAATATAGCGAGAGATGTTCCAAAGCTTGTTACAAAGATTACGCCCGGCAACCACGGACTGTTCAGAAAATGCCTGGTTCATACCAGCCGAACGACCACGCAAAATACCCATCCTAAAGGCATCCGAGCCATACTTCGAAACAAGTTCAACCGGATTAATCACATTGCCCTTAGACTTAGACATCTTCTTGCCGTGCTCATCAAGAACAAGACCATGGAGATAAACTTCTTTAAATGGCACTTCGCCAGTAACATAAAGTCCCATCATAATCATACGAGCCACCCAAGCAAACAAGATATCCGCCCCTGTTTCCATCACGTTCAAAGGATAGTAAGGATTCTCATTGCCTTCAAGCCAGTTTGTACAAATAATCGGCCAGTGTGAAGAAGAGAACCAAGTATCAAAGGTATCCTCATCACGTTCATATCTCACGCCGCCAACCTCAATCGTCTGAAGGTGCGTGCGTGCATCGAAGATCCAATCCGGCTCATCAGTTGCAGAATCATCCACCTTCCTAAACATTGGGATTGCAATACCCCAAGGGATTTGACGGGAAATATTCCAGTCCTTCAAATTCTTAAGATAGTTGATGAGAACCTTCTTTTTATTCTCTGGATGGAATTTGATTTCATCATTCTCAAGATGCTCAATCGCAACAGCAGCGAGCTTCTTTACGTCAATAAACCATTGCTCCTTGAGCGTTGGTTCAATCACGGTTCCACACTTATAACAATGCGCCACCGAGTGAGAAATCTTCTTCTCCCCGCGCGAAAGCCCGGCCTTCTCTAGATCCTTTAGAACCACCTTACGGCATTCTTCTTTAGTGAGACCCTCGTATTTCTCTGGAACGTTAATCATGTGACCGTCTTCAGAAATCACCTGAATACGTGGCAGGTTATGCCTCTCGCCGACTTCAAAATCGTCAAAGTCATGAGCTGGCGTAATCTTCACAGCGCCAGTTCCGAATTCCATGTCGGCATGTTCGTCTGCAATCACAGGAATTACACGGTCCGTAAGTGGCAAACGCACATTTTTACCAACTAGATCCTTATAGCGTTCATCATTTGGGTTCACAGCAACAGCCGTATCACCAAACAGCGTCTCTGGACGAGTTGTAGAAACCACAATCTCACCGCCATCATACTGATAGGCAATATCCCAAAGGTGTCCCTCTTCGTCTTGATGTTCAACTTCAATATCAGCAAAAGCGGTCTGATGCTTCGGGCAGAAGTTCACAAGCTTCTCACCTCTGTAAATCATGCCGTCCTTCCACATTTTCTCGAAAGTCTTATAGACACGATCAACCACGTTTTCGTCAAGCGTGAAGGTTAGGTCCTTCCAAGAACAAGAAGCGCCGAGTGCGCGAAGTTGCAATTCCATATTACCGCGCTGCTCTGCCACAAAATCCCAAACGCGAGCATAAAGTTCATCACGAGAGTATTCAAAGCGAGTATGTCCATCTTTTTCAAGATTGCGTTCATAAACCACCCAAGTTTCAAATCCAGCATGGTCCGCGCCTGGAACGTACCAAGTAGAGCGCCCTTTGAGGCGATAGTAGCGAGTTAGTGAATCTTCAAGAGCAATCGTTAAGCCATGACCAATGTGCAAATTACCATTTGCATTCGGTGGCGGCATCACAATCGAATAGGTGCGCGGATCATCACCACCTTCCGTGCGATCATCCACCCCATTTCCGTCGTCGTCGACCGGCATTGTCGTCATCGACGGTTCAAACACACCGCTAGCCTCCCACGATGCATAAATATCAGGCTCAAATCCCCCAGGTTCATAACTACTCGCGAATTTCATATTAAAATTATACCATAAAAAAGCCTGGCAATTACAGCCAGGCAATCCGTTTCAATCCAGACTAGAACTTCAATTTTTCTTGGATTTCTTTCATCTCTTCATCAGACAGCTCGAGAGTTTTTCCATACTGCCATTCCGGACTAATCGGCTCGAGATGAATATGCGCGTGCGGCACGTCCGTCCCCACGACTTTCCAAACCGTCCTAGCGCCAAGCACATCTTCCATGTGGCGCGCAATCTTTTTGGCTGCCGCCATAAGAGCTGAGTAATCTTCATCCGGAAGATCATAGATTTTATCAACCTCAATCTTCGGAATTACCAAAGTATGACCTTTAACCTCTGGATGAATATCGAGAAAAGCCAAAATTTTATCATCTTCATAAACCTTGTAGCAAGGAATTTCACCGGCCACAATTTTTGCAAATACGCTAGGCATTTTTACGCTCCTTAACCCAATTTAAAATAATACCGTAGAGAAGGGCAAGATCGATGCCAAACACCAACCCACCAAGAACATCGGTCACCCAGTGCATACCAGACGCTACGCGCCCAAAGGCAATCGTAAACAACATCAGAATCAATACGATATCTGTAAAATAGCGCACCTTTTGGTTAGAAACGTACTTCGGGAGTGCATGAATAAGCATCATAACGAGAGTTGTTGCAATAAGAACATGGGTCGAAGGGAACGAAGGTTCAGAAACGCCGTCAATCAAAATCGGACGATACCCTAAGATCACTACCTTCTCAAAAATCACATAGATAGCGGCCATAAGGACCAAACTCGGAATCATAGTGGTAAGCTCAACGTCAACTTTTTTCAAGCTCTTACGCTTAATCCACTGCACAAGCCCCATGACTGCAAAACTTGCAAACACCCCAATCACCAGCCCGATCAGAATGTCCGAAGCCAA
>CAMJEK010000004.1 GCA_946404685.1 uncultured Candidatus Saccharibacteria bacterium | reverse complement strand
TCTTGGAGCATGCGCATTTCGTTGCGGCAGATAACTTCTGGAGCGTTGAGGTCGAGAAGTTTCTTCAAACGGTTGTTACGGTTGATAACACGGCGATAAAGATCGTTCAAATCGGAGGTAGCAAAGCGACCACCAGGAAGAGCAATCATTGGGCGTAGATCTGGAGGAATCACTGGAATAACAGTGAGGATGAGATCGGTTGGCTTGATGCCAGCAGCTTGCATACCTTCAATAGTTTTGAGGCGCTTTGCAATCTTTTTCTCTCTTTGCCCCTTAGCTTCTTCAGCTTCTTTGTGGAGAGATTCGATGAGTTCGTCGAGATCGATTTCTTCGAGCATCTTCTTGATAGCTGAAGCACCCATTTCGACGGTGATCAAATCTTCATATTCTTCTGGAAGGTTGCGATATTCAACTTCGGTAATAGTGTTACCTTTCTTGAATGATTCGAGCATACCTTTGCGGGAAGCGTAGTCAGATTCAAGCTCTTCCATCTCTTTGGTTTGAGCTTCGGCAAGAGCCTTAACGTCAGCATCTTTTACCTTGGACTCTTTGTCATAGCGGAGGCGAATAGCTTCGCGAGCAGCCATGGTTGTTTTCTCAAGAGAGTCGAGAGTTTTTGCAATTTCGTCTTCTTTGACTTCGGTCATGAGGTAGGTTGCAAAGTAAACAACTTTCTCAATGTTCTTGACGGTGATGTCGAGAAGAAGGCTGATTGCAGATGGGGTTCCGCGCATGAACCAGATGTGAGCAACTGGAGCAGCGAGGGAGATGTGACCCATGCGTTCGCGGCGAGAGATAGACTTGGTAACGAGGTTACCTTCCTTATCGACAGCAGCTTCGCGAGAGCGCACACCTTTTAGTTTTGAATCGTGCGGGTTGATATCTTTGGTTGGACCGAAGATGCGTTCACAGAAGAGACCATCACGTTCCGGTTTTTGAGTACGGTAGTTAATGGTTTCTGGCTTTGTGACTTCGCCATAGCTCCAGTTCAAGATGTCGTCCGCATTGGCCACTGTAAGACGGATTGAATCAAAGTCAGAGGCGCTGATAAAATTATCCATCCAAGCCATATTAGAACTCCTCTCCGAGGTCGACTGTGCCGTCGTCCTCTTCTTCTGTTATTTGGATACCTTCATCTTCCATCATTGCGGCAGCCTCTTCATCATCGAGGTCGACAATTTCTGGTTCGGTATCTTTCTTGTGTTGATCATAGATTGATTGATCATCTTTGTCTTTTTCAATTTCGCGTGAGGTCTTTTCAATCACGTCGCCTGCATCGGCAGCTTCGCCATGATCAAGAAGGTCGACTTTGAGGCCAAGACCTTGAAGCTCTTTAACGAGAACGTTGAAACCTTCTGGGAGCTTTGGACCTTCGATTGGTTCATGTTTGATGATTGCCTCGTATGCTTTAGCACGGCCGTAGACGTCATCGGATTTGATTGTGAGCATTTCCTGAAGCATGGTTGCAGCACCATAAGCCTCGAGAGCCCACACCTCCATTTCACCGAAGCGCTGACCACCGTTCTGAGCCTTACCACCGAGTGGCTGTTGGGTAACCATAGTGTATGGACCAGTTGAGCGGGCGTGGATCTTGTCCTCAACCATGTGGTGGAGCTTGAGCATATGCATGACACCGACAGAAGTTCTTTCTTCAAATGGCTCACCAGTGAGACCATCATAGAGTTGGACACGACCATCGCGTGAGAAGCCAGCTTTTTCAAGTTCTCCTGAGATTACTTCGTCTGGAACACCGTTGAAGGATGGGGTTGCGACCTTGTAACCAAGAGCGCGAGCAGCCATACCAAGGTGGATTTCAAAGAGCTGACCGAGGTTCATACGTGAAGGCACACCCATTGGAGAAAGAATTACATCGATTGGGGTACCATCTTCCATGAACGGCATATCTTCGACAGGAAGAACGCGAGAGACCACACCTTTGTTACCGTGGCGACCGGACATCTTATCACCGACGCCGATTTTGCGCATTTCAGCGACGAAGATCTTGATTTGCATAAGGACACCAGCTTTGAGTTCGTGACCTTGTTCACGAGTGTAGACACGGACATCGACAACTTTACCAGTTGAGGAACCGTTCATACGAACTGAGGTATCGCGGACATCTTTGGCTTTTTCGCCGAAGATAGCACGGAGGAGGCGCTCCTCACTGCTTAGCTCTTGTTCACCCTTTGGAGTGATTTTACCGACGAGGATATCGCCAGGAGCAACTTCGGAACCAACGGTTACGATACCATCTTCGCCAAGGTGGCGGAGAGAGTGTTCGGAAACGTTTGGAATATCACGGGTAACTTGTTCTGGACCAAGTTTGGTTTCACGAACTTCAACATCGAAATCTTTGATGTTGATTGAGGTCAAAGTATCGTCTTCGACGAGGCGGTTAGAAATGACGATAGCGTCATCCATGTTGTAACCACGCCATGGCATGAAGGCAACGAGGAGATCACGGCCAAGGGCAAGTTCGCCGTTGTTGATTGAGGCACCCTCAATAAGGACATCGCCTTTTTTGACCTTTTCGCCACGAGCGACCTTGGTGCGTTGGTTGTAACAACGATCATCGTTGGTCTTTTCGAAGTGGACGAGTTTGTATTCTTTATCGCCACCTTTGTCGTAGGTAACGATGACTGATTCACCATCAGCTTTCTTAACAACACCAGCACCTTCAGCGAGGACGATCTGGGAAGTATTCCTTGCAACTTCTTTTTCGATACCAGTACCAACGATTGGGTTGTCTTGACGAAGAAGTGGCACTGCCTGTTTCTGCATGGCGCAGGCCATGAGAGAGCGGTCAACACGGTTTTTTTCAACAAACGGAATGAGGGATGCTGAAACACCTAGAATTTCCTTGTGAGCAGCATCGATATGGGTAACGTTCTTAGATTCAACCTGGGCAGGAGAACCGTGAACACGAGCAGAAACCCAGTTTTCAACAAATTTACCGTCTTTGTCTAGTTTGACGGAAGCGTCAGCGATGATCATGTCATCTTCAGCAGCAGCATCAACATAGACAACTTCGTCTGTGACTTTGCCGTTTTTAACGACTCGGTATGGCGCTTCAATGAAACCGTATTCGTTAACACGGGCATAAGTTGCGAGGTTAAGCACGAGACCGACGTTACCACCTTCTGGGGTTTCAACGGTACAGATGCGGCCGTAGTGGGTTGGGTGAGCGTCACGGACATCGAAGCCAGCACGTTCACGAGTAAGACCACCAGGGCCCATCGAGCTTAGACGGCGCTTGTGTGCGAGTTCTGAGAATGGGTTGGTTTCGTCCATGAGCTGTGAGAGCTGAGAGCTGGCGAAGAATTCCTTCACGGCAGCGACAACTGGACGAGAGTTTAGAAGCTGAGATGGAGTGACTTCCTCTGGGTTGGCCATCGACATGCGGTCGAGGATGTTGCGCTGGAGGCGAAGCATACCAAGACGGAATTGGCGTTGGACAAGCTCACCGACGAGTTTGACACGGCGGTTTGCAAGAGAGTCGATATCATCAGCTGGTTCTTGGGTGTTATTCAAACGAATGATTTCGGCAACAATCGCAACGAGATCTTCGATTTGAAGAGTGCGATGAAGTGGATCGTTTGGAGTATCAAAGCCAAGACGGCGATTGATTTTGAAACGACCAACGTTGCTGTAATCGTAACGCTTTGGATCGAAGAAAGTGCGTTCGATCATGGATTTTGCGTTTTCAACGGTGGCAAGATCACCTGGGCGAAGACGACGATAAACTTCGAGCAATGCTTCACCTTGGGTTGAGGTGGTGTCTTTGTCGAAGGTGGAATCGATGTAGTTGATTTCGCCAGTGTCGACTTTTTCAAATTTCTCTTTGATTTCAGTCTTAGTCATGCCAAGTGCACGCATAAAGGTGGTTACTGGAACCTTGCGGCGGCGGTCGATCTTGACGTTGATAGAGCCATTAGCGGCAGTTTCGAATTCGAGCCATGCACCACGGCCAGGAATGACCTTAGCACCGTAGTAGTTCTTGAGGCCGATGTGTTCAGCAGTGAAGAAAACACCTGCGGAACGGATAAGCTGAGAAACAATCACACGCTCAGTACCATTGATGATGAAGGTTGCACGATCAGTCATCCATGGATAGTCACCAAAGTAGATGTCTTGTTCTTTTTTGGTGCCGTTCACCTTGTTCTCGAGTTCAACGAGAACGTGAAGAGGAGCTTCATAGGTGGCGAGATTGTATTTAGCATCACGCTCTGATTCCTTTGGCTCTTTAAAGTAATAATCTTTGAAACGGAGAGAGAGTTTTTGACCGGTATAATCGTCGATTGGATTAAGCTCAGTAAAAATCTCGCGGAGTCCGTTTTTGACAAAGTCTTCCCAAGAATCCTTCTGATGTGCAATCATATCAGGAATTGGCAAGGCCTGGTCACCTTCGGTGAAAAATATACGTTCACCGGACTTCGGTTTAGTACTCACTAGTTACCCTTCTTGTATTTAGTTTAATAATCTTTTTTGACCCCTGTTACTTAGATGAACAAGAATCTCAGCGCCGAAGATTACTGACCTATTTTTATCGGCAGAATTGCCAGTTCTCCCGACAACCAAAAATAGGTCACACTACTTCTTAGAATTATTTTAGCTCGTTTTCTTAGATTTTACAAGGGTTTTTGGGCTGTTTTTAACCAAAAAACCACCCGTCAAGGTGGATTTCTAGACATAGATAAGCTCTCAACTTCTTGTATGTGTAAGTTAACTCGCAGTTAGCTTATGTTTATTTTATAACTTGCGGCCGGGTGTGTCAACATTTTTTTAAAAAATCGACAAAAAACCGCCCCGATTGGGGCGGCCTTTCAAACCTAATTAGATGTCAAGATCGTCGAGATCAGCGAGCTCTGCGCGGGTCTTCTCAGCGAGAGCGGAGGATTCTTCTTCCTCTTCTTCTGGCTCGTCATCGTATGATGGAACTTCGTCAACGAGAGCAGCTTCGGCTGGAGCTTCTTTTGGAGCTTCTGCAGCTTCTTTTGGAGCGCCTTCGAAGTTGTCGGTGTTAACAATCTTCAAATTGTAGCGAGCATCGTTCTTGGTGCCAAGAGCACGAAGAAGGGTGCGGATTGATTGAGCAGTTGCGCCACGCTTGCCAATAACACGGCCGACATCTTCTGGGTCGACAGTGAGAGACAAGAGAACGCCTTTTTCATCAATGATACGGTCAACGGAAACTTTGTCAGGGTTGTTTACGAGAGTTTTTACAATATATTCAACAAATTGTTGGTCAATGGTTGCCATTAAGGGTTTCTCCGTTAGTTGTTAATGCATTAATTATAGCATGTTATAATATTTTTTATGTCACGAAAAGTTAATTTTGGAGCATCTAGATACGAGCCGGAAAGGTGTTGGGTCGGCGAAGAGCATAAGATTTCTTATGCGACGCGCGAGGAGGCCGAGGTTGCCGCAAAGGTTGCCCAGTATGATCACGGCGCGCCAGAGTTAACTGTCTATAAATGCGAGTTCGGCAACCACTGGCATCTTAGTTCAAAAAAATAATCCCCTTTCGGGGATTATTTTATTACTCTGCAGGAGTTTCTGCTGGAGCTTCTTCAACAGGAGCTTCGGCTGGAGCTTCTTCAGCTGGCTCTTCCTTTGGTTGGTTTTTGCGGAGCTTATCAGCGTGTTTTGCCTTAACGGCTTTTGCTGGAGCAGCTTTGTACCAATCTGGAAGTTTGACGCCATCTTTCTTCAAGATGAAAGCGACACGAGATGATGGTTGAGCACCATTCTTCAAGTAGAACTCCACCTTTTCTTTATCGAGAACCAATTTTTTGGTCTCTGGGTTGTAGTTGCCGACCTCGGCCACAACACGACCCGAAAGAGGGTGGCGCTGTGATTCTTGGACGACTATCCTGTACATCGGAAGATGTGCACGGCCATTACGTTGCATGCGAATCGCGAGCATTTTATCCTTTCTTTAATAATAACTTGGACTATTATACACTATTTTTTGGAAAAAGAAAACCCCGAGATTAGTCGGGGTTATTCTTCTTTTCGATGAGTTTGACGAAGTCTACAGGAACTTTGAGGCCTTTTAACTTAGTCTTGATTCTACCGCGGACACTTTCTGACTGATCAGAATTACCAATATGTTCGCGCAACCAACACTTATCGACCTCCGTGAATCTTCTAGCGGAAAGATCCTGGTTCAGTTCTTCGATAAGAGCATCAACCTGAGCCAATAACTCGTCGCGATGCTTCTTGATTTTTGAAGAACGACCTTCGTAGTATTTGTCTACAACATTTTTTACCACAAACTCTGTATTTTCCGAAGTTGCATTATTATATAGCTCCTTCACGCCTCGATACTGTCCCCACAGGTCAACCAAATCCAACCAAAGTAACCAGAAATCTTCATTGGTCATTCGCTTCTCGGGGTTCTTCTCTTCTGCTTCAAGTTCCTTGATCATTTCTTCGAGTTCTTTCTCGATTGAAGCTTTGTCGATTTGACAGTCCGGCATAAGGATTGTGGTGATTTTGACTTCGTTAGATTCGGTGGATGAATCTACGAAATTGAACATTGTCCTAAAATCATCCTTCTCTTCGAATACGTAATCTTCTAAACGTTCTATCATATGTTCACCTCCCCTGAATTATATGTAAACGCTTACTCTTATATTATAGCATACATAAGCATTTTAGTCAATAGATGCGCCCTCGTTAAACAAAAGAGAAGCCTTGTGTGGCTTCTCTGTTATTTTGGTTGGTCTTTTCTATTGATTTTTTGCGGTTTTATTTTCTTCTGCACGGTATTTTTTGACACCTTCTCTCGCGGCGGCGGTTTGTGCGTCTTGCTTAGAGTGGCCAACGCCAACACCCATCAGTTTGTCGCCAACATAGGCGCCAACCGTGAAGTTCTTGTCGTGGTCTGGGCCTTCCTCCTTGAGGGTGCGATAAACAGGGGTCTCGCCATCGGTTTTTTGAGCCAATTCCTGGAACCAGGACTTTGCATCACGCCAAGTACCCTCCTCGAGGATTTCGTCGATTTTGCTAAGGATGTGTTTATAGATAAAATCTTTGGCGGTTTCGTAGCCCTGATCGAGATAGATCGAGCCAATCACTGCCTCAAAACAGTCGGCAAGAATCACATCGTGCGCACGTTCAGAACCGTGTTTTTCGCCTTTAGAGAGGCGAACGAGTGGCTCGTAGCCGAGCTTTTTCCCGGCATCACCGATAGATTCGGTGCGGACGAGGGCGGCACGCCAAGCCGTCATGATACCTTCAGGTTCGTTGTAGTTTCGATACAAGAAATCTGAGGATACCATCTCGAGAACGGCATCGCCCAAGAACTCGAGACGCTCATTGTGCTCGTGGGTGGATTTTTTATGCTCATTAACATAGCTTCTGTGGGTCAGGGCCGTAACGAGCAGATTAATATCGTTATATTCGAAGCCAAGTTTCTCTTTTGCAAACTCCTGATATGGTGTTGTATCCATTTTGCCTCCTAATTATTTGTAGTCGCCAGAGCGAATCTTTTTCTTGGCGATTAGCATCAGTTTTTCGATGTCTTCATACTCAATTGCATTGATAGCATCGGCGAATGAGAACCACTTGATTCCCTTCATCCACTTCTCTTTCATTGGCATTTCGTGCTCGTCGAGAGCCTGAACGAGATAGACCTGGGTAGTCATAAGAACAAGCTTGTCGAGGCGGCGATATTTGAAGTGGATTTTGCCAAGCCATGACAAAATTGAGACATTCTTCAGACCTGTTTCCTCTTCGATTTCGCGCTTAGCAGTCATTTTGGCGGTCTCACCTGGTTCAATGTGACCTTTTGGAATAGTCCAACGGTCTTTTGAATCTTGGATAAGAAGAATTTCGATATCCTTCTGGTCTTTTGAAAGCCTAAAAATGATACCACCTGAGGTTGGCTCGCGCACTATTTCTTGAATTGTAGGTTTCTTTCGAAAGACTGCTGATTTTAGCTTTTCGAAAGGAGATTCCTTGATTTGTTCTGTCGGCAGGGCCTCTGGAACCTTAAGCGTTCTCCTTGCTGTCGGCTCTGTCGGTTTTGTTTGCTGATTCATTCTTTCCTTCCGTCTCTCCCGCATCGAGATGAAGCTCACGGAATGCAGTTCCGAGAACACCGTTGATAAATTTGGAAGAGTTATCCGAACCAAAGGCTTTTGCAAGCTCTACGGCTTCGTTGATGGCAACTTTCGGGGGGATAGTGTCGCCGCATTCAGATAATTCATAGAGACCAATACGAAGGACATTACGATCAATTGCTGAAATAGAAGAAATTGGCCACTCCGGCGCCATAGGCTGGAGTGCTTTATCTAGGTCTTCGACGTTGTCGATGACCCCGTGTGCCAATTTATAGACAAATTCAGTATCGCCGAGAGCTTTCTCGTATGGTTCGATGCTTTTTGCTACGACAGTATCCAGATCGACTTCTTGGTCGCCCGCTAGAGTTCTTAGTTCATATTCATACAGTGATTGAAGTACAATAACTCTACCTAAATGTCGATTACTGGCCATGTTTTTCCTATAAGTTATTTAGATTTTTTAGTGGTTTTTGCTTTTTTGGCTGGTTTTGCTTTAACAGTTTTAACCTTAAGATTTGGGGTTTTCTTTGCTGTTTCAAAAGCTTTAACTGGAGATACAGCGTTAACTGCACGAGCAAGCTTCAAGCGGAGATGTGAACGGCGAAGGCCGGTCTTGCGTGGGCTGCTCTGTTTTTTAGGTTCAGGCATTAAATGCTCCTTAGTTTTAATAGATTAATTTTTATTATAATACCACCATTTATTATTTCGCGCAAGAAGAAAACGGCCCCGATTTGGGGCCGCCTTTTTAGAGGTCTATGTCGCCATCCACAAAGTCGTTATAAATTTCTCTAAAATCTTTGCCTACATATTTATCGAGAAAATCGACATTTGCATGGATCTCATCTTCACCGTTGATCGAGAATTTGATCACCTTCTTTTTGTAGTGACACAAGTCTGTACCGATCGTATTATAGAAGACTTTTGACACGAAGATCGCGCGAAACCTTGAGTAACCACCCTCCTCTTCATAGTTTCCAAATTCAAGCGAAATCGTTTGTTTTTCCATGTCTACAAAAATATATACATCATCGTTCGGCCCATCTTTAGTGCTGGCCACCATCCTCTGGATTGACTCCTCTTCATTTTCTAGTAAAAGCTCAGTGACCGCGTCATATCCTGCATTTGCCAGAGCAAACCCAATGGAATCAAAGACACTTTCAAGGTTATTCATCTTGCTGATCTTAGCCTTGCAAATGAATTTTTCCGGATCCGGTTTCTTACTCAATTACGCCACCCCCTTTATGCAAAACCTAGTACAAATTGACATAGCTCCACCTCCTAACGTGCGACATAATTGTCTTTTATAATTATACCACATTTTTGCTGATTTTTCAATATGAGGCAAAAAGCGACCCCTGTTTTTTTGGGGCCGCTTTTTCTTTAGGCTACAACGTTTAAGAGTTTGGCTTTCTTTACGAAGATGGTCTTCTTTGGCTCGCCTGGAATAAACTTTTTGACGCGTTCATCAGCGAGAGCGAGAGATTTAATTTTCTCTTCATCTTCGAGATCTTCGGCCGGGACTTCAAGCTTAGCGCGAAGTTTGCCGTTGACCTGGATGACAATTTCGACAGTATCAGCGACAAGGGCGCTTTCGTCCCAAGTTGGCCATTCATCGTTTGCCTCGAGTTTTTCGAGCATCTCAGAGGCAAGGTGTGGAGCAAATGGCTTCAAGAGCTTAGCGAGGACAACGACATCTTCCTTTTCGGCGCCGTCTTTATAGAGGACGTTCACGAATTCCATCAAGGCGGCGACGGCAGTGTTGAAGCCGCAGCGGCGGATGTCTTCGGTGACTTTCTTGATGACTTGGTTTCGGAGCGTGTTATGACCAGCTTCGACGTTTTCTTTGAAGCAGAGGCTGTAGCAGCGATTCAAGAAGCGATAGACACCACCGACAGAGCGTGGATCCCAGGCTGCGTCGAGCTCGACTGGGCCGATGAACATTTCGTAGGTGCGGAGAGTGTCGGCGCCATAGCCGTCATTAATAACATCGAGTGGATCAATCACGTTGCCTTTGGACTTGGACATCTTTTTGCCGTCTGGGGCGTTAATGTAGCCGTGATAGATCAATTTCTTGATTGGTTCGCGGAATGGTAAGAAGCCTTGGTCGGCAAAGAATTTACACCAGAAACGGACGTAGAGAAGGTGTGCAACAGCGTGGTCGGCGCCGGCATAAACATCGAGCGGGGCCCAATATTTAATAGCGTCGCTATCCCAAGCATGCTTGTCGTCGTGAGGCGAGACGTAGCGCCAGAGGTACCAGCTTGAGCAGGCGTAGCCATCAAGAGTGTCGGTTTCACGGGTCATCTCTTCGCCGTCGATTGTAACTTTGAGCCAATCTTTGGCTTTAGCAAGAGCAGAGCGACCGGAGTCGTCTGGTTTATAATCTTCAACTTCTGGAATAATGACTGGGAGTTGATCCTCTGGAATAGCGTGTGGGTTGCCATCTTTATCATATGCAATAGGAATTGGACAGCCCCAGTAGCGCTGGCGGGAAATTAGCCAGTCACGCATCTTATAGGTGGTTTTTGGTGAACCAATGCCGCGCTCTTCGAGCCATGCCGTGATTTGTTCACGAGCATCCTCAGAACGAGTGCCGTCGAACTGGCCGGAATTCACAAGAGTTCCCTCGCCGTGATAGCACCTTGAATCATCATCAGAAGATTCTGGCTTTTCGATAACTTTATAGACTGGGAGGTCGAACTTTTCAGCAAATTCAAAGTCGCGCTCGTCGTGACCAGGAACACCCATAACGGCACCTTCGCCATATCCGGCGAGGACATAGTCAGCGACCCAGATTGGGATTTCTTTGCCGGTGAGTGGGTTGATGGCGTATGCGCCAGTGAAAACACCGGTCTTTTCTTTGTTTTCTTGGCGTTCGATTTCAGATTTCTTGATAGCGTTCTTGCAATAATCCTCAACTTTTTCGCGAGCTTCGTCGGATACAATCTCTTTAATCATTGGGTGCTCTGGAGCAAGTACGATGAAGCTGACACCGAAGATGGTGTCGACACGGGTCGTGAATACACGGATTTCGGTCTGAAGATCTTTGACTGAGAATGTGACGTTCGTACCCTTAGAGCGGCCAATCCAGTTCTTTTGCATGGTCTTGATTTTCTCTGGCCAATCGAGAGCGTCGACTTCTTCAAGAAGTTCATCGGCGTAATCGGTGATCTTGAAGAACCATTGCTTCATTTTGCGCTTTTCAACTTCATGGCCACAGCGCCAGCAGCAGCCATCCTCTACTTGTTCGTTTGCAAGCACGGTTTTATCAACTGGGCACCACCATTGATATGACTCTTTTTGATAGGCGAGACCCTTTTTGAAAAGCTGCAAGAAGCACCACTGAGTCCAGCGATAATATTCTGGATCAGAGGTGTTGATTTCGCGATCCCAATCGATGGCGTAGCCAAGGCGTTTGGCTTGTTTGCGGAAGTTGGCAATGTTGACTGCGGTGGCATCTTTTGGAGAGGTGCCGGTTTTGATAGCATAGTTCTCAGCTGGAAGACCGAAAGTATCATAACCAAATGGACGCATAACGTTCATACCCTGTTGAGTATAGAAGCGAGCTAAGACATCGATGATAGTAAAGTTACGGACGTGACCCACATGAAGGCCGGCACCAGATGGATATGGAAACATTTCCGCAAGATACATCTTCGGAACGTTTTCTTTTTCAGTCGCCTTGAAAGGTTTTTCCTCTTCCCAGCGTTTTTGCCATTTGTCTTCAATTTTGATTGGGTCATATCTTTCCATAGAGTATATTATACCATAAATCTCAGGGTTTGCTGTGGTATAATCTTGACATGAAACTCGTTTTAGTGCTTGATAATATTCGCTCGACTTATAATGTTGGGGCTATTCTTCGCACTGCGGAAGGATTTGGCGCGGAGCGAGTGATTCTATCTGGTTATACACCGCGAGTTCACGACAAGAATCTCTTACCGCATCTTCGTGAAAAACTTGATAAAGAAATCCACAAAACGGCCCTTGGAGCCGAGGATATGCTCGAGATTTATTCATCTGATGATATATTTTCGGATTTGAGCAAATTACGAGATGAGGGCTGGAAGATTGTTGGTCTTGAGAATAATATTCAGGACGAGCGGCTCGTTTCGATCAATTCGAAGTTAGATCTTGACGAGAAAGTGGTTCTGATTCTTGGTGAAGAGGTGCACGGGATCGATAGCAAGCTATACGAGATAATCGACACATTTCTTGAAATCCCGATGAAGGGCAAGAAAGAATCATTCAACGTCTCAGTCGCGGCCGGCATCGCGATGTATGCTATAATGAGCTTATGAAAATTGCGATTTCTACCGCTGTTTACTTTCCGATGACTAATGGAGTCGCGGTTTTTTCACATAATCTTGCCGTGGGCTTAGCTGCACGCGGCCACGAAGTGATGGTTCTCTGTCCAAGCCAAACCGGTAAAAGCCATATCGAATACGATCAGGGCGTTAAGACGGTTTATCTTAAGTCAATCGAGCTTCCAGTTTATCCTGATCAGATTAACCCTGTGCCACCAAAAAAGAAATTGTTTGGCCATGAGATGCCACACGTTCTCTATAAGAACGGCTTTCACGCGTCTGTGCTCCCTAACCGTGAGATTAAAAAAGCTCTTAAATCATTTCGTCCAGACGTTATCCACTGCCAGGTCTCTGACCCGATTGGAATTGCGGTGGTTCATTATGCACACAAACATTCGATTCCACTCATCACAACCGAGCATAATTATCCAGACGTTATTACCGACCCTTTGAAGCTGCCAAAAATTATCAAGAAGCCGGTTGATGCAATTTTGGCTGCTTATTTTGTGGGCAGACAGAAGAAAAGTGACTACGTCACGATGCCAACACAGCTTGCGATTGATGATTTGATTTTGAAACGTGCAAAAAATTTTAAGGTGCCGGTTGAGGCGGTCTCGAACGGGGTTGATCTTTCCTCGTTCAAACCTGGCAAAGCGCCAGCAGAGATCTATAAGAAATATCACATTCCAGAAGACAAGCCAATCGTCCTCTATGTTGGGCGCGTTGATCCAGAAAAACAGATTAACATTGTGATTGATGCTTTCAAAAAGGTGCTCGAGAATGTTCCTGAAGCAGTACTCGTAGTTACCGGCGACGGAGTGGCAAAGGCTGGCCTCGAGAAACAAGCTGTGGAACTTGGGATTTCAGATTCTGTACTCTTCCTCGGGCGCGTAATGCCACCAGAGCTATATGAGATTTATAAAGTCGGTTCACTTTTTGCTACGGCAAGCGAAATCGAGACGCAAGGCATTGTCCTGATCGAAGCAGCGGCAACTGGGTTGCCACTAGTTGCAGTAGACAAAGGTGCAGTCAGCGAAGTCTGCAAAAACGGCGAGAATGGATTCCTTTGCAAACCGAAGGATGTTTCAGAAATCGCAGATAGTATTACAAAGATTCTAAGCGACAAAAAACTTCAAAAGGCATTTTCAAGTAGAAGTCTCGAAATCGCAAAAACGCACGATATTAATCGTACGCTTCAACGTTTCGAAGAAATCTATATGGAAGTTATTTCGCGAGATTTTTAAGCGCCTTTTTGATGGCTGGACGGTCGAAACCGATAATTTTTTGGTCGCCGATTTCTGTGACCGGAACAGTTTTGATGTCTGGATTTCCGGTGGCGTCGACTTCCTTATATTCGACACCCATATCATCTAGCCAATCCATAAGGGCGTGGCAATACGGGCAGGTTTCGGTTGAATAGACTTTGATCATATATATTATAGTGCCTTTGCAGCATCCAGCTGCGGATCGCGCATTGAATTAATATCTTCGTATGAACGCTCAACAACTTGGTCTGGAGTGATGCCGGTTTTGTTGATGGAGCGATCGTTTGGAGTGTACCAGCTAGCGGTGGTCACCTTGAGGAGTGAGCCGGCGCTCAAATTATAAAGATTCTGGACAACGCCTTTGCCGAAGGTTTTGGTTCCGACGACTGTGGCTTTGCCATAATCTTGGAGCGCACCCGCGACGATTTCGGATGCGGAAGCAGTCGATTCATTGACGAGGATAATTGTCTTCATGTTTTCGAGCATAGCTTTGCCAGAAACTGAGTTCATGGTTGAGTTGCCGAAGTGTTTGGATTTTTGGATTAGAACTGGTTTATTGCTAACCCAGAGTCCTAGCAAATCCTGAGCAGCTGAGACATAGCCACCACCATTATTGCGAAGATCCAGGATAACTTTGTTGATTCCCTTACTTTCGAATTCCCTCGCAAAACCCTGGACGAGAGTGCCGGTATCAGTATCGAATCTAGTCAAAGTCACAATGGCGGTCGTGCCGTCGTATTCAACATAAGCCGAGACGTTATTGATGGTTTCGCGCTTCATCGTGAATGAGAGCTCTTCGCCGTTTCGGACGACTGTAAGCTTCACTTCGGTCCCTTTCTCACCACGGACTTTGCTGGCGATTTCGTCGGTGGTTAACATGTAAACTTCTTCGTCATTGACTTTATAGATAATATCACCGGCAAGAATACCTGCTTCTCTTGCTGGATTGTCTGGAAGAGTGCGAAGGACCCTTGTGTAACCGTCGCGAAGACCCATTTCGATTCCGACGCCAGAACCGACGTTGCCATGGAGGCTGTCATTAAAATCGTTTGCGGTTTTGGTGTCCATATAGACTGTATAAACATCACCGAGAGCCGCCGTGAGGCCTTTTTTGGCTCCTTCGATAACGACAGATTTGTCGATATCTCCGTCGTAGGTTGTGGCGAGCCTGCTATAAACTTCGTTCAATGGGGACCAATCGATCGAGGAAGAGGAAGTCGGAAAGCCAAGATATGGCATGAATCCAGAAAATAGATTGTTAAAATTTAAGCCTAATACAAACGCTATAATTGTCGAGATTGCACCATAAATAATGGCGTTGCCAAGACTAGTTTTCTTTTCGTCCCATTTTTTCTTCATTACTTTATTTTAGCATAACCCGCTTCAAAAAGCGCGGCTTTATTCAAAATGAATGTAGTTATATTGCCAGACACTGTTAGCAGGAATGGTGCGGGCGCCGAAGTCTCCAAAGTGGGAATTCCCAGAGTAGAGATAGGTTGCCCATGAGTTATTGTATTCAGTAACATTGATGGAACCGTCTGGATTGACGCCTTCAACCCAGAAGACGTGACCATAGATACCGCTTGAAGTTTGGCCGATTGTGTTTTCGGCTGGAGTATTGTCGACACGGAATCCGCCCCAGCTGCGAGCTTTCCAAGCCCAGTCATAAGCGTTACCGTAAGACAAAGCAATACCAAAGTATTCGTAAGCTTTCCAGCCAACGTAGCTCACACATTCGCAGACAAGACCACCGATAGAATAGCCATCGCGATAGGTCGTGTATTCGTCTTGACGGCCAGGACAATCGCCCTGCCATGGGTAGGTGTTATCACCAAAGTATGCGCTACCACGATAGAGCTCTGGGTGAGCTTCCTGCTCAGCCTTCTCGGCAGCGAGCTTCTCGGCCTTGGCCTGAGCAGCAGCGGCCGCATAAGCAACGGCATCGCCATTATATTTGTCGACAAGTGCTTGTTGTTCGGCCTTTGCCGTGATGAGTTCGTTTCGGGCTTGCTTTTGCTGTTCGAGCATCGCTTCAACTTTAGCCTTGTCAGCTTCGAGTTTTTCCTTTTCTTGCTTAACTTTGGTTGCAGCAACGCTAACTTCTTTTTTGACAACTTCACTACGAGCTTGTTTTTCGGCGAGATCAGAAATCGAGCTGGCGCCAGCAAGGATCGTGATTGGTTCAGAGTCGCCTTCAAAATGGACGCCAATCAAAAGCTCAGCAAGAGCTTCCTGATCCGATTCGAGTTTAGCTTGAGTTGCAGCGATTTGAATATTGAGAGCATTGATGTCGGCTTCAGTATTAGCGATTTCAGCTTCTTTTCTTGCAACTTGTGCAGCAAGTTCATTTACGCGGATTTGATAAAGGTTGGCAGAAGCGGCAGCCGAAGCGGCAGCTTGGTTAGCCTGACGTTCCTTTTCGACAGCAGCACGACAATCTGGGCTGTTATTACAAGCCTTAGAAATACCAAATACCTCGTTGATGATTGCAGGGGAAAAAGAGAAGGCGATAGCAATAGCAAAGACCACAATGTAGGCCAGAAAAGTTTTTGCGCCTTTTTGTTTTCTCATACTATTATTGTAGCATATTCGGAGTATCTGGTAAAGCTTACGCTTTATTTAGATACTTCTTGACGGCGAGGCGAGCAGAAATGCGGCCAATGATCATGCCGGAGACGATGAAAGCGAGATAGACAAGGACAAGTTTGCTGGATTCGAGAACGTTCGTGATCGAGTCAACGTCGATTCCGTAATCGGAGAGCCTTGGAGCGACGGCGCGAAAGCCGAGCAAGCTAAAGGTTGCAGCAATCACGGCGGCAATCACACCACAGATTTCAGCCTCAACTAGGAATGGCCCACGGATAAAGTTTTTGCTAGCGCCAACGAGCTTCATCATATAGATTTCTTCGCGACGGCTAAAGATGGCCATACGAATTGTGCTAAAGATGATCAAAACTGAAATAACGAGGAAGACGACGCCAAGAATAACTCCGCCCGTCCTGGCGATTTTAGCCCAGGTCGTGATGGTGGCGATTTCGACTTGATTAACATCATAAGTTGGACTCATGTCTTCATCAAGATTCTTTACGAACCCATCATCGTTCTCGACGATATAGCGCACGCCGGAAAGATCATCAACGTTATGGACCTTGATGCGCATTGTCGCTTGCATCTTAGAAATCATAACTTTCTTCATGTCTTCGTCTTGAACAACAGCCAAGATATCTTCGTTGTCGGAGTTCTCGGAAATGAATTTTTCGTATTCCTGCTCGGAGGTTGAAACGGTCACAGACTTTACGTTCGGGTCCGAAGACATAGTTTCACTAAGATTGCCAAGAATACGTTCGGAAGTTCCCGGTTTCAAGTAAACTGTGATGTCGATTTTTTCACGCATGACGTCGGCGGTGTTAGACAAGATGACACTCGCAACGATTGTGACGAACAAAATCATTAATGTGATTGCCATGACGGCAGTTGCGGCAGTGGAAAGCCAAATATTCCTAGCAAAGCCAACGGCACCATATTTTACGATGCGAGAACCATCACGCATTGGATGAGACGTGCTGCTTTTCTTCATGGCTTTTAGCTTGCCTTTTGCTGCAACACGCATGGATTTTTTATCTACTTGTGGAACGTTTTTCTCTCTGATCATTGGATAATCCTTTTCTTCAAGGCATGGCCTGGAGTCCTAACAACGCGCACTGGCTGCGCTGGCGCTGGAGTTTCATCAAGTTTATAGATACCGTTATTCTTCTGATCGTTGACGATTTTGCCGTCTTTTAACGTAATCACGCGCTTTTGGAGACTGTTCACGATTCCCTCGTTGTGAGTTGTAACAAGAATCGTGGTTCCAAAATCGTTAATTTTCTTAAGCAAAGCGATGATTTCGTCGGTGGTTAGCTTGTCGAGCTGGCCAGTAGGCTCATCTGCGACTAGAATTTTTGGCTGGCGCGCAACAGAACGAGCGATTGAGACACGCTGACGTTGGCCACCAGAGAGTTGATCTGGGAATTTTTTAGCCTGATCAAGAAGACCCACGAGTTCGAGAACTTTTGGAACAGTTTTTGCGATTTCTTTGTTGCTCATGCCAGCAATTTCGAGAGCGAAGGCTACGTTTTCATAGACCGTGCGACGCGGCAAGAGTTTGAAATCCTGAAAGACCACGCCAAGACGGCGGCGATATTCAGGGATATGACGCTTTTTGACATAATCAAGATCGATACCACCAATGATGATCTTGCCAGAGTCTGGACGCTCTTCCTTTGTGATCATTTTCATAAGAGTGGACTTGCCGGCACCAGATTTACCCACCAAAAAGACGAATTCATTTGGCTCAATATGCAAAGAAATATCATCAAGAGCTGGACTATCATCGCCAGGATAAGTTTTGGTGACGCGATCAAGCAAAATCATAAGCTTATTATAACATAAGCTTAATGATTTCAAAAACTATTTGGCACTTCAGGCGATTTTTTCGAGTTCGTTCATGAGCTCGAGGATTTCACCAGACTCCAGGGTTTTGTTCTTGTCGGCGAAACTCAAGTGGAAGGAGATATTTTTCTCGATTTTTCCTTCTGGTTGGTAGATCGATGTTGGAGTAATTTCGAAGATTAGCTCTTTTTGGCTTAGTTTTTCCTCGATTGCCTTTGCGATTTCCTCGTAGGCTTTAGCAGTAGTGATAGTTATGTCACGAGAAACGGTTGGGAAGTCGCTTATTTCATGGTTTACTTTCTTGAATGATGCGAGCTTCACTAGTTCATCGAGGCTGATTTCAAAGGCGGCAACGCCACGAGGAAGTTTCAGTTTGTTAAGTACACTAAACTTAATTTCGCCGATGCAGCCCACAAGGTTTTCGCCGATATAAACGCCGGCGCTTCGTTTTGGCTCGAAGTAGGCTTCGTGTTTTGTTGCCTCGAATTTTTTGAATGAGAGCTTCAGGCCAAGTTTTTCAGCAAGTGCTTCGAGATATTTTTTTGCGACATAATATTTGGTTTCTTCATCCATGCTTGCGACAACCATTGCGAGGTTGCTGTTTGCAATTGGCACACCATCTTCATCAACTCCGTCCGAACGAAGGAATACCTGATTCATTTCGAACAATGCAAACTCTTGATGCTTGGCTTTTAGGTTTTCGTATGATTTCACGAGTAGTGATGGAACGATTTGCTGGCGGAGATATTGAAGGTCTGGCGAAATCGAGTTCACGAGGCGATAGGAATTATTGACATCCTGACCGACTTTCTCGATGAGATCACCATGGACGAAGGTGTAGGTCAAAAGTTCGTTTGCGCCAGTATGACTTAGGAAATCGCGAATGCGAGACTTCAACACAATCATCTTGTTTGGCTCGGAGGTTGCATGCTTTGGCAAGATTGGCTCGATATTATCGTAACCATTCAAACGGCCGATTTCTTCGATGATATCTTCTTTGATATGGATGTCGGTTCGCCAGGCTGGCGCTGTAATGGTGAGCTCGTCGCCATCTTCAACCTCGAAGCTAACATTTTCAAGAGTGTCGATTATTTGATTCTTTGAATAATTCGTACCAAGAAGATTGTTGATTTCATCTGTTGTAATTTTTACAACATTGTTCTTGGATTCTGCAGCCTGAGTGTCGATAGATTCGGAAATTTCGAAACCATCAGATAGTAGCCCTGCGCAGGCTTTAGCGACATTCAAGGTTTGATAGGCTGGTTGGCCTTTAGTGAAGCGAGTAATTGCTTCAGAGAAGATACCGTGAGCCATTTGGGTTTTTCTGAGGTTATAGAGGCTGAAGGTGGCGGATTCGAGAATAATATTCTTAGTATTTTCGTCGATCATAGTGGACTTTCCACCCATAGCGCCAGCAAGTGCGACAGGAACGTTGTTGCTTGTGATGACGATGTCGGTATCGATAAGCTCAATCTCGGTATCGTCGAGCAAGGTCAATTTCTCGCCTTTTTTAGCTAAGCGGACGCCAATTTTTGGCTCCGAGGTTCCGCCGACAGCGAGGAATTTGTCATAGTCGAAGGCATGGAGTGGTTGGTCGGTAAGAAGCATGAGGTAGTTTGTGGCGTCGACGATTGGATCAACTGGACGCATGCCAGATTTTGACAAAAGCGTATCTTCGAGCGTGAGATATTTTTTCCTGATTTCACCGTGCTTCTTCAAGACAATAGCTGAGTAGCGTGGACAGATTTCGGCTGATTCGATCGAAACTTGTTTTGAGCTAGTAGCGGCGTATTCTTCGAAGCGGGGCTCGTTGAATTTTTGCCCCAAAATGCCAGCGACTTCGCGGGCGAAGCCGATGATGCCGAAGCAGTCTGGGCGGTGCGTCAAGGATTTGTTCTCAATATCGAGAATTGTGTCGTTTAATTCGAAAACGTCGGCAAGTTTATCACCTGGTTTGGCCATTTCTGGGTCGATTTCGACAATTCCGGAATGGTCATCACCAAAGTCGAGTTCATCAGCGCCAGCAAGCATACCAAAGGAATCGTACTGGCCGAGCATCTTGCGCTTGCCAATAACAAATGGGGCATCTTCGTGGACGCTTTGCGGGACGATGGCGCCAGGAGCAATCCAGGCCGCAAGCATACCAGCATGGACATTTGGCGCGCCACAGACGACCTGAACTAGGCCATCTTCGCCAGCTAGTTCGTGACTTCCGGCATCGATTTTGCAAAGGTGAAGGTGGGTTTCTGGGATAGCTTCACATTCAACAACTTTGGCAACAAAAATGTTGTCGTATTTTTTGGATTCATCAATAACTTCTTCGATTTCGACGAGACGCGAGTCGATGATCTTTTCAAGCTCGGCGTTATCTAGATTGATGTTGACGAATTTCTTGAGCCAATTTAGTGAAATTCTCATATTAAAACTCCTTCAAGAAATTAAGTTTGCCGGATTCGAAATAGCGGACGTCTTTTAGACCATAGCGAAGCATGACGAGACGATCGATACCGCCGCCCCAAGCAAAGCCGTGATAGACAGTTGGATCAATGCCGGCCATCTTGAGCACGTTTGGATGAATCATGCCACAACCAAGCATCTCGATGAATTCGCCTTTTTTGCCACCAAGAGCTTTTGGTTTTTCAATCTTAAATTCGAGAGATGGTTCAGTGAATGGGAAGTAACCCGGTTGAGTCGAAATATCGAGTTTTTGCTCGTAATATTTTTCGAAGAATTCGCGCAAGATTCCGAGCATGTTGCCCATGGTGCAATCTTTCGAGACATAGACACCTTCACACTGATAGAAAGTGTGCTCGTGGGTGGCGTCGACATCTTCGTTTCTGAATACGCGACCAGGAACCACAACGGCGATGTCTTTCCCCTCTCCGAGATTTTTCTTGTAGGCCTTGAGAACACGGTGTTGCATGGTTGAAGTGTGAGCTGGAGGAATAAAACCTTCTTCGGTACGGAAAGTATCATAGCCGTCACGAGCTGGGTGACCTTTAGAGAAATTCAAGCTATCAAACATATGGAATTCGTCATCAAGTTGACGAGGTTCAACAACATCGAAACCCATCATTTGATATATTTCGATCACGCGATCTAGCTCGGTCATGAGCGGGTGCGCAGAGCCGTTTTCGGAAGAGATAAATTCTGGCATTTTCTGGTTTGGGGCGACCGGAGCAGTAATGTCGAGCGGTTCGACTTCGGATTCAAGCGCAGCCTCTTCGGCGGCCTTGATTTGTTCTAGGATGGCCGTTTTCTTTTCGTTGATTTCGCGGCCAAATTCGGCACGTTTTTCGACCGGAACGTCTTTGATTTTGGCGTATTCAGCGTTTAATGCCTTTAAATTAGCTTTTAATTTCTCAAGATCTTGCATAACGTATATTATATCACCTTCTATAAGATACGTAAAACCACAAAATAGCCCGAAAGCGCTCTTGCTATTTCTTGAGTTTAAGCTTAAAATTAATTTAACTTAAGGAGAATAAAATGGAAGACAAATTTGTCGATGCCCTGCTCAATCTTTTGCCGGAAGAGGGCCTCAAAAAACTTAATTCCATGCTTGATGCTGGCGAGGTGAGTGAAGAACAAGCCAAGGAACTTATGAAAGAATTTAATATTAGCGCCGCCGAAGTCGCTAAGAAAGCATTGGACGAGGAGTAATATGACGAATTTTGGAATTTTCCCACGCGACCAAAGAAATAACGAGTCGGTGAGCGACGCTGCCGATCAGCTTAAAAGTGTCGAGCCAGTCGTTAACGAGAATGAAGCTTTTGAAAGTTTCCGTGCTGGTACACCTAATGACCAAGAAAGATTTGGCGACGTAGTCAAAGATGAAACTGAAGTCTCGAAACAAAATTTGATCCAGAAGATCTCTGAGAAGCTTAAGAACTCAGCTAGCTCCAAGAAGAATATTGCTCGCGCTGCGATTGCAGCTGTCGCCATGGCCGGCACAGTTGCACTGCTTGCAAACTGCGGCAGAGTTAATGACAATAATAACCAGCCTGGCAATTCCGTCGATATCGAAGATCAAAATGATCAAATCGACCTAGACGACGAATTCGACAACAACAATGGCGGGAACATCACAGTCGACATCGACGACGATGGAAATGTTACTATTGACCACGGCAATGGCGAGACTGTTGGCGGTGGGGTTGATGGAGATATCGACGTGATTGATGATAATGAAAATGAGAATAGGGTCAACCGCGATGACTACTGGGAGGGCGATACGTTCCACTTGGATGATTATGCTGCGGCTCTAGGATATGCGCACTTGGAAAATACAAGTAGATTCTCTTTCAGATATATGGATGGTGGAGATAACGTGACAAGCTACATAACAATCAGCATTGCTCCAAATGACAGCCGCATACAGTATCATGATAATGTTAGTGGAAACGAGGGTGAGCTATCATACATGTATCACGGTGACAATTCTGGCCAAACTGCAAATATTGAATTCGACGGCGAAATCAGGAATACCGGTGACCACAATTACATAGAGTCTCAAATAGATGCTTTTGATCACTTTGCATATAGTGCATCCGACGCTCTTGATTGGAATGGTCTTTCAAACTGGGATTAATAGTTTGAAGGTTTCATTTAAAAATCGCCCAATTGGGCGATTTTTTATGCTGTGATATTTGCGGTCCTCATCATTCCATAATTAGTATTTCTGATAACCGCTACGAATGGAGCCGGGATACTCATCTCTTCTTCCTGGATGTTATATCTAACACTATCACCGCCCTCTACATCCACAAATGAATATCGTGTCCCAGGATCATAGTTTGCTATATAGTTTTGATAATTGACGTAGTCTAGCATCGCGACAATCGTTTCCTTGCTTAGACCCGACGCCCTGGCCAAAATACCCTCATAGCTATCATCTAGTGGATTCTCTTCGTAATACTCATCCAGGAATACTGAGACGACTGATTTATAGTCGCTATCCATACTTTCGAGAAGTCTTTGATCTTCAACGAATCGCTGGTAGTATTTTGCTTCTTCCCAGTCTATTGAGCGACCGTGGTCATCGATTTTATCCTTCAATTCTGAATTTATGCTTGCGTCGATTGCCGTGGCAGCGGTATTGTCGATAACGCAGGATTCACCGGATATCCATCCCATATTATAAAGTTGATTACCATTCGAAATAATATCTACCGCGTCTCCAACGATAGGAACTGCACCAACCGCCGCATTGAACGAGTTCGATAAAGTATCAACGGCGTAATCCCCTATCGCTGTTCCAGTATTTGGATCGATGTTTAAAGTAAGTTTTTCGAAGTGCTGAGCAATGTTTGTGTCTGCGACGCCAAATGTTGAGCTTCTTCCGTCACAATATAAGATATAATTTGCAAGATTAGAATGCTTCTTAATCTTCCCCGTGTTAGGGTCATCTTCACCATTGTCGATGAGTTGTGATTTTATTTTATCGACCACATCTTCAGGATCCATTCCGAGTGTACTAGTGTCTGTTATGACGTATGGATTACAATAAGCATCGCCGATTGCGCCAATCGAAGCGAGCGTTGGGCAGAGATTTTCGAACTCTTCCTCAGTCATGATATCTTCCGAGATATCTATGGCCGATGCCGTAGGAAGCAGTGATTTGAAGGCACTGGACACTATTCCCCCAGCAAAGGAAATAATATTCGCCGGGGCACTCGTAGTAGTGCTAAACTTTATCAGTTGGTTCGTGAGACTTCCAAGAAAAGTATTCGGAGATGATGCGTCGAATGGACTTAGCGTCTCTCTTTCGTATCTTGCTTTTTCGGCAAGGACTTTTTCCTGCTCCACTCTGTATGCGATATACGCATCACGAGAGGCAACAGCCTGCCCACCATTCCTGGCGTTTGCCGACATAAAGATGTTTGAACCAGAAACTAGTGCGTTACCCAAATCTTCACCAGCTATCCCTGACAAAAGATCTTTTTTGAACGCAGAGATAAATATTGGAGCCAACACTTTTGCCGCTGATGATATAGCGGTCGCAATAGCAATACTAGAACCTACGCTTCCAACAAATTTCGCCCCTAGATCAAACAAACATTTCGCCCACCCAACGCCCGGGATGAGACATGTAAAAAGTTCTACCACATCCGAGATTGCACCAATTATTGCCGTAGTCATTTTAGCCGCAGCGCACGCCGCAAATGTTGACATACCCGCACCAATCCCCTTCATTACACCTTCAATTTTGGAGGCGATATTAAAGTTTTCTACGCTTGGATCACTAGGGTTTATTGCTCCACCGCCATAGAGATATGCTATCCCCTCGGATTGCATTGCTGTTGTTCCACTCTTTTTCACGACATCTTTTGTTTCATAGAAGCCGTCGTTGTCGTAGTCTTCTAAAGCATTATCAGCTCGTTCAGTGGCTATGACATCAGCTGGCTGGGTGAGCCAAGTCGACATTTCGTTTATTGGGGAGTCTATACCATCCCCCGCCTTAACTTTATCGATCGCTTCAAAGTAGCTGCTTACTAGTTGCACTAGCTGAAGGCCCTGCTGGGCAGCAATAGCCACCTGGACAGTGCCAATAAATGCAGTTACTGCACAGATACTATTTACGGCTATATTCGCAGCTGAGCTGCCGCCTTTTGCTTCAGCTTTTGACGAATTAGCTATCGTTTTAAAATTGCCAATAGCGTCGCTATTATCCATCTTTACCGAATCTACACCTGATACATTCGATATTTGTATTGTTTTATTGTCCAATGCTATATCAAAACCATCAGATTTTCCGATCAAAGTACCACCATCACTCCCTTCCACGTCAGTCCTGATGGTATTCCCGTTGGCATCCTTACCTTCAGCAGTAGCATTAACCTCCCTTCCCCCGCTTTCCATATCCACGTCCTGTTTTCCGGTATGCATCATGTCTGCAATGATCCGTCCCCTAGTATTCCCCTCAGCTTCAGCATTAACGCGGTCCTGAAAATCCTTAAACCGGTTTCTCGTCAAATTGTTGCTCTGCAGAAATCTAACAGTCATCGTATCAAACCACGCGCCGATGGCGCCGCGCCAAGTGCGGGAGCTTTTGATGTAGCCATTTCTAAAGTCGGCAGAGTCGGAAAACTTGGTTTCAAAATCCATCGTGCCGTTCGTGTCGACGCGCATTCCGTCAAAAATAATATCATCACCGACCGTGACCCTTCCGGCACTGATATCCTCCGCGAGCGCCGCATCAGGAGTGACGACCTTGAGGCTTCCGGAACCATCATCAAACAACATGATAGTCCTAGTATTACCGTTGGCATCCTTAATGTCCGCAGTATGAATGCCCTCGCTTTCAAGTTTGACTCTCTGCTTGTCAGATAGTGAGAAAGTTGCGCCGGAGCCTTTCATGAAGCCAAAATATTTCTTCTTGATCGGGTCTTGCAAATTTCCGTTGTTCAATTGCTTTCTTAGGAACACTCTCGAACGCGATTGCATCGATGTCGAAATAGAATCATACGTACTTTTTAGCTGCTCAAGAAGACTGAACGGAAGCATCGCTTGCGAGCCGCCCATGACGGCACCAAGCGTCAAGATTGCGCCGAGAATCGCGACGAGTGGGCCTTTTCTGGCACGAGAAGGCTCGTCCTCTTCATCATCTTCGTCATCATCATATCCGGAGACGGCATTTGTATAACCAGAGTCCGGGTTGTTTTCGGAGAAACGGCTAGTATCTACGTCGCCCGCATCTTCGCCGGCACCATTATTATAAAATCCACCGGTGGCGCTTTCTTGTTCGAGATTTCTTAAGCCCTTTTTGGCGGCATCCTGCTTACTGTTCTTGTCTCCACTCAAAAATTCAGGGCTCATTGAACTTTTTTCTGAACCCTTGATGGCCTGTGAGGCATTAGTAGGTTTTACACCACTAGCAGGGGTAGCCATATACTATATATTATATATGATGCTTGTGGTTTTTTCTAGGGCGAAACTAGATTAGAATCACCACGAGAGAAATAATAGCGAGAACGATTAGAACAATCCAAACCCAGCCAAATTTGCCGGTCTTTTTCATGTCTTTTACGTATTCAGAATCTTCAGCAAGATCCGGATCGGTGGCAATTTTTGAAGTTTCTGACATTTTTTCGCGAAGATCTGCGTTGATACGGTCGGTCAGGCGACTGTTTTTTTCTTCGTCTTTGTTCACTATAATACCCATGTTTTTTATTATAACATAGACATAGTGTGCTATAATAAAAGCATTATTACTAAAGGAGGTCATAATGGCAACAACAAAGCCAAAGACTGCGGCAAAGAAAACTGCTGCAAAACCGAAAACTGCTGCTGCAAAAAAGACAGTAAAGACCGTCAAGCCAGTCGCAACTCCGGTTGAAACAAAAATGGTGGAGAAAAAAGGAATCTTTTCAGGATTCTTTGGTAAAAAATATGAAGAAAACGAAAGCATCTTGACCATCTTCAAGAAGCCTACTCTTTATGGCGCTCTTCTTGGCGAAATCCTCGGAACGATGCTTCTTACCCTCGTTCTCTTCGCAATTTCTATGATGGGTCCTGTAACCATTAGCCAATATGCAACCTTTGCAGTTATTGCAATCCTTATCGTTGTCTATGGTATTTCTGGTGCACAACTCAACCCAATCATCACTGCCGGCATGATGGCTACTCGCCGTATGTCTGTGATTCGTGGCGTCCTTTACATCATCGCCCAAATCATCGGTGCATGGCTTGGCTGGATGATCTTCAACGCCTTCTGCCTTGCTGGTGGCGACTCTGCTTACCCAATGCCAGCTATGGCTGCTGTTGCTGAAGGTAACTTCGGCATCGTTACTGCCGTCGAATTCCTCGGTGCTGCTATCATCGGCTTCTTCGCAACTCGCGCAACCGCCTACAAGCGCAGCGCATTCACTTCTGCAGCTGTCGTTGCAGGTGGTATCATCACTGCTGTCGTTATCGGCTATGTCGTTTCTGCTGCCTTCCTTGGCCTCAGCAACAACTTCGCCTTCAACCCTGCAGTTGCTTTGATGTATCAAATCTTCCCAACCGCTGGTGAAGGATTTGGCGAAATCTTTGGTGGTGTCTGCTCCGCTCTCGCTACCTACGCTCTCTTCCCAATGATTGGTGGCATCCTCGGTGCTTACATTGCCGACTTTGCTAGCAAACTTTCTGGCGAAAAGAACGCTTAATTAAGCGAACAAAAAATACGCTACCGAATTGGTAGCGTATTTTTTAGTCCTTTGGAAAGAGTGGTGAAGTTGGTGGAAGAATTTCTTCTGCCTCGAAAACAGCCTTAATCTTTTCGGTTGCCGAAGGAAGGAATGGTATGAGAAGCGTGTTTGCTGCAACCATGTCGCGAACAAGTGATTTTAATACACTTTCTAGTTTTTCGGTTTCGCCTGCTTTTGCAAGCATCCATGGCTTCTCATCATCAATACGTTTGTTGATGTTTTGAACTTTTTCCCAAGCGTAGTCGAAAGCCTTTGAGAATTCAAAGTCGTCCATCATGCTCTTATATTCTGGATTTTCTTTCAGGATTTCGGCTGCAGAATCCTTGTCGGAAATTTCATATTTCACACCATTCTTATGGACCATAGTAGCAAGACGCTGGACAAGATTGCCAAGATCATTTGCTAATTCGGTTTTGTAGGCGCTTTCATATTTTTCCCAAGTGAAGTCACCATCGGTGAAGGTGTCGACGTGGCGAAGGAAGTAGTAGCGGAAGGCATCGATGCCGTATTTTTCGATAGCTTCGTTTGGATCAACCACGTTGCCGATCGACTTAGACATCTTTTGACCGTTCGCCAAAATGTGACCATGCGAACAAATCACCTTTGGCAGTGGCAAATCTAGACCAATAAGCATTGCGAGCCAAATAATAGAATGGAAGCGAAGAATATCTTTCCCCACAAACTGGACAGCGGCTGGCCACCATTCGGAAATGTCTTCTTCCGGGAAGCCGAGGACAGTGATGTAGTTTGAGAGTGCATCAATCCAAACATACATAACCTGAGATTCATCACCAGGAACTGGCACACCCCAGGTGAGCTGAGAGGTTGGGCGAGAGAAAGAAACGTCTGGAGAATCTTCGAGCAGTTTCAGCATTTCCCTCTTGCGGAATTCTGGCAAAATCTTGACTTCGTCTTTTTCGATTTTTTCGCGAATAATATCTTTAAAATCTGCAATGCGGAAATAATAGTTTTCTTCGGAAAGTTTTTCGTATGGCTTTTGATGATCTGGGCAGATGCCACCGTTTTCGTCGTATTCAGTTTGAGTGACATAACCTTCGCAACCGGCACAATACCAGCCTTCGTAGCGAGATGAGTAAATGTGATCCTTTAGTTTTTCCCAAATCTTTTGACAACGACGCATGTGATCTTCGTTGGTAGTGCGAATAAAATCCGTATACTCAACATCAAGTTTTTTAATGAAGTCTTTAAACTTCTGGGCGTTGCCGTCTACATATTCTTGGACTGGAAGATTATTTTCCACGGCTTTTCGATAGATTTTGTTGCCATGCTCATCAGTTCCAGCTTGGAAACGAACATCGTCGCCAAGTAGTTTATGATAGCGAGAATAAGAATCGGCAATAATATAGTCCATAGCGTGGCCAATATGTGGAGCGCCGTTTACATATGGAATTGCCGTTGTTAGATATATCTTTGACATAAAATAATTTTACAATCTTTTAGCTGTTTTTGCAACAAAAACCGGGCTCCCCACAGCCCGGCTTTTAAATTATTTGTCTTCGCAGGTGAAACCAAGATTGGTATAGGTTTCGGTGATGGTTTCGTATGTTAGATCGATATTACCATCCTCGTCATTGATGAGCGACATAAGATCCTTGCTATTGTCGTCAATTTCATCTACATCGTCTGTACCAAACGAAAGAACAATTTCGTCTTCGTTGGTTAGGATTTCGGTAGTATATGGGTCTTTTTCAAAGCCGAGGAATCCATACTCTTCTTTGTAATCATTGTCGAGTTTAGTCTTGATGGCTTCGGAAAATTCGACATCATCAAAACCAACAGTGGTTGAGAATTTGATTTCGGTCAAAATATCTTTGTTATCAAATTTCATTCTGACTTCTTTTGAGAAGCTGGTTGCGCCTTCATAGAGAGCGAGCTCATCGTCGGTTCCTTCATAAGTACAGACTGTGGTTCCTGATTCCGGAGTCTTATCGATAACCTGGATTGGGGCTGGAGCTGGAGTTGCTGGCTTCTGATTATTCATGGTCATGATAAGGATCGCAACACCAACGCCGACAAGAAGCAGAACGCCAATAATCGCAATGATAATGATAGACTTTTGATTCTTTTGTTGCTTTTTAGCCATTGGATCCGTCATTTTGGTTGGCTCAGTATTGAACGCAACATTGTTTAGTGGCGTAGTTGGAACAGAAGCGCCAGCCATTGGTGGCATCATGTTGTCCGGAACAGCTGGAGTGTCGGAAGGAACAGAGACCGCACTACCAATTGAGCCAGGCACAGGATCAGCTGCACGAATCGGAGCTTTCAAAGCCTCCTCGATTGGATCTGGTTCTGGAATTGGATCCGGTTGAGTCAATGGCTCGGTTGCACCCATAGAAATCGTGGATGGAGCTTGAGTGCCCACAAAGGCATTTTCGACTGACATAACTGGAGCTGGAGCGGCTTCCATGCTAGGAGTGGCAGCGACTGGAGCTGGGGCTGGGGCTACTGGAGCTGGGGCTACTGGGGCTGGGGCCGGAGCGGCGCCTGCAGCTGGGATGTTTGGCATATTGTCGGTCGGTGGCATTGGTGCTGGGACCGGTGGTTTTGGAGTTGTATTATTTAATAATGGATCCATTTTGTTCCTTTAGGTTAATATTTTATCGATAACTATTAAATACTTTACTACTTATGCTTAGGACGGTCAAGTTTAGGGCAGCCTTCGATTTTCAAGCTATTGATGGCTTTTTTCAAAACGCCGACTGTTTTTGCTAGCTTGATTCCCTCGTTTTCAGACATTTCGACGTCAACCGAGCGAATAATTCCATTCTTGCCAACAACGGCTGGGCAACCATAATAGACGTCATCAAAATCATGATAATGAGAAACAGAAAGGACACGTTTTTCATCATTCAGGATGCAATTCAAAATCTGAACTACGCAAGCGCCGATGCCATAGTGGGTTGAGCCTTTGCGATTAATGATGGCGTAGGCCTCGTTTCTGACATAATCTTCGATTTCGTCGAGAATCTCTGGTTTTAGCATTGTAGAGATTTTCTGGCCGCCAGCGGTTGCGGCGGACCAAAGAGCAAATTCAGAATCACCATGCTCGCCGATTTGGTAGGCATGGACAGATTTCGGATGAATGTTTAGATATTCCGAGAGTCTTTCGCGAAGACGGGCGGAATCTAGGATTGTTCCGGTTCCGATGACTTTTTCGGACGGAAGGCCGGAGAATTTCCAGACAAGATAAGACATGACATCCATTGGGTTGGTGACGACAATAAAGATACCTTTAAAGCCAGAATCCATAATTTGGTCAACCATGCCTTTTAAGATGTTGGCGTTTTTCTTCAAGAGATTGAGGCGCGTTTCGCCTGTTTTTTGCGGAGCGCCAGCGGCAATCACAACAATGTCGCAATCCTTAGCGTCTTTATAGGTTCCGTTCTTGATTTTGAGATAGCTCGGAGCAACTGCGAGAGCATCCGAAAGATCCATCGCTTCACCTTCAGCGTCTTTTGCGATAATGTCGGTCAAAACCAACTCATTCACGGCGGTACGTTGGTTCAAAATAGCAAAGGCGATTGACGCGCCGACATTGCCAGTACCAACAATCATAACTTTATTTGACATTTGCCCACCTTTCTTTAGACTATTTTAGCATAAGTTTTATGAATAGTCACTGTCGTTTAGAGATTCGTAGTAGAGTTTTAGCTCTTCTTTCAAATAGTCGTCAGTGACTTTTTCGAGTTCGAGTAGGAATTTTGGCGCCTGACGCTCGAGACGTGCATGACGATAGGCTTGCCACTTTTCTTCCTCATCAGCAGTCAGAGTGCGTGGGAAGTTTTTAGCTTTGTAATGAAGGAGCAGTTCTGGGAGACGCTCATCAACGAACTCTGGATTAAAATCGGCGAGTTCACTCTCTTTTGCATTTCGGACCGCCTCACAGCGAATGCGATCGCGGTCATTCAAAAAGCCATCATAGAGCGCCGATTCTGGATCGATGGCCGGAGCATATTCCGGATGATTCTCGACTCTTTCGCGCATTTTTTCGGCAAACTCTGGGTGTTTTAGCAAGATTCTAAGATTCTCATCGACTGTTTCTTTGGTCAAGCCAATTTTATTCCAGCCATCAGCCTTATCGAGAACGCCGAGCGGCGCTACAGCTGGACATTTGTTGAGACAGAGCTCCTTGACGATTGGATAGGTTTTTTCTGGGTCAATTTCTTCAAGATTGTAGCGAAGGTCAAAGACTAGGACATTGCCATTTTGGCCGGCCGTGAGTGGGAAGGCGACCGTGGTTTTTTCATGTTCAGCCGAGTAGCGACCGCAGGCGTAGACAAACGGAGTCTTGTTTTCTAGATTAACGATTTTCTTAACATCATTTTTGCCGCGAATCTTAAATAGAAAATTGAAAAGGTCTGGTTGCTTGTCACGAATCAATCTTGCAACGTCGATCGAAGCCTGAACGTCGGCTTCAGCATCATGGGCATGCTCGTGAGAGATATTATTAAGCTTTGTGATAAGTTCGAGACGATTGGTTGCCTTGCCATCTTCCGTGACTGGCCAATTAATTCCCTCCGGACGAAGCGCACGAGTGAGGCGGACGACGTCGAGGAGGTCCCAACGACTGCGACCATCTTTCCATTCGAATTCGTATGGATCATAAAACGTGCGCCAGAAAAGATGACGCATAAATTCATCATCAAAACGGACTGTGTTATAACCAACGGCGATAGTATTTGGCGTAAAAACTTCTTCGGTTACAAATTTAGCAAATTCGGCTTCGGTCAGACCGTCACGAAGCGTACTTTGTGGAGTAATTTTCGTGACCATGATGGCGCTTGGGCTCGGCAACGTGTCGTCGTTGATTTTTAGAAGCACGTTGATTGGCTCGCCAATTGGGTTCAGATCGAGATCGGTGCGCTGGCCAGCAAATTGCATAATGCGGTCATCACGCGGACTGAGACCGGATGTTTCTAGATCGTAAAAGAAGAAGGTTTGCTTATTCATTATTCCTCGGCGCTGGACTGGACGTTTAGATTGTCGTAGTCGATTCCCATTTGAGCGTACTCAAGCTTGGTTCTTGCAAGGTTCAGTTTTTCGGTTTGGTCGACGGCCATGATGATGAATTTGAGAGGCTTGTTTCGGCCGCCACAAATTTCCATAGCGTCACCATAGGCAAGTTCGCCTGGGATTGTTACTTCACGAATACCGCCGAGCTTCATACCGACAACACCGAGGTTCCAGCCCTCGATAAGTGAGCCAATCGAAGCGACATCAAGACCGCTCTTGAATGCGGTTGGATTTGTGGTTGAGTTGAGGGACGAATCAAAAATGCTTTCGTCAGCACAGAATCCAATGTAGAATGCAACATAGTTAAGGTCGCCGTCAGCAAGTTCGCGTCCGGAACCAACTTTCAAATCTTTTGCGACAAGTCCATTTTCGTTTGCGGAAACTTCGTTGAAGGCAACGACATTGTTTTTCATGGCAACGAATTCATTGAAATAATCTTGATTGCTATAGATTTCGTTTGCGGCAGCGTCGTATTCTCTTTGGGCTTTTTCGACGAGTTCATTTTCAGCAGTTTGGCCAGTTTTCTTCGATGAGCCATTGCCAGCAATAACGATTGCGGCATACGAGGCAATAATTGAGCCGAGCATCACGATGGCAATGATGGCAATAATAATTCTTTGCTTAGTGCTGGTTTTCAGCGCGTCCTGATTCATAGGTTTTCTCCACTTTTTATTCTCTCAATTATACTACATTTTCCCAACAAAAAGATGGCCTTTTAAGGGGCCATCTTTTCTTAAATTATTCAGCTTTCTTGGCTGGGCGCATTGGGGTAGGAACTTTTTTGAAGCTACCACCAGCATTTTTCAATGCAGCGATTGCAGTTTTGGAAGCGAATTGAGTTTCGAGGTCGATCTTAGCGGTGAGTTCACCACGAGTGATGACCTTAACTTTGGTGTATGGGGTTGAGATAAGATTCTTATCTGCGAGGACAAAGTTGTCGACGTTACCCTTAAGATCATTCAAACGATCGGTGTAAACGACTTCAGCCTTAGCGTGCAAGCTCTTGAAGCCTTTGAGCTTTGGAATTGCTTGCATGATGGCACGTTGGCCACCCATGAATCCGGCAGCCATTTTGCGATGACCGGTACGGGCTTTTTGACCTTTGGTACCACGGCCAGCGGTTTTACCTTGGCCAGCGGAGATACCACGACCCTTGCGGGTTGGGCGAGAATTTCTCTCAACGACTAAATCATTGTATTTCATTACTTAGTCTCCTTTTTGGCGGCTTTCTTTGCACCAGTCCACTCAGAGCGAGGAACTTGAGCTTTCAAACCTTCAATAACAGCGTAAGCAATGTTTACCTTGTTGGTTGAACCGAGAGATTTAGAAATGAGGTTCTTTACTCCGGTTAGACCCATGATAGAACGGACAGTACCGCCGGCGATAATACCGGTACCAGGAGCAGCTGGCTTCATGATGATGTTTGCGCCAGTGACCTTGGCTTCGACTTCGTGGCAGATAGTTTCACCGTCCATAGCGAAGGTAACCATTGATTTTTTAGCTTTTGAAGTGGCTTTTGCGACAGCGGTGGTAACATCATTACCTTTAGCTACGCCAATACCAACTTTGTTTTTGTGATTTCCAATAGCAACAAGTGCTTTGAAGCGCATACGGCGACCACCAGCGACGGTACGAGAAACGCGATCGACAGCGATGGTGATTTCGTCGAATTCTTTTGGAGCAACATCGGCTTTGACACGGTCGCGGCGATTGCGGCGATCAATGCGTTTGCCATTGATGTCTTTGGTATCTTTCTTTGCAGCGACCTCGTCGGTCATTTTGAGAGTACCAGCTTTATTAATAACTTTTGCTTCTTCGGCCATGATTAGAATTCCAATCCTTCCTTGCGGGCAGCGTCAGCAAGAGCGGACATGCGACCAGCATATAGTTTTGAGCCACGATCAAAGACGACTTTGGAGATTTTTGCTTTTTTGGCTTTTGCTGCAATTTGCTTGCCAATTTCAGCAGCTTTCTCAGTTTTGGTGCCAGTGAGCTTTTGGCCAACGGTAGTGGCGTAAGCAAGGGTAACACCTTTGTCATCGTCGATAATTTGGGCAGTGATGTGAAGATTTGAGAAATTCACGCTTAGGCGTGGGCGTTCTGCAGTACCGTGAATCTTCGCACGAGTACGATTAGCTCTAAATTCAGCTTTCATTACTTCTTTCCTGCCTTTCCAGCCTTACGGATGATAACTTCATCAACATATTTGATACCTTTACCCTTGTATGGTTCTGGTTTCTTGAGGCTACGGATTTCAGCTGCAACTTGGCCGACTTTTTGTTTGTCGATGCCAGAGACAGTGATTTCCATTTTGTTAGTGGTGAGTTCGACGCCTTCTGGAGCTTCATATTTCACTGGATGTGAAAAACCGAGGGCCATTTCGATGGATTTTCCACCGCCGGATAGACGGAAGCCGACACCATTAATTTCTAGTTTTTTCTCGAAACCTTTGGTAACGCCTTGGACGGCATTGTTAAGCAATGCGCGCTGAAGGCCATGCCAAGCACGAGATTTTGGTTCGTCATCTTTTCTAGTGACGACGATTTGAGTACCTTCGACCTTAGTTTCGGTCTGAGGTTGAACCGGGACAACGAGTGAACCTTTTGGTCCTGCGACAGTAATCTCTTTGTCGCCGACCGTAATTGTCACTCCTGCCGGAATATCGATAGGTTGTTTTCCGATACGACTCATATTTTCCCTTATTGTTAATATCTTGATAATTATACCATATCGCCCCTTAAAATACAAGAAAAATCCCGCATTTTTCGCGGGATTTTCTTTGCCTGAATTTTTTGATTTTATTACTCAGCGTAGGCTGCATAAAGAGTTGAGTTTTTCGGTCCGAACATCATGTAGTATCGTAATTCATTCGGTAAGAATTCTGGCGTGGCAGTATTAGGGGTAGTTGACCAGCCGACGAATGAATCTTGATCCTGAGGGGAGAACTCCATGTCGCCATCATCAACCCAGTCGATGTCGCCACTCACATAGACTTCAATCTCGGAACCTGCTGGGAGATCGCCAAAATCTACGTAGACTGAGATTTTATCATCTTTGAAGACCGAGCTTGTCGAACCACGAGCAGTATCAATAGCGGCTCCAGAACAGGCACGCACCATTGGAATATCTGGGAGAGTACCTTCAATTACGCAGACTCTTGCGCCAGCATCTTCCTGCTCTTCGGTTAATTTGACGAATGCATAGTTTGGTCCACCGCGATAATGGACTTCTCGTTTTGCTTCATCGTCGTCTGTCGTGAAGACTTCAGCATGAGCGTCGCTTGAAGGGAAATATCTGAAGGTTCTAGTTGTGCTGCCGTCCGAGAAGTTAGATGGAGCGACATTCAAAGTTACACTATTTGGCTGTTCCCAGATTGCATAGAGGGTCGTATTTTCAGTGATGAAATCGAGTGGAAGAAGATCGTCGTTGTCGTATAGCCATGTCCCATACGTTGGTTCGGTAGCATTCGGATCAGTCGACCAGCCCAGTAGACGATAACCCTGAGATTCAAATCCACCTTGGTTCCACCAATGTTTGCTTGGTTCAATTTCGCAGCGGCTACCAATTGCCTTGATATTCAAGGTTGAATTGCCGCTCTTTACGAGAATGAGACCGACTGAAGACTCAGTGTTTATATCAAGATTAATAACTCCGGAACCGGTTAGTGTATCCACATATAGACCGTTCGCGTCGATTGCTACTTCATCATCCCTGAACCACTCTGCTTCTTCATAGGTATTGTAGATATAAAGCTTGTCCCCAGCAGCAAGGTTGTAGTTGATTCTCATGACAGTAGAGTTGCTATACTCACATACGCCGTGCGCATTGATCTTGGCGATATAGACGTTGCCATCGAGCTTAGTGAAGTCATTCTGATTAATTTCAACAACTTCGCGTCCGCCGTAAATTGTTTCTGAATCAACAGGTTCAACGTAGCCATTACTATTCCTAGTGATGGTGACAGTGTCATTCTCGGAGATCCAAACGGCGTAGAGTGTGATATCTTCGTTAAATCCAATGTAGCTATCGGCTGTATAGTCTGGCGTGGTGGCGTTTTTATCTAGAGCCCAGCCAAAGAAGATATAACCTTCGCGAGTTGGTGATGGGCCACTCCAGTTAGAAACCTCAAATTTTGGATATGGCATCTGATGGTAGACCGCGAGTGATGGATACATTGCTTCCCAGTAATCATTGGATGCTTTTGTATAAGATTCTCCGACTGAGATCCTGTCCATTCCCTCTTTGCCGGCAAATTCAAGAGTGCCGCCATTACCATCGTATGTCACGATTGCGTGTTCATAGAGTGGTGCGCCGAAGATACAGCGTACATGGACGTTTTGAGGATCGGCCACCGAGCGTTCATGAAAGCCATCACTTGCATGAGCATAGATGACGGCGTCATTATTGACAAATCTACGCCAAGTTGAAGTTGCATAATGCGTTTCGTCACCATAGCCGTTACTTACGGCATAGGTCTCTTCTGAGAAATCGGTTTCGGTATCGTAGCCTCTATAGACATAGTCTTCCATGACGGCCGGTAGGCGCCAGCCTTTTGGACAAATTGAAACTTCGCCGTTGTATGCATTATAGGCTTCCAATTTGGAGGAGTCATCTTTGCCCGCAAGTGCGGCGATTGGGGAGTAGAGATAAGCGTCGCCATCGATATTGATGGAATTGTTTGGTTCGTTAGAGTTTTCGTCGAGCTCCGCAATGTCAGAACTCTTTGGAAGAATGGTGGTTTCTTTGACGTTTGAGTAGGTTGGAGTCAAAACCATTGGTTTCTCGGTTGAGCCGAGCTGCAAGTCTTCAACCATGACAACATGGTCTTGTCGGTTCATTTGAACCTTTTTGATTGTGTAGGTCTTACCATCGCGAGCATCGACAATTTCATATTCGGTGTCGTATTCCATCTCGCCAAAGCGGCTGTATTCGAAGTTCTGCATATAGACAACTTCGTCAGAAAGTTCAACTCCGTCGCCTTCGTGAATATAGTCGCCGTAGGTTGGGTCGTCTGGATTAGTTGGATCTGGCTCGGCTGGGGTTTCTGGCTCTGTCGGGTTGGTCGGATTCTCTGGGCTGGTTGGATTCACCGGGGCGTCTGTGCCAGAATTTGAACCAGTATTTGATGGAACACCAGTGTTCTGGGCGACGCCATCATAAGTATGTTGGTTTACATAAGCTGCTATTTGTTCATCGGATGGGAGTGTGGTTGACGTAGCCTCATCTTCTGAGCCTTCTTCATCTGATGAGGTTTTTGGAATTGAAATTCTTGTATTTCTGTTTGGTTTTGTTTCGACGGAACTTTCTGAAACTTTTTGATCCGCGTCATTGTTGTTTATAATGCCATAAACGGCACCAAAAATAGCCATTACACCAATCGATGCAAAAGCCATAATGAGAAACCTTCTCTTATAGTCCTCCACTTTTAACTCCTTACACTTATAAATATAAGTATATGCGGTTTGAAGTAAAAGCACAAGCACAAAATGTGCCAAAATTAATTAATATTCAATAATTTTGACGTGAGATTTTTGGCCTGCCACAATTTTGATGGAGGTCTTTGGGACATTCAAATAGTCCGATAAGAGTTTCATGAGGGCCGCGTTGGCCTCGCCATCGTGTGGTTTTTCGCGAAGATAAACTCTTAGCGAAGTCTCTGAAATAGGCTCCACGAGAGGTCCTTTCTTTGAGCCAGTTTTTACGATGACGGTTGTTTTCATGCTATCTTTTTATTATATCACGTTTATGCTAATTTGTAAAGTTTTACCCCTGTTGGAGCGAGGCTCCTAGGACACAAAAAATATCTCCCGCGGAGGGGAGATATTTTTTGTGAAGCGGTCAAACTTTTACCAAACTTTGACGAGGATTTCGCCACCAAGACGATTCTTCTTGGCTTCTTTGCCGGTCATCAAACCTTTGGAGGTTGAGATGATGACGATACCACGACCAGATTTGATGGTTGGGATATCTTCGGCAGCAGTATAGACACGGCGGCCTGGCTTAGAAACTTTTTCGATCTCGTTGATACGAGAAGCCTCACCAGCGTCAGCAATCACAACGTGAAGGATACCACGTGGCTTACCTTCTTCGATATCGTAGCTCTTGATGTATCCATTTTTGACGAGGGTGTCAATAACGGCAACTTTTAGCTTAGAGGTAGCGACACGGATTTCTTTTTTGCCAACCATATCAGCGTTACGAATGCGGGTGATGAGGTCAGCGATTTGATCTGTTGATTGTAATGACATATCTTTTCCTTTCTCCTACCAGCTACTCTTTGTTACACCAGGGATTTCACCCTTGCTTGCTTTTTCACGGAAGGTAATACGGCTCATACCGAAGCGGCGCATATAACCACGTGGACGACCATCGAGGAGGTCACGGTTTTTGAGACGAGTGATTGAGCTGTTCTTTGGGAGCTTCTGGAGACCTTCTTGATCACCAGCAGCTTTTAGCTCAGCACGCTTTGCAGCGTATTTTTCGTACATTTTGCGGCGTTTTTCGTCGCGGAGGACTGCAGATTTCTTAGCCATCTTACTTTTCCTCCTTGACAAACGGCATTCCGAAGAGTTCTAACAATTTTAGGCTTCCTTCCTTTGAACCATTTTTAATAATGAATGTTACTTCAAGGCCGTGGAGAACTGAAGCATCTTCGAAGGTGATTTCTGGGAAGACGGTTTGTTCTTTGAGACCGAGGTTGTAGTTACCTTGCTTATCAAATGCAGTCTTGGAAACGCCGTGGAAGTCACGAACGTGTGGAAGTGCAATGTTGATAAGGCGATCGACAAATTCGTACATCTTGTCGTTACGAAGGGTCACGAGGTAACCAACTGGGGCACCCATACCTTTACGAATTTTGAAGGTTGCGATTGATTTCTTGGCGAGACGTGAGGTTGGAGCTTGGCCAGTAATTTTGGCGAGAGTAAGCTCGACAGTCTCGGTGAATTTCTTATCTTCACGTTTTTTGCCAACACCGCAAGAAACGATAACTTTTTTAAGTTCAGGAACTTGGCTAACGTTTTTGATATCGAGTTCCTTCATGAGTTTCGCCTTAAGCTCTTTAGTGTAGAGCTCCTTTAGGCGTGGTACATATTTAGCATCTGCCATTATTTAGCTCCTTTCTTAGCTTTAGCGGATTTTTTCTCAGCTTTCTTCTCTGACTTAGCAGCTTCAACGAGCTTCAAGTTTGAGAGATCGATACCAACATGAATATCTTTCTTGCCACCGCGTGGGTTCAAATAAGATTTCTTCATGTGACGTTCGCGAATGCCGATGCCTTCGAGGCAAGCTTTGCCATCTTTGACCTTAACGATCTTGGCAGAAGTACCTTTTTTGGCGCCTGCAATGATCATAACCTTATCACCGGTTTTCAAATTTTGTGCCATATTAGAGTACCTCCGGTGCTAAGCTGATAATTTTGTTGAAGCCGAGGTCACGAAGTTCGCGTGGGATAGGACCAAAGACACGGGTGCCTTTTGGAGTCTTATCGTCGTTCACGAGGACGGCGGCGTTTTCATCGAAGCGAATGGTTGATCCATCAGGACGGCGAATTGGAGCAACAGTGCGGACGATAACTGCCTTGACGACAGCTTTCTTCTTGGTATTGCCATGTGGATCAGCGTCTTTAACGCTACAAGTGACGATATCGCCAACATGTGCGTAGCGGGCGCGGGTACCACCGAGAACGCGGATGACGCCAAGTTCCTTGGCACCGCTGTTATCGGCTACTTTAAGACGGGTTTCCTGTTGTATCATATTATGCTTCCTCCTTTTCTGGGAGAACGTCGGTGACTTCTTCTTTTAGTTCGACGGTGCCGTGTGCACGCTCGAGGACCTTAACCAATTTGTAGGATTTGGTCTTTGAGAATGGGCGGCATTCTACGATCTCGACACGATCGCCGAGTTTTGCTTCGTTGTTTTCATCGTGAGCAGTGTACTTACGAGTGTGAGTATATTGCTTGCGATAGAGAGGGTGTGTTTCACGGCTGGCGATGGAGACGGTAATGGTCTTATCACGCTTGTCCGAGGTAACGATCCCTGCTAATGTGTGTGCCATATTAGAACTCCTCTTTCTTAATTATTTTGCAGCGTACTGGGAGCTTGTGGGAAGCCAAGCGAAGGGCTTCTTTGGCTTGCTCTTCAGTAACATCAGCGATTTCAAACATAACTGTGCCAGCTTTGACCTTAGCGACGAAGAATTGTGGTTCACCTTTACCGGAACCCATTTTAACGTCGAGAGGTTTTTTGGTGACTGGGGTGTGTGGGAAGATGCGAATCCAGATTTTACCACCACGTTTGATGTAACGAGTGATAGCCTGGCGGGCAGCTTCGATTTGACGGCTGGTTATGCGTTCATTGTCCATAGACATGAGACCATAATCACCGAAAGCAACCGTGTTACAGCGGGTTGCAACGCCTTCGTTTTTACCTTTGCGAACCTTGCGGTGTGCAGTTTTCTTTGGAAGTAAAATAGCCATAATTATTTCTCTCCCTTGTAAATCCAAACTTTAACACCAACAATACCAGCGATGGTTGGAGCGTGGAAGCAGTGGAAATCGATGTCGGCGCGAAGAGTATGTAGAGGCACTGAGCCTTCGATAAACTTTTCACGGCGGGACATTTCAGCACCGTTAAGACGTCCAGAAACTTCGATACGAACACCTTTTGCACCAGCGTTCATGGTTGATTGAAGTGCCATCTTGACTGCGCGGCGGAAATTCATACGCTTTCCAAGTTGGAAACCAATGTTTTCTGCGACGAGCTTGGCGTTTAGTTCTGGTTTTTTAATTTCTTCGACGTTGATACGGATTGGAGTGTCAACGATTTTTTCGAGCTCTTTTTTGAGTTCGTTGATGCCTGCACCCTGCTTACCGATCACTGCACCAGCTTTAGCGGTGAAGATGATAACGGTGGTAAGGTTGGCGGAGCGCTCGATATTGACCTTAGCAATAGTCGGGCGAGCCTTGAAGCGGTTTTCGACCACTTCGCGGATCTTAGCGTCTTCGGCCAAGTACTTGCGGAAGTCGGACTTCTTCAAAGTAAACCATTTGGAAGACCAGTCTTTGCTGACTTGGAGACGGTAAGAGATGGGATTAACCTTCTGACCCATGTTACTTGTTCTCCTTCTTTACTTTTTCTTCGCCGGCGACCTCGACAAAGATGTTACTTGATACCTTTTCGTATGGCAAAGCGCGACCACGAGAAGCTGGGACATAACGACGCATGCGTGTGCCTGCAGTTACTGAGATGCGTGAGATACGAATAGTTTTTGGATCAATGGAAACCTTTGAGTTGTTCAAGAGGTTTGCATTTGCTGATTCAATAGCCTTGCGAACAGCTTTAGCTGCGCGGCGTGGGGTATTTTCAAGGATAACGACAGCGTCGGCGACATAACGATCGCGGACGAGGCTAGCAACTACGCTAGTTTTCCTTGGTTGGCTGTCGATGCCTTTTTCATATGCGTGTGCGAAATGAGTAGTAGTCATAATTAGTTGTTTCCTTTCGCAGCAGCGGCCTCAGCAGCTTTTTTACCACCGTGGCGTTTAAATTTACGAGTTGGCGCAAATTCACCAAGCTTGTGACCGACCATATTTTCCGAGATGAAAACTGGGACATGCATACGACCGTTGTGAACGGCGATGGTGCGGCCGACCATTTCTGGAGAGATGGTTGACTGGCGAGCCCAAGTCTTGATAACGGTGCGGTCTTCGGCGGAGAGAGCGGCAACTTTCTTTGCGAGTTTGTAGTCTATGAATAGACCTTTTTTAAGGCTACGAGACATTATTTCCTCTTTCCTTCGTGGCGACTGCGCACGATCATTTTATTAGTTTT
>CAMJEK010000003.1 GCA_946404685.1 uncultured Candidatus Saccharibacteria bacterium | reverse complement strand
AGCGACAAAAGAAAACATGTCAATCTTAAAGATGGTCGCTAAAAAATAACCGCTACATAAGCGGTTATTTTTATGGTCTATATATTGGTACACCCGGAGGGACTCGCGCGAAGCCAGAGTCCCGCTGGACTGAGATAATTCTAAAAAAATGGTACACCCGGAGGGACTCGAACCCACGACCCTCTGTTCCGAAGACAGATGCTCTAATCCACTGAGCTACGGGTGCATATTTCTCTAATATTTTACCACAACGAGCCTGAGATGCTATAATGATAATTACTGATATCGGAGGCCTTGATCTCCAATATAAACTGGAGTGTACTGTTATGACAAATATTCTACAACTAAAGAATGTTTATGCTGGACTCGAAAAAAAAGAACTCCTGCATGGCATTTCTCTCAATATAAAACCTGGCGAGACTCATGTTCTTATGGGCCCGAATGGTGCTGGAAAATCCACACTCGGACATATCATCATGGGGAACCCATCTTATGAAATTACGGACGGGCAAATCCTGTTCGAGGGAGAAGATATTACAGAGCTTTCTTCCGATAAACGAGCAAGAAAGGGTATCTTTCTTTCCTTCCAAAGCCCAATCGAGGTTCCAGGAATCACGCTCTCAAATTTCTTGCGCAGCGTGATCGAGAGTGATCCGGATCGCCATGCCGAAATCCTGAATTTCAAAGACCGTCTAGAGGAAAATATGAAACTCCTCAAGATGGATCCGAAGTACGCAAAGCGAGATCTAAATGTTGGTTTTTCTGGTGGCGAGAAAAAGAAGGCCGAAATATTGCAGCTTCTGATGCTAAACCCGAAGCTTGCGATTTTGGACGAAACTGATTCCGGCCTTGACGTCGACGCCATGAAGACTGTTCTTTTAGGAATCAAACAATTCCAAGACGACAAAACTCACGCGATGATTATTATTACCCACAATACCAAGATTGCAGAAATAATTCACTTCGACAAAATTCATGTTCTGGTTGATGGAAAAATCGCAAAGAGTGGTGGCCCTGAAATAATTGATGAGATTAACAATTCTGGCTTCGAAAAGTATTTGGCGGATAAGAAATGAAAAAGAAAACTCAAGTATCGGATGTAGACACTAGTCGTTACGATTTTTATTTTGACGAAGAACCGAAGGACATGCTAAAAAGTGGCATTACGCCAGAAATAATCGATGAGATTTCCAAAGAAAAAAATGATCCAGAATGGATGCGGGAATTTCGCCAGAATGCACTAAAAGTTTATAATGAGATGCCGACGGCGGATTGGTGGCCGCCTCTCGATGGGCTCGACATGTCCGAAATCGTGACCTATATTCGCGCAAAGGTGCGCATGAAAAATAACTGGGAGGACGTCCCGGAAGATATCAAGAACACGTTCGAACGTCTCGGGATCCCGCAGGCGGAACGCGAATCGCTGTCGGGCGTGGGAGCACAGTATGACTCCGAGCTGGTTTACCATAACATGCGCGAAGAGGCGAGAGCTGATGGCGTAGTATATATGGATATCGAAGGGGCGATGCGCGATAAACGTTATGAAAAAATGATTCGAGATTATTTCATGAAGCTCGTGCCAGTGGATGACCACAAGTTTGCGGCGCTTCATGCAGCAGTGTGGTCTGGTGGGTCGTTTGTCTATGTACCAAAAGGAGTGCATGTTGAATATCCATTGCAGTCATATTTTAGGCTTAACGCAATGGGTGCCGGACAATTTGAACACACCTTGATTATTGTGGACGAAGGCGCGTATCTACATTTTATCGAGGGCTGCTCGGCACCAAAGTATTATAAGGCTTCTCTTCATGCTGGATGTGTAGAAATCTACGTAAAAAAGAATGCCACAATGCGTTTTTCATCAATCGAAAACTGGTCTAAGAATATGTACAACCTAAACACCAAGCGCGCGATTGTTGAGGAGAGCGGAAAAATCGAGTGGATTTCTGGGTCTTTTGGCTCACACACTTCCTGCCTTTATCCAATGAGTATTTTGAACGGCAAAGGTGCACGAGCAGAATTCACCAGCATTTCCTTTGCGGGTGCGGGTCAAAATCTCGACACTGGCGCAAAAATTATTCATGCCGCGCCGGACACATCATCATACATGAACACACGCTCAATTTCAAAAAGTGGCGGGATTAATACTTTTCGCAGCATCGTAAAGGTGACAAAAAAGGCTCGCGGAAGCAAATCTTCCGTAAGTTGCGAATCGCTCATGCTCGATCCAGCATCTAGATCCAACACTATTCCAATAATGGATGTCCAAACAAGTTTTGCTGATGTTGGTCACGAAGCCAAGATTGGTCGCATCGGTGACGACGAAATCTTCTACCTCACTTCGCGAGGACTAAGCGAAGAAGAAGCCAAGGCGCTAATCGTTCGTGGATTTTGTGACGATGTTTCAAAAGAGTTGCCGATCGAGTACGCGATGGAAATGAATAATCTAATTAGTATGGAAATGGAAGGGAGCATAGGATGAAAATTAACCATCTTTCTGTTCCGACCTGGAACAAATCCAACGTAAACGATGCTGAGGTTTTGTTTGATGAAATTTCTCCGTTTGAACCGATCGTCGTTCCCCCGTCCGGAGTTTCGATTGAGGTTATTAAAGAATCATGCGAGATTCAAACTGAGTGCGGAGAGGAGCTATCCCAAGAACTTGAAAAAGTTTTACCAAAGCATGTATTTACGGTTTCTAAAAAATGTACGTCAGCGCTTCGCTTGGATTATAACTTTAAAAATTCTACTTCTGGCTCCAGGATTAAGATTCATGCCCTACCAAATTCTGAGCTTGAAGTTGTAATGAATTTTTCTTCTTCAGAATCCGGAACTGGCGTAGTGCAACTCGAAATTGTTGCGGATGAAAATTCAAAACTTAATCTTGTGCAGATCGTTGATGCCGGGACAAAGTTTTTGCTAGTTAGTGATGTTGGCGCAAAGATTTCTTCACATGCAACTGTTAAACTTACGCAAGTTTACCTTAACGGTGCGAAGATGTATGGTGGCGCCTTTGCGGAACTCGTGGGTGAAAGCGCGAAGCTTGATTGCAATGCTGGATACAATCTTAAAAAATCTGAACTACTCGATCTCAACCTTGTTGCAATTCATCGTGGCAAAAAGTCCGTGAGCGACATCAAGGTTCGCGGGACGCTCTCCGGCAAGTCTGAAAAAATCTATCGCGGAACGATCGATTTCAAAACCGGAGCGTCCGGTTCTAAGGGGGCCGAAAGCGAAGAGGCCCTGCTCCTTGATGACACCGTGACCAATAAAGCAGTTCCTCTCATTCTTTGTACAGAAGATGATGTTGAAGGAGCACATGGGGCGTCAATTGGACGACTGGATGAAAAAGTCGAGTATTATCTAAGGTCGCGTGGACTTAGCGATAAACAAATCCGCAAACTTATGACGAAAGCAAAGATTTTCGAGACGGTCAAAAATGTGCGTGATAAAATTGCATTAGATAAAATTCGGGAGCTCATCAATTAATGTTTCCTTTTAAAGAAAAATATCCGGAGCTTTGCTATTTAGACAATGCCGCGACGACCGAAAAGCCGGAGGCAGTTATTCTTGCAATGGACAAGTTTTATCGCGAAAAAAATGCCAACCCGCTCCGAGGAATTTATCAGCTGAGCGTTGATGCGACTGCGGAGTTTGAAGCGGCACGCGTGGCTGTACGCGACTTTATAAACGCCAAGGAAAGCGCCGAAATCATTTTCACAAAAAGCGCAACCGAAAGCCTAAATCTCGTGGCGTTTTCATATGGATCACTGCTTGAACCTGGCGATGAGATTTTGGTTGCAATCACGGAACATCACAGTAATTTCCTGCCGTGGCAAAGACTTGCAAAAGACAAACATTTGAAACTGAACTTTTTGTATTGCAATAAGGATGGTTCAATTAGTCCCGACATGCTTCGTGAGCGCCTAACGCCAAGGACAAAACTTTTTGCCATTACGCAAGTATCAAATGTGCTTGGCATGGTTTATGACATAAAAAAGTTTGCTGAGGTTTGCCATAAGAATGGAACAGTTATTGTTTGCGATGCAGCGCAAAGTGTGGCCCACATGCCGATTGACATCCAAGATCTGGATGTAGATTTCTTGGCGTTTTCGGGACACAAGATGTATGGCCCCACTGGAATTGGTGTGCTTTATGGCAAGCGTGAACTACTCGAGAAAATGCCGCCTTTCCTCATCGGTGGTGGAATGGTAGATTTTGCAAGCGAAACAGACGTTCATTATTCGCCACTCCCTCAAAAGTTTGAGGCAGGAACGGTTGATGCGGCCGCCGCTGTGGGACTTCATTCTGCCATAGATTTTATTAACAAAACAGGTTTCTCAAAAATCACGGAGCATGAAAAAGAATTAACGAAACTGCTTCTTGGTGAGTTAGCCAAAATACCACAAGTGAAAATTTTAGGTTCGAATAATTCGGACGAGCACCTTGGCATTGTTTCGTTCAATATTACTGGCGTGCATCCACATGACGTTGCATCATACCTTGATTCAAAGCACATCGCTGTGCGCGCCGGACATCATTGTGCGCAGCCACTCGTGAATTTCCTTGGTGAAAATTCTGCAGTCCGAGTTAGTGTTGGAATTTACAACACAAAAGATGATATAATGAATCTCGCCAAAGCGCTTGGAGAACTTCCAAAAACAGATTATGATGAGGTATTAAACGAACATAATTTGTTCCCTACTCACAAGTACGAACTACCTTCCGCAAATTTTGACAAAGAAGGTATCAATCCATCATGCGGAGATGATATTACTCTTCATATCAAAATTGAGGATGGGGTGATTCGTGACGGAAGTTTTACTGGCAGCGGTTGCGCAATTTCGCAAGCCTCGACTGATATCATGCTTAATCTCATTATTGGAAAACCAGTTGATGAGGCAAAAAAGCTTGCGGATTTGTTCATTAAAATGATTAACAATAAAATTAATAATGACGAACTTAGTTTGCTAAAGGAAGCGGCTGCGCTCGAAAACATTTCGAAGATGCCGGCACGCGCAAAATGCGCAACACTAAGTTGGCATACCATGGAGGATATATGTCAGAAACAAAACTAAAATACTTTGGCACCGACGGCATTCGTCGTGAAGCTGGTTTTTTCACGCCAGCATTTTTGCAAAAAGTTGCCAAAGGCCTCGTCAACTATGGTGGCGACAATATCAAAGTTCTCCTTGGTGGCGACACGCGCGAATCTTCCGAAGAAATCATTCAGACTCTTTCCGAGGCATTTGAAACGCTCGGTATTGAATATGGAACAGTTGGCGTTTTGCCAACTCCAGCCATCGACTACGCATTTTATGAAATGGGATTTGATTTCGCAATCGACGTGACCGCTTCACATAACCCGTATACGGATAATGGTTTGAAATTCTTTGAGCGCGGCACTAGCTGCGGCGAATCAATTTCTGAAGCAGGATGCCTCGCACTTGAAGCCGCAATAGAAAATGAACATGAATTCGAAACAGTAGCCACTTCCCTTCGTGAAGATTTGCACGATGAGGCAGTCTCACTCTATCGCGAGCATCTTCTGGATTATATTAATCGCGAAGATTTGTCTGGACTCAAGATTGGTATGGACTGCGCTGATGGCGCAACGAGCGTTATTAATAAATCCGCACTTGAAGCGCTCGGTGCCGAAGTTACACTGATTCATGCCGACTCAAGCTACGGGAAAAATATTAACGATGGCTGCGGCAGCACTCATATTGAGGCCATAACCGAGCTTATCAAAAATGGCGAATATGATTTTGGTATCGCTTTTGATGGTGACGGCGACCGCGCATTACTCGTTGATGCTGAAGGGAATCTAGTTGATGGTGACCAAATTATTGTGATTGTTGCTGAGGCCTTAAAACTCAAGTCTGTCGTTGTGACCGTTTCCTGCAACCAAGGTATCTTGAACTGGGCCAAGGACAATAACATCGACATTGAGGTTACGCCGGTTGGCAACCACCACGTTTATGCTGCAATGCACGAAAAAGGTGCACTAGTTGGCGGCGAGCAAAATGGGCATATTCATCTTCCACACGAAACTTGCAGCGACGGTTTGCTCGTTTCAATGATGATTGCAAAGATCCTTAAAGACAGCGGCATGAGCCTCAAAGATCTTGCCTCTTCCATGACGAAACTTCCTCAGGCCGAAACCAAAATTAGCGCCGATCCAAATCAAAAAGAATTACTAAAATCTTCCGAAGAAGTAAAAAAGATTTTGATCAAATACGATGCGGAGTTTAAGAATTTTGGTGGCAGAATTTTGGTTCGTCCTAGCGGCACCGAAAACATTGTACGTATCGTGGTTTGGGGCGAAGATCTAGAAAAGATTACTGAGCTCATGAATAATCTTGCGTCCGAGCTCGAACAAGCTATCGCTTAAGCTAACTAGGGGGTTGATTATTATTCTTTGTTCGCTAATATTTTTGCGTGCACAAATTTATCCATAGCTCATACTTTTTCGTCGCATTTCTTGTGGGCTTAATTGTTGGGATTATTTGTGTCGTGATTTTTCGTTGGAACTTTTTTGCTTCGCCTTTTTGGATTATTCCGGCATTAATGCTTTTTTCTTATTCTTTAGTTTATCCTGCGAGAGGTTTGATTCTGGTTTCGTTTCTTGCCGGAATGATTGTTGGATTTGTGCGCGCGGTGCCATCACTTGTTTCCGGATCAGCCGAGTTTGAACAATGGGGATGGCTGATGGATATTCAGGAATGGTTTCGGACAAGACTTTTTAAAATGATTCCGGAACCAAACTCGGAACTGGGAGAAGCGTATCTTCTTGGCATCAAAGGCAGTCTTCCGAAGGATTTAGCCGAGGCACTTCGAGCGATTGGACTTTCTCACATCGTGGTGGCAAGTGGGACGCATCTTTCGATTTTGACCGGAGCCGTGAAAAAGATTTTTGGAAGGATTTCGCGCTTTGCGGGGCTATTATATTCTCTGCTTTTTATCTTGCTTTTCGTCGTGATGATTGGCTGGACGCCGTCGATTTTGCGCGCCGGCATTGTTTCGATTCTTTCGACACTAGCGTGGTTTGTGGGAAGAAAATTCTCGGCATGGCGAATTGTTTTAATTGCGATGGCGGCAACCTTGCTTTTTGATCCGATGTTTGTCACGAACATGGGTTGGCAATTATCGTTCGCTTCGTTTGGCGGAATCATGATCATTTCTCCAAAGGTGACACGGTTTTTCTATGGCGACAAGAAACCGAATTTTGTTGCAAAGTCTATTATTACTTCTTCTGTCGCCACACTTGCTACACTCCCGATTACGATTTTTTATTTTGGCTCATTCTCACTCATCACAATTCTCGCTAACCTGATTATTTTGCCAACACTGCCATTTGCGATTGGTCTTCTTTTTATGACCGGCGTCCTAGCTGACATTCCTATGGTTGGCACGGCGGTCACCTTCGTTACGACGCGTTTGCTCGACTTTCACATTCTAACCGTGAAGTTTTTTGCTGAGCAGAAATATTTTCTGGTTGAAGTACCAAAAAGGAATGGGTGGGTGTTTTTAATATACGTTCCAATTGTCATATTTTTTCTCGTCTCGATTTTCGCGCGAAGGCGGAAAACATAAGCATCTACCCCTGTTAATTACTTGATTTTTGCCAGTTTTTCTGTTATAATGCGACCAGATAGATCTTGAGGGAGATCTTTTTATTGCAACTTAACAAATTCCAAAACAAAAAGGAGGAAAACATATGGGGTAACAACACCAATTTCGTTGGTTCTCGGCATTATGTCGGTGAGTATCGCGGCGTTGGTTATTGCCGCAATAAATTACTTCTCCATCAAAAAGATGGATGAAGGCACCGAAGATATGCAGAATCTAGCGAAACTTATTCGCGATGGCGCGGATACTTTCATGAAGATTCAGTTCATGGTTATTGCTATCGTCGTCGCCATAGGAGCCATTATGATTACTCTTTTCATCGAGAGATCAAGTGGCCTCACCTTCCTACTTGGAGTAGGGCTTAGTACACTTGCCTGCATCCCGGGAATGAAATGCGCAACGTACGCGAACGTCCGTGTCACGAACGTCGCAAGAAAAACCCAGGACATCGGCAAGACAGTTCAAGCCGCCTTCAAAGGCGGTAGTGTCTGCGGACTACTGGTTATGGGACTTGCATTACTTGGATTTTGTATCGTCTTCCTTATTACTGGCGGATTCATCGATCCTACAGCAAAAGGTAGTGGCCTTATCACGAAGACCATATGTAACCCATTCATTACACGTTTTATAACCTATTCCATGGGTTGTTCCATCGTAGCAATGTTTAACCGTGTGGCCGGAGGCAACTTCACTAAAGCCGCAGACGTAGGTTCGGACATTACAGGCAAGATTCATTTTAATCTTCCCGAAGATGCCCGTTGCAATCCCTGCACAATTGCAGACTTTATCGGCGACTGCATCAACGATATTGCCGGAAACCTTACCGACCTTATGGAAAGCCTTGTTGCATCAGCATCCGCTACACTCATGATCGGCGTCACTATTTACAACAGTGCAGTCTTTCACGGTGCGAAAGGTGCCAACATTTATACCTTCAACGCAACTATGACTTTCCCTATTCTCTTTCTCGGATTTGGACTTCTTGGCTGTGTCATAGGTATCTTGTTTACCTTATTCAGGAAGCTTGGATCTAAACCTTCTAGAGACTTAAATCTTACAACTTATATCTCAGCAGGTTTAACGCTCGCCGGTGGACTCATCGCCTCTTACGTTTGCTTCAGGAATGTTGAACTGTATGATTCTTTCAAGCTTGGCTGGATTTCACCGTTCGTATCCGCAATGCTTGGCATTGCGAGCGGCGTAGCAATCGGTGCAATTACCGAGTACTATACCTCTACGGACTATAAACCCACAAGAATGCTTGCTAGGATCGCTCCAGAAGGCTCCGCTTTCCTGATTACAAAAGGCGATGCTCTTGGCTCAAAGTCTTGCATGCCGACAATCCTTGTTCTTGGTATCACATTGCTCTTTTCCGGAAAGATCGGCGGCCTCTACGGAATCGCCGTTTCAGCACTCGGAATGCTCAGCTTTGTTGCTACAACCGTCTCCATCGATGCATTTGGCCCGATAGCCGACAACGCTGGCGGAATCGCTGAAGGATGCGAACTTCCTCCCACTGTTAGAGCAATTACCGATCTGCTTGATGCTGTTGGCAATACAACTGCAGCAATCGGCAAAGGATTTGCTATCGGCTCAGCATCACTTGCTACTTGTTCACTGATCGTTGCATACGTCAACAGCTACACCGAAGTTGGAACAACACCAGTTCTTAACATCGCTAATTTCGTAGTTGTTGCCGGCGGCATAGTTGGTGGCGCTCTGATCGAGTTCTTCTCCGCAATTCTTGCAGACAATACCATCGATTCCGCAAAAATGATGGCAGACGAAGCTACCAAGCAGCTGCGAATCCCTGGAGTAATCGAAGGAACAGTTCAGCCCGATTACATTACGTGCATTAAGATTGTTGGAAAGAATGCTCTAAAGAAGATGATTATCCCTTCACTACTCGCAGTTTTCGTACCGATTGGCAGCGGCAAACTCTTTGGCGTTGAGTTTGTTGGCGGATTACTCGTAGGCGAGATGATTGTCGCTATTCCCAGAGCAATTTTCAATGGTAATTCTGGCGGCGCATTCGACAACGCCAAGAAGTACATTGAAGCTGGTCACCTGACCGAAGACATCAAGGCCGGATTAGTTCCTGGAATTATCGACCCTGATGCTAACTATGGCAAAGGCTCAGAAAGTCACAAAGTATCCGTCGTTGGCGATACGACTGGTGATACCCGTAAGGACGTCATCGGCGTCGATCTCGACATCTTTATGAAGCTGACCTCTACCGTAGCAAACGCAATTGTCCCCATTATTCAAAACAACTCCCTCTTTATGTGATCTATCGTACTTTTTTCAGAAGCCCCCTTTTAGGGGGCTTTTCTGTTGGCTAATCATCGGAAATATGTTAAAATAATTGTAAGTTTTTAATACATTTTTTTGGAGAAAATAATATGTCAGGACACAGTAAGTGGGAGACCACAAAACGTCAGAAAGCCGTCGTTGACGCAAAGCGTGGTGCTTTGTTCACCAAGATTGGCAACCAGATTGCGATCGCGGCTCGCGCCGGCACCGATCCAGCCATGAACCCATCACTCGCAATGGTGCTTGAAAAAGCTCGCCTTGCTAATATGCCAAAAGCTAACATCGAACGCGCAATCGCTCGCGTGGCTGATAAGTCTGCTGCTGCACTCATCGAAGAAGTTTACGAAGCGTATGGCCCAGGCGGGGTTGGCATCGTGATCGAAATTGCAACCGATAACAAAAACCGCACCATGCCAGAAGTCCGCCATACACTTGATAAAAATGGCGGCCGCATGGCTGATCCAGGCTCTGTCATGTTCCAATTCTCCCGCAAAGGTGTAATCATGATTTCCGAGAAGGGTGAAGATGCGCTCATGACTGCACTTGATGCAGGCGCTGAAGATGCATCCGAAGAAGAAGATGGTATCGAAATCTTTACTGCCGCATCTGATCTTATGAAGGTTCGTGCTGCCCTAATCGAGGCAGGCCTCACTGTTACTTCCGCCGAACTCAAATATGTTCCTAACAATTATGTTCCAGTCGAGGGCGACGATGCCGAGAAGCTCGAGAAGTTGCTCGATGCCGTTGATGACCTAGACGACGTGGTGGCTGTTTATACGAACGCAGAATAAAATGAATCGTAGCAAAAGTATCGTCAAAATTAGTATTATCGGAATCATCGTTAATCTGATTTTGGTGGCAACAAAAGCGACCGTTGGGATCCTGAGTGGCTCCGTGGCTGTGGTGCTTGATGCCGTAAACAACTTTACCGACGCATTGTCGTCGATCGTGACGATTCTTGGTGTTTTCCTATCTCAGAAAAGACCAGACAAAAAACACCCATTCGGCTATGGCCGCATTGAGTATTTTTCTGCTCTTATCGTTTCTCTCATCGTGCTTGCCGCAGGTGTAACGGCAGTCAAAGAATCAATCGATAAGATTATCAACCCGGGCGACGCAGATTATTCTGTTATTTCCCTTGTTATCATTGGCGCTACGGTGCTCGTGAAACTTTTCTTTGGACGTTTTGTTTTGAAGCGTGGCAAAGAACTTAATTCTAGTAGCCTGAAGGCTAGTGGCATTGATGCAATTTCAGATGCTGCACTTTCGTCCTCGGTTTTGGTCGGCGCATTAGTGAGCTTTATTTGGCATGTCAGCCTTGAAGGTTATATTGGTATTCTGATTTCGATTGTGATTATCAAAACAGCAATCGAGATTTTACGGGATGCGATTAGCGACATTATTGGTTCTGGCGTCGACGCGGAGCTGATGAAAAAAGTTCAAAACCGTATAAAAAAGTTTGATGACGTACAGGGCGTTTATGATTTGACGCTTCATAATTATGGTCCAAACAAGATTATTGCAAGCGCCCATATCCAGATTGACGACGAAATGCGCACGGGCGAGATCCATAATTTATCTCGAAAAATTGAGACCGCGATTTATAACGAGTTTGGAATTATCCTGACGATTGGCGTTTATGCCGCGAACGAGGATGGCGAGTTTAAAGACATCAAGGATACTATCGAAGAGATTCTGAAAGGATACAGTACCCTTAAGCAGATGCACGGATTTTATGTCGATGCCGAGAAGAAGGCGATTTCGTTTGATTTGATCTTTAGTTTCGAGGAACGCGGTGCTCGCGAGAAGATCGCAGAAATCAAAAAGAAAATTCACGAGGCTTATCCAAAATACAGCATATCCATTGTCCTCGATGCTGATATATGATATAATAATTCGTGGAAGGGTGGCCGAGTGGTTGATGGCACTGGTCTTGAAAACCAGCAAGTTAATAGCTTCGCAGGTTCGAATCCTGTCCCTTCCGCCAGGAAGAAATAAAAAAGGGCCCAAAATTCGGGTCCTTTATTTTGTTCTCTGTTTAGAAGATATCGGAGGGCTTTTCACCCCATATAATACAGAGAAGAGGAAGACACAGTAACGCGAGGACAAGCCCAGGAACTTTCTTTACGACCCCCATGAATCTCACAGGATTCTTGATTCTCCTTCTGAGGTTTGGCGGCCCCACGACTTTGACGTGAGGTAATCCGTCCCATAGCATCCACCAATCTGACTTATGGAATGGCAGCTGCATACATCTTGATGCTACGCCAAGAGCAACAAGATGATCGAAGGTTGTGAGATTTCGATGGTCGTTGGGATTATTTAAATCAAATCCACCAAGCGGCATCATCCAATAGGGGATAGCATCGCGATATGGAGCGCCGAAGTAATTATGCCTGAATTGACTCGGCATGCATTCTACTATCTCCCAGATATGGTTGCTCATTTCCATGATCTTTCCTTTGTCGAAGACATGCGGCTCTGGTTCTATTGTTTTTACATAGATTACGTTGCCAATCTCAAGGCTACCAGTAACGAGCCTTTTGACCTTTTCGGGCACATCGTCTACATCTGCTAAACACCTGTGATAGATCTGGTCAATGCTCAGTGAGAAATCAACTAAGTCTGCCAATAATACCACCTCCTTATTCGTGGTGTACACTTCTTTGCAAGCCCGGGCCGAAGCCCCCCGGGCGGTGGATCATTGTGGAAAGACTTACTCCTCGAAAGCAATGCGGCCTATACGTTTTTTTGAATTATAATAAGCCTTGAATCTATAAGGCTTACTTCCTCCGGTAAAATCCGGGTCAGCGTAACAATTCCCGTTCAGATTGAAACTCTCACCTGAGTTATCCTCGTATTCGATGCAAGTAATGCTGATGTCGGTAATATCCATCGGGATGTAAGCGCTGCCTGGCTCGTTCGGAGGCAGTGTATAGCCGATTACAACTTCGAAATCGATAGGAATCTTTGCTGCCTTGCTGTGCGCATACTTACATGCGTCGAACAATGCGTCCTTGTTTGGGCCAGCTACGATGTCATAGTACTCTGTCTTATTGGTATTCATACGAATACCTCCTTTCTTAATGTGCTCCCAGATGCATACGCAAGATGGGCTGTTTTACTAACCCACTATTAGGTTAGCGTTATTATTATACAATACTTATCTATATTTGTCAAAGCTGTGTGGCGTTGCACCTCGCAAGGGTATGCCACAAAAAATCGGCTAGGTGCCGAGTTTTAGTCTATGGTGGTACCGGGTGGTCTTGAACCACCGACCTTGGGCTTATGAGTCCCACGCTCTAACCAGCTGAGCTACGGTACCATAAAGACGATATAATTATTGTATCATATTTTGGTGTTATAATAAAGATATGAAAAGAAAATCCGGTTTTACTATTTTAGAAATCTCAATTGTTGCTTTTTTCGCAACGCTTCTTGTCATTCTATTCTTCGTTCAAAAGTCCAATATCGACGCGATGGAGCGTGATGAGGATCGTAAAACCGCGATTAACGCCATGTATTATGCCCTCGAGGAAGGCTATTATCCTAGCCATGGCTATTATCCTGAATCGATCTCCGAAGATAACCTAAAAATGATCGATCCAGCACTCTGGACCGATCCGCTTGGGTATAATCTCGGGACTGAACTTAGCTCATATTTCTATGAACCAGCAGACTGCGTTGAAGGGAAATGCAAAGAATATACCCTAAAGGCAGTTCTTGAAAAAGAAGATATCTATATTAAAAGAAATCGAAATTAGTTTTCTTCTTCAACTTTATTATTGAGGCGGTTTCTGGCGGTGCGGATCAATTTTGTGATGCCGTTTAGCTCGTCGCCACCGATACTGTCGGTGTATTGGAGGGTATAGGTCGTTTCGTCGCCGACGGTTGAGAGGCGAAGGGTGCCGATGCCAATAAGCTTTTGAAGGATGTTGGTCTGACGGAAGCTCGCATCTTCAATCGAAGAGAGATCGATCACATTTTTCGAGGTTGCAACAGGTGAAAGCATGATATATTGAATCACGCGGCGGTTGGTGATATAGAGCTTGTTACAGCTAAAAACCTTGGTGGAGATGAGACCACCAACAACTGATGCGGCGGCCAAAGTTCCGATGATAAGTATAAGGAAGTTTGTCCCCATATTATCGAAGTTACTCATGCTAGTCTTTGCGACAAAGAAGACAAATATAAGAGATAGAATAATAAATGCGACGCTACCCCAGATTAAGAGAAAACACTTATTTGAACGAGAAAAGGCATATTCAACATATTCGCCGTCTTCCAACTTGAGAGCTGGAAAATCTTTTTTGCTGCGCTCGTGGCGGATATTGGCTAGAGTATCATCCATACTAGTGACTCCTTTTTTCAATTATATCATTTTTAGACACTTTTGACAAGTGATTCTTCCCTTTTTCAGTTACGATTCGGCCACGTGGAGTGCGCGCGAGAAGGCCAAGTTGCAAGAGGTATGGCTCATAATAATCCTCGATAGTGGAGGCCTCATCGCCGGTCAAAGCAGCAATAGTCGTGAGACCAACTGGGCGATCACCATAGTTTTCAATCATTAACTCCATCATGTTGCGGTCGGCCGGGTCAAGCCCAAGATCATCGATCTCCATAAGCTCGAGGGATTTTTCAGCGATAGCCTTATCAATAAAACCATCACCGTTGACGTCGGCGTAGTCACGAACGCGCTTGAAGATGCGGTTAGCAATACGCGGAGTAAGGCGAGAACGGGTAGATAGAAGCTCGGTTGCAGCATCGTCGATGCGGGTATTTAGAATTCCAGCAGTGCGGTTAATGATTTCTTTGATTTCTGGTTGCTTATAATACTCAAGGCGATGAATAATACCAAAGCGATCACGGAGTGGGCCAGCAAGAGAGCCAGTACGGGTGGTTGCGCCAATAACAGTGAATTTCGGAAGATCGAGACGAACACTGCGCGCGGCTGGGCCTTTACCAATAACGATATCCAGCTTGTAGTCCTCCATAGCAGAATACAAAACTTCCTCAACAGCACGGCGGAGGCGATGAATCTCATCGATGAAGAGAACGTCGCCATCTTTCAGATTTGTCAGAATGCTTGCGAGATCTCCGGCACGCTCAATAGCAGGACCAGAAGTAACTCGGAGCGAGGCGCCGAGTTCGTGGGCAATAACGCCGGCCATGGTGGTTTTGCCAAGACCTGGAGGACCATATAATAATATATGGTCGAGAGTGGTACCGTCGTTTCGCTTTTTGACGGCATCAATAGCGAGTTTTAGGTTGTTTTTGAGGCGTTCCTGGCCAATATATTCAGAAAAAGTGGTTGGGCGGAGGCTAATTTCGATTTTTTCTTCATCAGAATCAGAGCCGGCGATGGTTGGCTCAACCAGGCGGTCCTTCTTAAAATCGTTTTGCCTCTCTATCATATCTCTATTATATCACGGAATCAGCGACTTTATTTTTTGTATTTTAGCGCTCTTGACAAATGAGTGCTAGTTTACTACAATAGAGACATATTAGCAGTCTCATGCGTAGAGTGCTAAAGAAAAGGAGAAAAAATATGTCAAAAATCATTGGTATCGACCTTGGAACTACGAACTCCGCTTTCGCTTATATGGTCGCTGGGAAACCAGAAGTTATAACAAACTCAGAAGGTGATCGCACCACCCCATCCGTTGTGGCCGTCACAAAGAAAGGTGAACGCCTTGTTGGTAAGGTTGCACAACGCCAACGCGTCACCAACCCAAAGAACACTATTTATGGTATCAAGCGCCTTATTGGTCGTAAATTTGAGGATAAGGAAGTTCAACACGACCTCGATATTTCCCCATACAAAATCGTCAAGAAGGGTAACGGTGTTGCCGTTGAGATGGATGGTAAAGAATACACTCCTGAAGAGATTTCAGCAATGGTTCTCTCAAAGATCAAAGCTGATGCCGAGGCTTTCCTCGGTGAAAAAGTTACCGAAGCTATCATTACGGTTCCTGCCTACTTCGACGATTCACAACGCCAGGCAACCAAAGATGCTGGTAAGATTGCTGGTCTCGAAGTTAAGCGTATTATTAACGAGCCAACTGCTGCCGCTCTCGCCTATGGCCTAGAATCTAAGAAAGACGAAAAGATCGTAGTCTTCGACCTTGGTGGTGGTACTTTCGATGTTTCCGTGCTCGAGCTTGGTGACGGTGTTTTCGAAGTAATGTCAACGAATGGTGATACCCACCTTGGTGGTGAGGACTTCGATAATATTCTCGTAAACTACCTCGTTGATGAATTCAAGAAAGAATCCGGCATCGACATCAAAGACGATGCTGCTGCCATGCAACGTGTCAAAGACGAAGCTGAAAAAGCTAAAAAAGAACTCTCCTCTTCTACTTCTACCGATATCAACTTGCCATTCCTTTCTGCTGATGCAGATGGCCCTAAGCACTTCGAATATACTCTTACCCGTGCTAAACTTGAGGAGCTCGTCTCCGGACTTATCGATCGCTTGAGCGGTCCAGTCGAGAAGGCTTTGAAGGATGCAAAACTCACAACCAAGGATATCGACGAAATCGTGATGGTTGGTGGTATGACTCGTATGCCAGCCGTCGTTGAAAAAGTTAAATCAATCTTTGGCAAGGACCCAATGCAGGGCGTGAACCCAGATGAGGTCGTGGCCGTTGGTGCTGCCATCCAAGGTGGCGTGCTTCAAGGTGACGTTAAGGATGTCCTCCTCCTCGATGTAACCCCACTTACCCTTGGTATCGAAACCATGGGTGGTGTCCGTACACCTCTCATTGATCGCAATACTACGATTCCTACTTCAAAGTCTGAGGTCTTCTCTACTGCTTCTGATAACCAACCACAAGTTGAGATTCACGTCCTTCAAGGTGAGCGCGAATTTGCCGCCGATAACAAGTCGCTCGGTCGCTTTATCCTTGACGGTATCGCTCCAGCTCCACGTGGTGTGCCACAAATTGAGGTCACCTTCAACCTTGATGCAAACGGAATCTTGAATGTAACCGCAAAAGATAAAGGCACTGGCAAAGAGCAATCAATTACCATTCAAAACTCTGGCAACATGAGCAAGGAAGATATTGAAAAGGCTCAAAAAGAAGCTGAGATGCACGCCGATGAAGACAAGAAGCGCCGTGAAGTTATCGATGCAAAGAACCACCTAGAAACTACTATTCATCAAGCCGAGAGAATGCCTGAAGATTATAAAGACAAGATCACGGATGATGATAAGGAAACAATCAAGAAAGCCGTTGAAGAAGCTAAAAAAGTTCTCGACGATGCTGATGCCGACAAGGAAAAAATTGAAGGCGCAGCAAACGAGCTTTCCAACAAGATCATGCCAATTGGTGCAAAACTCTATCAACAAGAAGCACCAAAAGACGACAAGGGCTCTAAGGATTCTGGCGATTCCAAAGAAGATGACGCCGTCGAAGGCGAAGTGGTAGATAAATAATCTACAAATAAAAATAACCCCCGCGAGGGGGTTATTTTTTGGTGTTAATTACCGAGATAGGTGAGTTTTGCGTAGCCACTACCGGAGTTACCAGTCATGGTTCCCGCTCCGTCGTGGGTTGGCATAGATTCATTTCCGGATTTTGAAGACGTAGACGTAATTGATTCACTAAAGTAGCTCGTACCACTAGTACTGCCGGAGCCACCAACATATCCGCCGCCTCCGCCAGAGTAGCCCGCTTCACCACCGATATGGAATGAGGAGCCGCTTGCTGAAATGTTGGTTCCGACTGGAGATACGGTAACACCGCCAGCACCACCGACTACACTATTTTCAATGTATTCACCGTCATTACTGTAGTTGGTTCTTCCGTACCCACCAGAACCACCACCAGCTACGATCATTACATTCGATGCACTAAGAGTTGGTAAAGTACCATCTGCTGTTGCTATGTGTGTTGCGCCACCACCAGCGCCGCCACCTCGACATAGACCGAGTGGGGTTTCGACGTGGCCACTTGTGCCACCGTTAAATCCGCCCACAGCATCCCTGTACGTGGTCGATGTGCCTGCACCAGCACCGCCTACACCAATATAGAGGTAACTACCAGCTGTTAGATATACATTTCCCGTGACATAGCCACCGCGCCCACCAGCAATAGTGTGACCGATTGGGTTTGCGGTGCCACCGGATGCACCCCATAATTCAACTTTATATGTACCACTTGTAGGGACCCTTACACCCTCAACATAGCCCTGATAATCAAAGTCTTTATTCTGGGCGCCCCATCTTGCGTATAGGCGCATGTTCTCTTTTATGACTGAAGTAGTGGTTACTAGCGTTTTATATGTAGTATCAGTATACCAGCCCCAGAAGAATTCACCGTTTTTAGTAGGCACTGGCATATCGCCCATTATATTATTGTTTAGATCGAGTGTCTTACTTGCGATATCGACGTTCCCGCCGTTAGCGTCGAATATGACTTGATAAGCTTCACCAATGAACGTGATTTTGGCGTAACCGCTACCACTATTTCCGGTCATAGTTCCCGTTCCGTCGTGAGTTGGCATAACAGAGTTCCCGCCAGCAAACGATGTTTCTCTCACGCTTGAGGCAAAGTAGCTTGCTCCACCAGCACTTCCTGAACCGCCTATATATCCGCCCCCTCCACCGGCGTAGCCCGATCCACCGCCAGTACGGTATGTTGATCCGTTTGGCGACATAGTAGTTCCGACTGGTGACACGGTAGCCCCACCAGGTTTACCAGTTGCGGAGCTATCAATACCTTCACCGTCATCACTATAGGCAGTTTTTACATATGCAGCAGTTCCGCCGCCAGCTACTATTAATACATCTGATGCGCTAAGGGTAGGTAAAGCGCCGTCTGCTACCGCTACGTGCGTTGCGCCACCGCCACCACCGCCGCCTTGACACAAGCCGGTTGGGGTCTCAGTGTGGCCACTTGCACCACCATTCCATCCACCTGCGGCATTTCTTGCCGTGGTTGACCCACCAGCACCAGCGCCACCTACACCAATATAGAGAGTATCGTCAGTGGTCAGAACTAAATTTCCAACGGCATAACCACCACGTCCGCCAGCAATCGAGTGACCGATTGCGGAAGCGCTACCGCCGGATGCACCCCATGCTTCAATCTTGTAGGCACCAACACATGGAACGTCGAATGATTCCGGAGCTCCGGTATATCCAAATGTCCATGTATGGTCTGGATCGTAGTCGCAGGTGCGCCCACCATCTGCAAAAATGACAGCACTTGATTTTGGCATGACAAACGTTGTGCTTATTGCGGTTGGGTCAGCGAATGAGCTTGTTTCGCCGCTCATTTGCTCCCAGCCCCTAAATGGTTTTTCACCGGTCGAAACGGCAGATACGGAGACCTCTTCTCCCCAGCGATAAGTTCCGGCGCCACTAACTGAGGCGATAAATTGATTGTAATGAATGGTTAATTCATACGTATTTCTTGGGAGATCGAGAGACAAAGTAACATCTTCGTCTGGGGTGATAGTCGTGTTTTGACCTTGATAACCATCAACGCTCTTTGCGTATGAACAGGTCTCGCCATGTGCGATAGTTTCTGTTTCTTCAGTATCTTGAGTGTATTCGTCCGGATAAGTCCCGTCCGCATTTTGGAGACGATACTGTTTAGTACAGGTGTGGTTCGATGCGGACACTTTAATGCCACCTTCGGTCTCATAGCTCTTGCCAAGGCGAGGTATATTTAACATTACATCATGTCTAGAGTTTGATAAGCCTGCTGGTAAAGTACAAGTTACAGTAAGTGGGTCATAATTAGCGATATCGAGATCTCCGCAGATGTTTCCGCCAACAGTCGCAGTTACGGTGCCAATCTCACGGGAAGTACTAAGAGAAGTCGTGATTGTGATGGTTACCGGATCGTAGTTTTCTGTGAAGTCGTTTGGAGAGACGGTGAGTTCGCCGTTTGTAATGGATGAAATGTCTGTCATGGATGTATAGACGACATTGGCAACATAATGACCTGCGGCGATATTAGAATCCACCTTAGCGCCATAATAAACGCTAGTTGTGTCATCTGTAGCTACGCCTTCGTGTTCGTGGATGAGTTGTTCTTCACCAATAACTGGGAGTGCTGCAAACTTAGCGGAGGAAGATGGGGAGGATGGATCATAGGCGATGTCAAAATTATTTAGACCAGGAACTGCATAACCCCATGAGGATGATGAATCGCTAGTGAGGGCTGCTGGGGAATCAAAAGTGCCAGAGGTTGCAGCAATCTTTTTGCCGGACACGTCATTGTTTGAATCACCATTGAGATAAATGTCGTTATGATCTCCATCTACGGAGACATAAAGCTTGTAGCCAGACGGGGAGTTGGTTGAACTAGTGATAACGTCTTCAACCATTGCAACAGTGCCGGCGGCGGATGGATTAACCTGGAGGCTAATGTCTGAGACAGCATTAACAGAGATGGTATAGAGGTCTGGGTCTATAACTGCCTCGGCCTGTTTCTCTGGGTTATACGGTGGAACAAAGGTGAGCAAACCAAAAAGGGCTAGCGAAACGCTAGAGCATGAAAACAAAATGTTTAGGATAAAATTATTCCTCAAACGAAATGTTTGTTTTGACATGTTTGTATTCCCTTTTTGGTTTTGCTCTGTTTGTTTTTAGGCCGTATAACCTTACACTCTACCCTTATTAAAGCATAAGAGTTTTTGCATGTCAATATTGTTTTATAAGCGGCAAGCCCCCCTTTTAATTTCACAAAAAACAGGACCGTAGTCGTTTTAGACAACAAGTCCTGTTATTTTCTAGTCTTCGAGCAGGGTGATTTTTGCATGACCAGCGCCAGTGTTACCAGTCATCGTACCAGTACCATCATGTGTTGGCATAGATGCATTGCCAGCAATACCCTCACTATTCAACAAACCGAGGTCAACGTTTAAATATCCAGATCCGCCGCCACCGCCAGAATCCTGTTTCACGCCGCCGGCTGTTCCACCATACCAGCCACCGCCACCGGCTCCGGTGTAGTGCGGATGAGAGTCGTTATTATCCCAATATGTTCCAGGTTGGCCACGACCAAACGCGTATCCTGAGGTTTGGGTTCCTCCGCGGCCAGGATTCACACCGCCACCACCAAGTCCATTTTCTCCTCCACCAGCACCGCCACTTCCAGACCAGTATGCTGCAGAGCCGCCGCCGCCAGCAACAAGATAGACGTATTCTATTGCGGTTGCTGGATTATTATATGATTGAAGTGTCGTGAATGTATCATTATTTTTCTTTAGTGCGATATGTGTAGCTCCTCCACCAGAGTAGGTCACATACCAACCATTAGGAGAATCGTACGAAGAATTATAGGTTCCGCCGTTGTAGCCATTATTATAGCCCCCAACAACAACCTTTAGAACTGCGCCGGTTTCTAAAGAAACGTTTCCGGCAGAGTAGCCTCCTTTACCAGATGCACTACCAGTATCAGTACAGTATCCTTGCGCGCCCCATACTTCTAATTTATATGTTCCGGCGCAAGGCACTGGGAATTCCTCCGGAGAGCCTTTGTATGAGAATTCCCAAGATTCTCCTGGTTCATAGTCACAGTAGCTGCCACCATCTGCGAAGATAGTTGCGTCTGATTTAGGCATGATAAATGAAGTCTCAATTTGAGTTTCGTCTGTGAAAGTGCTCGTCGTTCCGGCTTTTTGTTTCCATTTTCTAAACGGGAGTTCACCTGTTGAGATGGCAGAGACAGGGACTTCTTCACCCCAACGATAGGTTCCGGCGCCGGAGGTAGAGACGATGAAAGCGTTATGTGTAATTGTGAGTTCATACATGTTGCGTGGAAGATCTAGAGAGACTGCGGTATCCTCATATGGAGTGATAGTGATTGTCTGTTCTTGGTAGTCCTCAACAGATTTAGTGTAAGAACAGGTTTCACCATGGGCAATTGTTTCGGTTTGACTTGGGTCCTGAACATATTCGTCTGGATAGGTGCCATCTGCGTTTTGGAGACGATATTGCTTAGTGCAAGTGTGAGATGTTGCCGCAACCGTGATGCCGTTTTCATCTTCGTAACTTTTGCCGAGACGTGGAATGTTCAAGGTTACGCCGTGTCTTGCATTAGAGAGGCCGGCTGGGAGGGTACAGGTTACCGCTAACGGATCATAATCTATAATGTTTAGATTGTCACAAATGTTTCCACCAACAGTTGCAGTTACAGTTCCGATCTCACGGGAAGTGCTAAGAGAAGTCGTGATTGTGATGGTTACTGGATCGTAGTTTTCTGTGAAGTCGTTTGGAGAAACTGTAAGCTCGCCATTTGTAATAGATGAAATATCTGTCATGGAAGTATAAACGACGTTGGCAATATAGTGGCCTGCAGCAATATTGGAGTCTACTTTGGCCCCATAATAGACACTAGTTGTGTCGTCTGTAGCTACGCCTTCGTGTTCATGGATGAGTTGTTCTTCACCAATAACTGGGAGTGCTGCAAACTTAGCGGAGGAAGATGGGGAGGATGGATCATAGGCGATGTCAAAATTATTTAGACCAGGAACTGCATAACCCCATGAGGATGATGAATCGCTAGTGAGGGCTGCTGGGGAATCAAAAGTGCCAGAGGTTGCAGCAATCTTTTTGCCGGACACGTCATTGTTTGAATCACCATTGAGATAGATATCATTGTGATCTCCGTCTACAGAAACATAGAGTTTATAACCAGATGGAGAGTTCGTGGAGCTAGTAATAACGTCTTCAACCATCGCTACGGTTCCGGCAGCGGTTGGATTTACTTGGAGACTAATGTCCGAAACAGCATTTACAGAAATAGTATAGAGATCTGGATCGATGAGAGCTTCGGCCTGTTTCTCTGGGTTATACGGTGGAACAAAAGTGAGCAGACCAAAAAGGGCTAGCGAAACGCTAGAGCATGAAAACAAAATGTTTAGGATAATATTATTCCTCAAACGAAATGTTTGTTTTGACATGTTTTTATTTCCCTTTTTTGGTTTTGCTCTGTTTGTTTTTAGGCCGTATAACTTTACACTCTACCTCAATTAGAGCATGAGCAGTATGATATGTCAATACTTTTTTGTGTACAAATTAAGGCCAGAGAAATTGTGATATAATAATCACATGTCTGGGTGTAGCGCAGTTGGTAGCGCGCAGCGTTCGGGACGCTGAGGTCGCCTGTTCAAGTCAGGTCACCCAGACCATTTTTGTGCTTAATAACTCGAGCGTCCCGCGCTTCACGAACGGGACGCTGAGGTCGCCTGTTCAAGTCAGGTCACCCAGACCATTTTTGTTTCTAATAATATGTTGGCAAATCATCCGGGAACGGATCATCAAAGAAGTCGTCGTCAGAAAAATCGTTGAATCCGTCGCCGTCCAAGTCTTTGTTCATTTGATTCGAACCGTATGGATTATATCCAAGTTCAAGCAGGAATCTTGATGGCATGTTATATGCACGACTACCAAAAGAAAAGCGCGAAGCGGCATAAGTCATGAACAATCGTTTCATCGCGCGAGTCATACCAACATAAGCCAAGCGGCGCTCCTCCTCGAGCGATGCCTCATCTTCAGCGCGTGCGCTCGGGAAAAGCCCATCTTCCATACCGACAATAAAGACAACTGGAAATTCCAGACCTTTGGCGGCGTGAAGTGTCATGAGCGTGACGGAGTTTGCAGCCGAGCTCTCATCCACAGAAGACATGAGCGTTGCGTCAGCAAGAAAATCATCCAACGTTTCATATTGCGTCGCATTACCAACAAGGACGGTAAGGTTATCAATGCGCTCTTCGCCGTTTGGGGTGCCATCGCGAAGCATCGCTTCAAATCCAAACGAAATAATCACCTTACTAACGATATCTGCTGGCGGCTGATCGAGCGGAGTTGATTCGATAAAGGAAACGAGTTTTAAGAATGCGTTCCTGGCTTTTCCGGAAAGAATGTCCGGAAGATCTGGATCGACGAGTGGCCTGTCTCCAGAAATCGAATCAATAGCGCCAAGCAGGCGGTTTAGTGAAGTTTCGCCAATACCAGACAAGACATTCTTCGTGACGCGCTCAAGGCTGACGCGGTCGCGTTGATTGACTAGAATCTTCAAAACTGCAAGAACATCTTTAACCTCCTTGCGGTCATAGAACCTGACGCCGCCAACAATCTTGTATGGAATATGCATATTGATAAATGCTTTTTCAAAAGTGTAGGACTGAGCGTTGGTGCGATAGAGTACTGCGAAGTCCGAAAAATCTGGATACGAACGATGGAGCTCAAATATTTTTCTTGCGACAAAGTTTGCCTCCTCGGTTTCGTCTCGCAAAGATTCGATATCAACCGGCTCACCTTTTTCGGCTTCCGTGAAAAGAGTCTTGTCTGTACGGGTCTTGTTTTCGTTGATGATTTTTTGAGATGCTTCCAAAATATTTCCAGTCGAACGGTAGTTTTGCTCGAGCTTAATAACTTTTGCACCAGGAAAGTCTTTTTCAAAATGCAAAATATTCGTAAAGTCTGCGCCACGCCAAGAATAGATCGACTGCCAGTCATCGCCAACCACACAGATGTTGCGTTTTTCATTCACGAGCAACTTGATGAGGTGATACTGAACCATGTTGGTATCCTGATACTCATCAATCAAAATATGCTCGAATTTTTGCTGCCATTTTTCTCGGATGTCTGGATGGTTACTGAATAGTTCTAAGGTTTTTAGTAGCAAATCGTCAAAGTCAAGTGCGTTAGCATCGCGTTTCCCCGCTTCGTATCTCTTAAATACTTGGGCGATTTTCTTCTGGTTTGGATAAAAGATGCTAGCTTCGTATTCTTCCGGAGTCTGACCTTCATTTTTGGATTTGCTGATGATTGATTGGATTGACTTTGGCTTCAAGGATTTATCATCAGAAAAACCTAGCTCTTTCATCGCACGCTTAATCAGAGAGACCTGGTCGTCCGTATCGTAGATAGTGAAGTTTTTGTCGAGCCCAGCGGCATCATGTTCAATACGCAAAATTTTTACACAAATACCATGGAATGTGCCCATATACGGCATGAAACTGCGCGGCGGCTCGGAGCCTTTGCCTTCGAGTATTTTCCAAAGCCTTTCGCGCATTTCCCTCGCGGCTTTATTCGTGAAGGTTACGGCAAGGATGTTTTCTGGCTTAATACCATGAAAAATAAGGTTAGCGATGCGGTGGGTCAGGGTTTTGGTTTTTCCGGAACCAGCACCTGCCAAAATCAAAAGCGGGCCAGAAAGAGTTTCCGCCGCTTCTTTTTGAGCTGGATTCAAACCCGACGTTATATCCATCACTCGCCGGATTCTTCTTTGATACTATTTAAATCTAGATCTTGATAATATGATTCTGGGTATTTTTCGACAATATAGATTCCACTCAAATCGTATTGAGACTTGTCGCTTTCGCTAATTTCTTTTTTGAATTCATCAAAAACTTTTTTGGCAGTTGCGGAATCTTTGAACTCAAGATACTTTTCCACGTTGGTTACTTTGTCGCCGTCATGGTAATAAACAATGTGGGATTTGATTGCGCCAAGAGTGATATCCTCAGAAGAAATGACATACTTTTTATCATCCGTATTAAAGAAGCTTGCGCCAAGAACCGGACCACGGAGAACCAATAAGACGACCATTGCGATAGCCGCAATTGTTATTCCGCCAGCAAAATAGAAGGCGACGTTGCTTTTCTTGGATTTTTCTTCTGTCATTTTCCTCCTTTTTTACTTCTCAATTATATCACACTAAAGACGACTGATGGACTTTGCGATATACGAAATTGGTGGAAGTTTTTCGTCGAGATTTTTGATTTGTGAAACTAATGCAAGCGGCGAAGTCAGCATCAACCGCATTATTTTTATTTCGTCAGCACCGATTTCTCCGTTTGGATTTTCAGCAAGTGCCGACTCGATACCTTCCCAATAGTATCTTTTATTGGCATCGAGCTTTACGCCCCTATTGTCACGATAAAGGTTAATGTCTTCACCGGAAACCCTAGCAATATTGAACAAGAACCAAGATTCGACAAGACTTTTGTTCATGCCATCATTTAGGGACGAGAGTGCTTGGTCTAGAACCTTAAATAATTCTTCACTATCAGAATGCTCGGAGACTGCATTAACACGTTTTAAGAATGTTGCGGCAAGCTCCATAGAGCCAAAGTCCGTAACGAGATTGTTGTAGAATTTCAACATTTTAGCACTAGTCAAAACACCAAATTCGCTTTTTCCAGAATGGATATTTACGTCGACCAAGCAGAACATCTCAATATTCCCTGCGAGCTTGGATTTTTCCTTACGTACACCCTTAGCAATGACCGACATCCGGCCACTTGGGGTAATTAGGTTTAGAATCCTGTCCGCCTCACCATAATTTGTACGGCGAAGAACGTAGGCATTAGTCCTTATGTCTCTATTTTGTGAATTCGTTGACATAGCTCTTAATCTCGGCTGGGGTCATTTTTTCTTTATTAACAATTTTAACAACGCCATAGCTAGATAGGTCTTTTCCAGAAATATCAATCGACGAAACAATAATAATTGGAATTTTTGCAGTATCGCTGTATGATGCAAGTTCATTCAAAAAGGTGAAACCATCCGGGCCATCTAGCAGGATATCCAGAAAGATTAGTTTTGGAAGCTCTTCGTCAATGGCAGACATAGCATCAATGGCGTTTCCAAATATCCTGGTTTTTTCTGGACTCACTGCACGACTGATGCACTCAGCCATGATTTCATCATCATCAATCACAAAAATCATTAGAAGAGCCTTGCTTGAGTTGATATCGGAAGTTCAACAAAGAAGCTAGTCCCATCACGATGGCGAATTGCGCCGACATTTGCGTTCATATAGCGAGAGAATTTTGAGGCGATATAAAGACCGAGACCAGAGCTGCCTGGACGCATAGCAATGGAGGTTGGTTTTTCAACCCAGCCGCGCTTAATCTCGCGCCAGACATCGTTCGGAAGTGACGGCCCGTAGTCGCGAATATCAATGCGAACTTTTCCACGCTTTTCGTTCACAATAAGTTCAGAGCGAGTATCTTTTCCGGAATAATGCATCGCATTCAAAAGGAAGTTGTAAACTACACTGTGCAAGAGTTCACGATTTGCCGTAACAAGACGAGACTTGTTTTTGTATTTTATATACAGATCGCGTTTATTGTAGCGGAAGAGGTAACTTAACTCATGGGTAACGTCGTCACAGACGGCGCGTACTGAGACTGGCTCCATTTCGAAGAGGCCATCCTCGAGGCGAGCGACTTTCGTAAGGTCATTCACCTGCTTGATGGCACGTTCGGAAACACTGATCATTTCAGAACGGATATGTTCGTTCTCGGCCGATTTTTCAAACTCAAAAGATAAGGCAAGTTGCCTCAGAACAGCTAGCGGAGCCTTTAATTCATGCGCCGCCAAAAGAATACTATTTACCTCCTGCTCCATGCCCCCATTATAGCATAGATTATAGAGAAACGCCGACGGCTGGTTCGTTTGGACAATTCTCAAGAATTCTTGAAATAGCATCTTTTTCGGCATCTGTAACCCAAAGTTTGTATTTGAATTTTACAGAAACCTGTCTTGCGACATACTGACAACGGAATTTTTTATTTGACGGAAGCCAAGTTGCAGCATCGCCGTCTGATTTTTGCTGGTTTGCCTTAGCATCGACAGCCAAAAGGTTTAGCGGGTCAGTTGCGAGATTATAACGCGTTTCAGCATCCATGTGGTCTTTGTCTGCACCTTTTTGCCATGCATCAGACAGTGCGACGACGTGGTCGATTTGAATACCGGTGCTGATTTGGGATTTTTCCTGATATATTTTATGTTCGCCAGTATAAGGTTCATCAAATTCGCCAGAAAGAACCGTGCAGCCATCGAGTTTAGCAGAATCCCCGAACTCACGCTTGATTATTCTTTGGCGGAGATTGCACCCATCCACGATTGGCCAGGCGTTATAGAATTCCTCGCGAGTATAACCGGTTTTTGGAGAGCGGCCCTTGATTTCTAGTTTCTCCAGAACATCCTTTGCCAAAGGGGCATTTGGATCAGAAAGACTAGTTGCAATTGCAGAGAATTTGTCCGTTGCAGCATCGACTAGCTGGTTAATACCAAAATCTGAGCCAATGTTATCGATTTCATGAAAGATTGTTTCGTAGCTTTTTGGATTCACAACAAGCCACGTGCCCAAACCTCCGAGGGCAATAACTACAAGAATTAGACGCCTTATTCTATGTCTTATTCTTAGCATAAATTAATTCTAGCACAAATTAGGCGTTGAAGCCTACCGAGAGGAGGAGGGTATTGAAATCATTCAAGAATAAATTGGAATCGGTTTGGAGAATGGCGGTTTTGTCGCGAATCTTGAAGACAACGATATGACCGTTTAGCTCGGTGTTTGGAATTGTGCCGATGTAGTGGTTTGCAGTAGTTCCATTTACGGTTATTGTCTCAACCGAAAGAGTACTGTTTTTCTTGCTGACTTGCTTATTATATTCCTGAACGACAGATTCGTAGCTCTTGTCGCGAATAATGACACGGAGAGCATTGATATTCTTGTTAGAAACTGGTTCGACTTCGCCAGGAGTGAAATAGGCTTCAAAATCACCACCGGTCGTAGCGTCTTTAGCAATGTAAACACTCCAAGTTTTTGGATATTTAAAGCTTAGCTCACCATAGTCCACTGGGCCAGCAAAAGTTTTATATGGATTCTTTTCACGCTCAGCAAATTCTTTTTCGAGACGTTCCGCCTGAGCAGCTTCAGCTTTAGCGACCTCTTCGGCAGTCTTGGTATCAAAATTATCTTTCAGGTTATTATATTGCACGATCTCATAAACCATGAGAGATGCAAAAATGATCGTCATGAGAGACAAAATAACAATAACAACAATTTTTACAATGTTTTTCTTATCTTTTTTCTTTTCGACTGGGCTTACCTTAGCTTTTGGTTCGGTCGGATTCATAAAAATCTGCGTTGGCGGAACCGGAGGCAAGGTTTGTTGTGTATTATTATCCATAAGCATATTATAACACTATTTTGAAAAGTCTTCAGATAAAACTTCAATCTCGTTTTTTAGATTATCCAAATCTTTTTCAATTTCTTTGGCAAGACCCAAAGTTTTTTTGTAGTTTTCGGTTGCCTCTTCTAGTTTGAATTCGTCCGAATAGAACCATTCAACTGCGGAGTCAAGCTGTTCGATTTTTTGGTTAAGCGTTTTTTCGGTCATAGATTTCCTTTATCTCTGCATTAATTTCTTTTTCAAATGTTGTGATTTTTACAACATTACCTGGGGAGATTTTTCCTTTTATAATGGCATACCCTTGCCTTAAGATTTTTTCAGGATTCATGGCCTCGATCAGTTTAATCTTTTGATCAATGGCTTGCTCATAGTTTGCAATTTTAGATTTAATGTCCCGGATTATATTTAAGATCTTTTCTTCATTCTTATTTTTGGCGGCTTGTATATTGGTCAGAATCATCTGTTTGATTCTAGTTATTGTTGCGTCAATTTTAGCGATTTCGGCTTTTCGATCTTTTGTCAACATTTGTGCAACGTTTGATGGGGTCGATGCTTGAATATCCGCAGCAAGATCCGACAAGCTCTCATCAACTTCATGTCCAATGCCAGTAATAACTGGAATCTTTGACGCAGCAATCGCGCGAACGAGTTTCTCGTCATTAAATACCGCAAGGTCGTCGGCCGAGCCGCCGCCACGAATAATAGCAATAATTTCCACGCCACCGTGTTCATTAAAATAATTAAGGGCACGGATGATTTGGTCGGCAGCATCGAGCCCTTGAACCTGAGTATGCGCGGTAGTAATCTTGAGTCCACCCCATCGTTCATTGATAATCTTAATGAAGTCAGCATAGCCGGCTGCTTGGGTTGAAGAAATAACGCCAATTCGCGACAGGTTTTCTGGAAGTGGGCGTTTTTTGGACGGGTCGAAGAGACCTTCTTTTTCGAGCTTAGCTTTCAACAGTTCAAAAGATTTTTTGAGGCTCCCCTCACCGACGGGCTGAATAGCTTGGACCGTAAAGGAAAACTTACCCCATTTGGTAAGCTTTGGGTAGCCACGGACGACAACCTTCATGCCATCTTCAAGCGGCATGCGAAGTTGAAAGGCAGTCATGAAGCAGCCGATGCTCGATTCTTCATCCTTCAGATCGAAGAATACCCATTTCCCCTGATTGACCTTAAAGCTCGAAACTTCGCCCTCAATGACGGCACCAGAGTATGCATATTCAAGAGTCTGATTGGTGACGGCAATAAATTCAGTTGGAGTAAATTTAGGAGTCTTCTCCATTTTCTTTTCCTAATTTCATGATGGTTCTGCGATATGGGATAGCGCCAGAAATAATTGTAAAGAGGAGGGTTGCAACACGAGTCATAACCGTCACGATAGTTGCGGTTGAGAAGTCAACGCCGAGTGCGATCATCACGCCGACCATGCCGAGCTCGTATAGGCCGTATGGTACGATTCCATCAAAGACAGAGCCGATAGCTTCACCAATTAGGATGCACGGCAAAATTTCTGGTTTGCCAAGCGAGATTGCGACAATCCAGTAGGTACCAACTTCGCAAAGACTATAAATGACACCCCAGAAGACTGGACCTTTCAAATCTTTTTTGCTGCGACGGGCGAGAAGTACGCTTTGATGAATATCAAGGAAGTAATGATCGAATTTCTCACGTTTTAGTGGTTTTTTCTTGAGTCCAAAGGTAAAGATTTTTGCAAGCATATTACCGACGTTTGTGATAACTTTTGAAAAGAATTCAAGACGACGTTTGCCACTGGCGACAAAGATGATTAGCATCAAAATGAAGGCGACACCAACATTCATAATAAGAGAAACTGGGAGCACCCACATAGCTTCGTCCGGAATGCCGTGCACCAGAAGCAAAAAGACGATAGCAACGAGCGCCTGGAAATAATTAATCACCGTTGTAACAGCATAGCGGAAGATATAGAGAAAGCTAGATTGGCCGGCCGAGACTCCAAGTGGACGAAGACGAAAAGTGAGATAGGTAAGGCCGCCAACACCACCAGCCGGAACGGCATGGTTCACGAAATTTAGCTCCGTTGAAATACTGAGGCGATCTTTAGTTGTAAGCTTTTTAATTTCCCTGCGGCGCTTCATGTAGGAGAAGAAGATTTGTCCACAAGCATAATACATGAATAGCTGCTCCGGGATGAGAAGAAGGAGCACAAAAATGTTAGCTTCATTCAAATGCCTTGCGGCCTCGACAATGTCTGGCCAGTTTTGATAGATCACATAAGCGACGAGCGCAGTCGTAAGCAACGTCAAAATAGTACGGAAAGATATCTTCTTCATAAGAGAATTATAGCATAATCGTGGTATAATTTTAGCATGAGATATTTAGCCATTCTTGGCCGTCAACCAGATATTTCCCTGGCCGAGCTTTCGGCTTTATTTTCACGAGTTACGCTTGTTTCAAATAATATTGCAACATTTTCTTCCGATACAACGCCATCAATCGCGAGGCTCGGCGGAATTCTCAAACTTGCCATTCCCCTTGCCGAGACTCCACTCGAATATTTAACCTCCCTTCCGGAAGGCAAAATCACGCTTGGCGTTTCCGACTATTCCCCACACACCTCCGCCAGAAAAGCGCAGGGCGAGGCATTAAAACTCAAAAAAATCCTCTCTCGCCACGGCCGCAGCGTGCGCGTAGTCGAAAATAAGACCGCTGCGATTTCTACCGCAACTTCCCTTCATAATGGCCTGTCCGGATCAAAATCTAATAAGGTTGAGTTGATTTTGAACAACAAGGAATGGTGGCGAGTGATTGGAGTGCAGGATATCGACGCCTATGCACGCCGCGACCAAGCCCGCCCAGCACGCGATGCCAAAGTAGGAATGTTACCACCAAAGCTAGCGCAGATTCTAATTAACCTTTGTGGTCCGCTCCCAGAAGGATCACGCATCCTAGATCCGTTTTGCGGCACTGGGGTTGTTTTGCAAGAGGCCTTACTCATGGGATATTCAGCCTATGGCACCGATCTCAACCCAAGGATGATTGATTATTCGAAGAAAAACTTGGAGTGGCTTCAGAAAGACGAATCAAGCCACTTCTCGGGGAAGGACCTGATTCGTCTTTCTCAAGGCGACGCAACGAGTTTCTCTTGGGATTTACCAATCGACGCTGTAGCTTGCGAATGCTATCTTGGGCAGCCAATGTCTCAGCCTCCAGTCGAGATTAAGCTAAAGAGCGAAAAACAGGAGTGTTCATCCATCATTCTAGGATTCTTGAAGAATCTTAGCTCACAAATTAAACCTGGCACGCCTGTAGTTATCGCTATTCCGGCATGGCTTCGCCCGGATGGTAGTTATCATCGCATGAATCTTGTTGACGAAATTAAAGATATGGGGTATAATGTTACAAGTAATTCTCGTCGGGGGCTTCTTTATTATCGGGAAGGCCAAATCGTTGCGCGAGATATAATAATATTAAGGAAGAAATAAATGTCACACGTAAAAGCTGGCGGTACCGCCAAAAACGTCCATAACAATGCTGGCCAGCGCCTTGGCGTCAAACGCTTTGGTGGCCAAAAAGTCAAGAACGGTGAAGTTCTTGTTCGCCAAACTGGCGCAACCAAAATCGCTGGTCCTGGCACCTACATGTCTCGCAACTTTACGATTCATGCAGCCAAAGATGGTGTTGTTACTTTCGTAAAAACCAAGAAAACTCACTTCTCCGGCAAATCATTGCCACGCGTTCGCGTTGAAGTCCGTTAGTCAATCAAAAAATCGCCCCTCGGGGCGATTTTTTATTTCACTACTGCGAATTTGTTTTTACCTTTTTTCAAGATGGCGGTTTGAGTCAATTCGATTTCTTCATTCACTTTGACGCCATTCACCGAGATTGCTCCCTGAGCGAGGAATTCGCGAGCCTTCTTTTTCGATTCTGCTAGACCGGTAGAGACAATTGCGTCAACAATATTAGTATTCTTTTCCACGGTTGGGAGATATTCTGCAAATTCGGAGATCTCATCGGCAGAGAAGCTCGAGAAATCAGTGTCTCGACTAAATAGCATCTCTGAGAGGTTGATAATTGCTTCCGCATTTTCTTTGCCGTGAACAACTTCGGTAGCTCCTTTTGCTAGAGCCTTTTGGGCGATACGAAGTTCTGGGTGTTCACGATGCTCTGCCAAGATTTTTTCAATTTCATCCTTCTCAAGCAAAGTATAGATTTTGATAAGATATTCGACGGATTCATCCGGTTGGTTGAGCCAGAATTGATAAAAGTCGAAGATCGAGGTGTAGTTTCCGGAACCATTATCTTTGCTGGCGAGCCAAACAGCATTGCCCTCGGATTTGCCAAACTTACGGCCAGTGACTGGATCAATGATTAGTGGAGTTGACCAGACATCAGCGTCGGCGTCTTCGAGGCGCTTAATTAGATGAATACCGGAAGTGCAGTTGCCATACTGATCTGCGCCACAAAGCTGGAGGGAAACTCCATATTTGCGATAGAGATGCAAGAAATCATAACCCTGGATCAAAGTGTATGAAAACTCAGCGTAAGAGATTCCTGATCCACCTTCACCAATACGATTCTGAACAAACTGGCGGTCAAGAAGTTGAGTCATTGAGAAGGTCTTTCCAACTTCACGGAGAAAAGTGAGATAGTTCATATCTTTGAACCAATCGTAGTTGTCGACCATAGTAAGGTTGTCGGATTTTACGACACGTTCAATCTGGGACTTAATACAAGCTTTGTTGTGCTCGACTTCTTCGATAGTTTTGAGATCGCGCTCGCCATTATCTTTTGGATCACCAATTTGGCCAGTTGCGCCACCAACAAGAAGATATGGTTCATAACCATGACGAACAAAACAGGCACACATCATAAGGGCCGCCAAATTACCAATCGTTAGAGAATCGGCAGAAGGGTCGGCGCCCCAATAGAACTTTTTCGAGGCACGAGTGTCCAAATCTTCAGGATTTTCAATTGTAGTTTTGGCTTGAAAGCCACGATAGATAAGTTCTTCAGATAGTTTCATGGCTACATTATACCATGATTCGTGCCATCAGAGAATGAGTGATGGCGGCCGCAAGGGCATCAGCGGCATCGTCTGGCCTTGGGCGAGTCTCAAGATTTAGATGAAGTTTGACCATTTCCTGGATTTGACCCTTTTTGGCGGACCCATAACCAGTTAGCGTTTTCTTAATTTCATTTGGAGTATACTCAAAGACTTCAACATTATGTTGCTCGGCAACAAGAAGCACAATTCCGCGAGCCTCAGCAACCGAGATGCCTGTTGTAATATTTTTACTAAAGAAGAGTTTTTCGACGGAGACCACGTCCGGTTTTAGTTCGTCAAATATCTGAGTTAGGCCATCATAGAGTTCTTTTAGTCTAGACGGAAGTGGTGCACGAATCTTGGTCGTGACTACGCCAAAATCAAGAGCCTGATTCCCCTCGATTAAGCCAAAGCCACAAATGCCAATGCCTGGATCGATTCCCAAGATTTTCATACCATTATTATATCAATGACAACAAAAAATAGGGACGCTAAAGTCCCTATTTTTAGGTTTACTATTCGCAGATTTCTTGTCCGTAGATTGTGATACAGTTTTTGGTTTTTGGTTGATGTTCTTTGTAAGCTTCAGCAACACCATCGTAAAGGTTGTTGTAAGCATCGCGAAGTTCGCGGGCCTTCTCGAAGTCGAGCTTGAACATCTCGGTTACATCTGGTTCTGCTTCCACAACATCTTCATATTCTGATTTTGCGGTGGTCATAGCATCACGATATGAGCTGCGGGATGGATCATTATATTTAGCGTTGTAGTAAGTGAAGTAGGCTTTGATGTAGGCTTTGATTTTTTCGAGCCATTTTTCGCCGTATTCTTTGAGGCTGTCGACGCCAGAATCGGTGAGGTATTTGGCGGCCTTCTCGGCGGCACTAGTTAGTTTTTCTTCGCCCTTTGAAGAGCTGATGTAGGAAACATCGCGTGATTCAACTTCGAAACCATGCCATGCTTCATAAACTTTGAGACCAGCAGTCAAGGTGTCACCTTTTGGCAAGCTGTCATAAGCAGCTTTGAATGGAGCGAAGAGCTTTGATAACTTGTCGTCGCGTTGGATGGCTGCAGAATTTGCTATAGCATTAAACTTCTCTTCGATGTTTTTATTCATAGTCTCAATACATTCAGAGACATAGTCTGAATAGTTAGCAATGGAAGTGTAGCCAGATTTTACGTATGAGATTGCGGAATCACAGTCACCATAATAAATGTCGCTGATGTCACTACGGATTTCTTTTACAGCGTTGAAGGCTGGTTCGTAATCAACGTTCAAGAACATTGGGATTAAAATCGCAGCGGCAACACCACCAGAGATAAGGATCACTAGGATGATTACCCAAATGATGATTGTTTTTTTCTTTTTTGGATCCATTGGCTGCTTTGGTGCTTTTGCGACTGGAGCAGCTGCTGGGGTAGCTTCTGGAGCGGCTGGGGTTGCAGGAGCAGGAGCTGGAGTTTCAGCGACCGGTTCGGCAGCTGGTGCCTCTACTTTAGCTTTGTCGTCAGGTGTTTTGTCTGCCATATATTACCTTTCTATTGTTGATTAAATGGATTATTTTGATCAATTGGTTGAGCTGGTTCAGTTGGCTGAATTGGCTGAGCTGGCTGGACTGGCTGCATTGGCTGAGCTGGTTGCACAGGCTGAACTGGTTGCATAGGCTGAGCTGGTTGCATTGGTTGAGCTGGTTGCATTGGTTGCGCATATGGTTGTTGCATCGGCTGAGCGTATGGCTGCGCATATGGTTGAGCATATGGTTGAGCTGGAGCGGCGGTAGCAAAACCTTCCGCAGCAAGACCGGCGTCGCCTTTAGTCAAGAAGCGGATGCCATCGACGATACCCCATACAGCGCTGCCTGCAAGCGTGAGCCAACCGACAGCTCCAAGAATTCCACTAATAGCAGCGGCTGGAGAGGTAACTGCACCAATGAGGCTCGCGAGTGATCTTGTTGAGTTTGCAACTATGATTGAAGAGATAATTTCCATTGCAATACCGACACCGGCAATAATAACGTGGATGATTGCTTTCTTCTTATGTTCTGCACTAGTGTTTCCACCACTAGATAGATACCAGTCGCCCGCGCCAAACGCGCCCAGAAAGATACCGAGGAGGCCGGCAGTAGTTGCAGTTTTAATTGGTCTATTATTCATGCGTTTTCCTTTCCATTACCGCACTAAAAGATATTACCTTAAGCTTAATCTATTTGACGTATTTTATCAAGGTTTCACGGAGGTCTTTGACCGGAATAACAAACTTATCTTTCGTGGCGGCCGGAGCGATAGCATGCGTAAAACCAAGTTTTTTAGCCTCAGCGATGCGCTGGTCCGCACGGAACGCGGAGCGGATTTCCCCACCGAGACCGACTTCACCAAAGACAACATAGCTATCATCAAGTTTTCGCTTAGCGACGGCCGAAGCAATGGCAAGACAAACAGCAAGGTCTGCCGCAGAATCACTAAGCTTCATACCGCCAACAACATTAATGAAAATATCTTTGTCATTTAGTTTTAGTTTAGTGCGGCGTTCGATGACGGCAATCAGGAGATTAAGACGGTTCAAGTCAAATCCCGAAGCGGTACGCTTTGGATAGCCATAGGTGGTCGTGGTAGCAAGAGCCTGAATCTCAACGAGAATCGGACGGTTTCCCTCCATAGTTGCAAGAATAATCGAGCCATCCGTATTTTGGCGTTCAGCAAGCAGGGCAGCAGAAGGATTCTGGACTTCCTTGAGACCCTTCTCGTTCATCTCGAAAATTGCGACTTCATTAGTTCCACCGAAGCGATTCTTAACGGCACGTACCGTTTTGAATCCACCATAGCGGTCGCCTTCGAAATTGAGAACTACATCGACAAGATGTTCCAAGGTTTTTGGCCCAGCCAAGGTTCCATCTTTTGTGACATGACCAACAATCACAACGGCAGTATCCGTAGCTTTGGCGGCACGAATAATGAGGTTGCCGCAGTTCGTAACTTGAGAAACGGTGCCCGGTGCAGATGATATTTCGTCCATGGCGAGAGTCTGAATCGAGTCGACAATCACAAGATCGAACTCTGCCGACTCAATGGTTTTTGCAATGTCATTTCCGGAAGTACTGCTAGCGAAGTTAAGATTATCAGCATCGGCGCCAAGACGTTCGGCACGTAACTTAACTTGCCCAGCTGATTCCTCACCGGATATATAGAGTACTTTTTTGGTTTTGGCGACCTCGGCGCAGATTTGCATAAGAAGGGTAGATTTTCCGATACCCGGCTGACCAGCGAGAAGGTTTACGGAGCCCGCAAGAATACCGCCACCAAGAACTGTGTTCAAATCTTTAAATTCGGTCTTCAGGCGTTCTTTGGTATCCGATGGGGAAATAGACTTGATATTTTCGTATGCGAGTTTTTTGCCAGAAAGCTTCCCCTTTTCGAGAGCGGATTTTTTCTCGGTTTCAGTTTCGGCAATTTGTTCAATAAAAGAATTCCAGGCCTTGCAATTCGGGCATTGGCCAAGCCATTTTGCAGAGGTTGTGCCGCATTGCTGGCAAACAAAATTGGTTTTACTTTTCACGGAATCCTCCTTTTTAAGTTATTTTTTCGGGGCAGTAATATTGGCGGCGCGGCCATAGTCCGGCAGGATGATTTGAACTTTTTCACCTTTGTGATTATAGAGCGGAATCTGAAGTTCGTGAGCAAGGGAATTAACCACAGCGGCACCAATGCGAAGACCAGTAAATGAACCTGGGCCAGACATAAAAGTTATTTCTTCGATATCCTGCCAGGTGGCTCCGTTTTCGGCGAGCTTGTCGCGCAGGAAACCGTGAAGTTTCTCGGCGAGATCACGGCCAGACTCCCAGGTATATTCTTTGTCATCCAATTTTAGAATTGTGACTGGACTAGAAGTGTCTAAGTACATTTTCATAGTATTATTTCCCTACCTCCGTCGTCTAAATATTTAATCTCGATGCGAATGCGATCTTCAGGCAGAATGCCGGCAACCGAATCGGCCCACTCAACCAAAACAATAGCGGACGGGTCGCTCAATGACTCTTCCAAATCTCCGAGCATAAGACCTGGGTCTTGTAAGCGATAAAAATCGTAATGAATAAGGATGCCACCATCAAAAGCGTATTCTTTCGAAATCGTGAAGCTCGGACTAGTGACTGATTCTTTTACGCCGAGACCTTCGGCGAGACCACGTACAAAAGTAGTCTTGCCCGCACCAACGTCGCCAACAAGTTCAATAACCGCAGGAGCATGCAGCTTTTTTGCAAACTCACGCCCAAACTCGAGCATCCCTTCTTCTGAGGTGATTTTCATGGTAAAATTATATCATGAAAATATATATCTCTGGTATATCTGGAAAGGGGATGGGGCCACTAGCATTGATGGCAAGCGACGCTGGTATTGAAGTTGTGGGGTCAGACCTTGCCTCTGATGGTGACATGATGCCAGAACTCGAGAAACGAAATATTAAGGTAAAAATCGGTCCACAAGACGGAACCTTCCTAGAAGAACTTGGCGACGTGGATTGGTATGTCCATTCATCCGCGATTAAGAGCGATAACCCGGAATACTTGGCCGCAAAGCAACTTGGAATTAAGATTTCAAAACGTGATGAATTGATTGCATTTATTCTAAAGGAGGCGGGAATGAAAATGATTGCAGTTGCCGGAACTCACGGTAAAACTACAACCACCGCTCTTCTGGTTTTCTTGGGCCAAAAATTTGGTCTTCCTGCAGCACACATTGTTGGCTCGACTTTGAAGTTTGCGCCGGCTGGTTCGTATAAAGCGGGAGATAAGTACTTTATCTACGAAGCCGATGAATTTGATCGTAACTTCCTACATTTCCATCCATATATTTCAATAATTCCGTCTGAAACTTATGACCATGCCGATATTTATCCTACTCGCGAGGATTATCATGCAGCGTTTGATCAATTTAGGGCGCAATCAGAAATCGTAATCGAAGGCGGGGAATCGGACAAACGTATCACTCTCGTGGGCGAGGCTCGCCGCTTTGATGCGACGCTTGCGCTTCGTGCATTCAAAATTTTGATGCCGGAACTTTCCGAAGAGGAAATTATTGCAGTCATCAATGAGTTTCCAGGAGTCGGTCGTCGTTTTGAAAAAGTCGCGAAGAATGTTTATTCTGATTATGCCCACCACCCAGAAGAGGTAGAAACTGTAATTAATATTGCGCTCGAAGAGTCCGAAAGGTTGGGACTAAATGGCGTAGTGGTTGCTTATCAACCGCTTCAAAATATGCGCCAATTAGAAGTCCGTCACATGTACAAGAATACGTTCGATAAAGTAAAGAAGCTGTTTTGGCTACCAACATTTTTGACGCGCGAGAATCCTGAGCTTCCAATTTTGACCCCAGAAGATTTAATTAAGGAGCTCGAGAATCCGGAGATTGCCGAACCCGCAGAAATGAACGACGCACTTGCAGTAAAACTCAACGAGTACCGCGACAACGGCTATCTAATTCTAATGATTCTAACTGGCGAAAATGACAGCTTCGCCAGGGAAACGTTCAAAGACTAAAGCCCAAAGACTGAATCGTAGAGGGCATCATCACTATACGGTTTTTCGACAGCCTTGATTCCCTGGATTTCTTGATCAAGTTTTTCCAAATATTCTTTCATAACGGATTTATTAATCTCACCCTCACTACTAAACTCGTAGGAGTTTTCACGCTTGGTTTCCTCTTCTTCAATTTCCTCTTCGTCTGGCAAAAAGCCTGGTCGGGAGCGATCGAGATAAATGTCGCCAGAATTATGATAGATAAGGAGGCTTACTCCAGTCGCAACAACAGAAATAGCAACTGCGGCAACTCCAAGAATCAGCAAGTTTCGTCCGCCTTTAGTCATTTAGACCCTCCATCATTCTCGTAACCGAATTACGATATTCGTAGATTAAAGCGTTGGTTTTCTGAACATCATCTCGAACAATAGCGCGAGCTTGTCGTACTTCGACGAGTTTATCATAAAAACCTTTAGGATTATTGCGGCAGTCGATTTGGATTAATTCGTCACCAAGAATTCTTTGGTAGACAATGAAGTCTTCGGAAAATTTATCTTTGGCGTTTTTGAGATTAACCTGAGCATTAATCAATTCGTTGCTTGGAATATTCGTTTCAACTAGACGGTTGTTTAGCGGCTTCATAAACTTGTTGAGGATGTTTTCATAGTAGGCGCCAAGGTGGGTGCGGACTTTTGAATCGGCGCGCTGAATCATTTTCAACGTCTCACGGATTGTATCGCATTCTCCAGAAATAACCGCCTCTTGATCACTAGTTAGAGCGAGAGTAGTTAGTGGCATAAATGCCAAGACGATTGAAAAACCAAGTGCGATTTTCTTCATATTTTTATTATAGCAAATTAGTCGCGTTTTAACATGACGGTGAATGCGTCTGACGGGATGTCGATTTTTCCAAAACGCTTCAAGCGTGCCTTGCCACGTTTCTGTTTTTCAAGAAGTTTAGCTTTGCGATCACGGTCGCCAGTATGGATTTTTACTGTCACATCTTTGCGATACGCACCGATAGTTTCTCGAGAGATGATACGGGCACCAACAGCAGCCTGGATGGCAACTTCGAAATTTTGGCGGGGAATAACTTCCTTCAATTTCTTCGTTGTTTCCCTACCGATTTTGTCAGCTTCGGTTTTATGACACATGATTGAAAGTGCGTCCATCTTGTTGCCGGCGATAAGAAAGTCGACACGAACGAGATCTTCGGTATGGTAACCACTAAGCTCATAGTTAAACGAGGCGTAGCCGGAGGTTGCGGATTTCAATTGATCATAAAAGTCAGTCAACAAGTTGGCCATTGGGGCTTCAAAGTCAATCACGGCGCGATCTTCGATATAGCTGAGGTTGGTTTGATGTCCGCGCTTTTCATTGATTAGATTTAGGACGTTTCCAATCATATTTGATGGCAAAATAATCTCGCCCTTGACCCACGGCTCTTTGATTTCCTTAACTTCAGAAATATCCGGAAGGTCGGCAGCAGATTTGATTTCGATTTCTTCATTGTTGTTTAGGACGACGTGATAGTTGGTCGATGGGTTCGTAACAATTAAATCTAGTTTAAACTCACGTTCGAGACGTTCCCTGATAATATCCATGTGAAGCAGCCCAAGAAAACCAATACGAAGACCAAATCCCAAAACTGGGGAATTTTCTGGTTCGAATCTCAGTGCTGAATCAGAGAGGGCAAGTTTTTCGATTGCTTCTTTTAAGTCCTTGTATTGATCGTTTGAAACTGGGAAGAAACCAGCATAGACGAACGGCAAGACTTCCTTGTAGCCCGGAAGTGGGTCGGTGGCTTGCTTTTTGGCAAGCGTAACAGTATCACCAACTTTTGCTTCGCGAGTGGTTTTAAGATTAGTGACGATGTAACCAATTTCACCTTCTTTTAGGTCGTCTTTTGGCGACATTTTTGGAGTGAGTTTCCCTACTTCAAGAGCGAGACCATTGTTATGGTTTGCCATCATGTGGATTTCAGAATTTTTTGGAATTGTCCCATCAACAACGCGCACGTAAAGAACGACACCGCGATAATCGTCGAAATAAGAATCAAAGATAAGGGCACGAGTTGGTTCTGTGCCATCCGCTGGGAGCTCCGGATGTTGCTTTCCTGCTGATGGACCTTTCTCAACAATTTTGTCTAGAACCTGGTCAACATTAAGTCCGGTTTTAGCAGAGACTCCGATGATATCCTCTTTTTTGCAGCCAAGAAGATTAATAATTTCGGCAGAAACTTTTTCAACATCCGCAGCCGGAAGATCGATTTTATTGATAACTGGAATAATCTCGAGATTTTGTTCAATGGCAAGATAAACGTTGGCCAAAGTCTGAGCCTGAATACCTTGCGTAGCATCAACTACGAGCACAGCCGTTTCGACTGCTTGAAGGCTTCGCGAGACTTCGTAAGAAAAATCGACGTGTCCCGGAGTGTCGATAAGATTTAGCATATAGCCCTTCCAGTTCATCGTGACTGGGGTGAGTTTAATTGTGATACCTTTTTCGCGTTCAAGTTCCATTGAATCAAGAAGCTGCGCTTTCATTTCGCGCTTCTCTACGGTGCCAGTTATTTCCATCATGCGATCTGCGAGAGTGGACTTGCCGTGATCGATATGGGCAATAATGCAAAAATTTCGGATTTTCTCAGGATTCATGTAATGAAAATTATAACATTTTTGAGGCATTTTTTCCAGAGATAGACAAGTGCCACTTGTGATATAATTAGGTTATGTTAATCAATGGGTCGAAGTTAATTGAAACACCAGTCTTAAGCTTGCAGGCCGGCGGTCCAGTTGCATGGACGCGCAAAGCGATTATTGATCCAGATGATTTGAAGATTCTTGGATTTCTCGTACATGGCCCACTCGTCGACGGAAAAGACGAACATGTCCTCGACATCAAGAGCGTGCGCGAGTTTTCTCAATATGGAATGGTCATTGATTCTATCGAGGAAATCGTTTCCGAAGATGACGTCGTGAAGATCGCAAAGGTCTTGAAACTCAAGTTCGATTTAATTGGTCTCAAAGTCGAAACTAAAAAGAAATCTAGGCTTGGCAAGGTCTCTGGCTTTACCTGTACAGAAAACGATTTCATTATTCAACAGCTCATCGTCCAACGTCCAGCACTCAAATCATTTTTTGATTCCGAATTGACAATTCCACGTTCTGAAATCGTCGAGATCAATGACTACAAAGTCATCGTGAAGGACGAAGAGAAGAAAATCAAAGAGCGCCTAGAACACGAAGATTTTATCCCGAATTTTGTTAATCCGTTCCGCAAGAATCCGGATCCTGAACCAGAGTACGCGCCAGCTCAAAACCAAAACCCTGACGAACAAGATAATTAATTAGCTTTTCATCGTCGTATTTATTACGTTTTTTGGCGATGATTTTTTTGATTTCTGCTTCATCGTTTCGTGCACTCGAATTTAATACATCGTCAATTATTTCGCTTTTAATCCCCTTTTTCATCAGTTCCATGCGCATGCGCTTCTTGGAAATTCCTTTCGAGACAAAACGATTTTCGACGTAGTACTCGGCGAAGCGCTTGTCATCAAGGTGGCCTTTTGAAATTAGTCGCTCAAGAATCTCGTCCCGAAAACGCGAGATGTCTCTTTCGGAGCGCACCTCTTTTTTAAATAAATAATCGTTGGTTTCTTTGATTGAATGCGGGCGAGTGAGAACCCATTCGAGCGTACGTTGATAAAGTTTTCCGTATTCAGATTTATCTTTTAACTCATTTAATTTTTCGGCGGTGAGAACCGTACCAATCTTGAGTTTTTCGTCAACGAGTTGAGCAATGTCGAGCGAGAATGAGTATTCGTTATTAACAAAAACATTGGCACGGTTAGGGTTTTTGACGGCCTGCTTAATATCTGTGATTTTTAGCTCGGCCCTTCCAGAGTCTTCCGATTTTAGGCTTATTATTTCCATGACTTTTTTAGTTGCTGGATTTTGTATTTCATGGCAGCGGCAAAAACTTCATCGTCCAAAATCTGTGGTTTTAGCTTTGGCCAAAAAGTTTCGAGATCATCTTCTTTTACCCACAAGACTTCCTCGACTTCTTTATCATCAAAAGAAAAGTTGTCTTCCTCGTTGGTCCAATCGTAGAAATATAGATTAATAAGCGCATCGCCACGAACATAGGTGTCCGAGAATTCGAGTTTGGATTTGTCCAGCAAGACGCCAATTTCTTCTCTGGCCTCTCGGACCATAGTATCTAGTTTTGATTCGCCAACATTGATGTGGCCGCCAGCCGAAACATCCCATTTGTCCGGATTCCCACGAAGAGATTTGGAACGATGCTGGAATAAGAACTCGATTTCTTTATCCCGGACACGGTATAACATAACCGCAGCCCCGCCGGCGAGCTTAAAGCCGGTTTTATAACATTCGCCAGGAACAAGGCCGTTCCCTATGCGTTCGCCATTAAAATCATACTCCTGCCAAAGTTCGCCTGGATGTTCCATAAATTATTCTTCTGCTTCTTTAGCTTTTTCGCGGACCTTAGCTTCGATTTCGGCCATGAATTCTGGCTTTTCTTTGAAGAGTTTCTTCACGGCTTCACGACCTTGGCCAATAGTTTCACCATTGTATTTGAGGAAGGCGCCTGCCTTGTCGATAATTCCGAATTGAACTGCTAGGTCGAGGACGTCACCAGTCTTAGAAATACCTTCGTTATACATGATGTCGAATTCGGCAGTGCGGAATGGGGCAGCAATCTTGTTTTTGACAACTTTAACCTTAGTGCGGTTGCCGGTTACATTGTCGCCTTCCTTAATTTGGCCAATGCGGCGAATATCAAGACGAACGGAAGCGTAGAATTTGAGAGCGTTACCACCAGTCGTGGTTTCTGGGTTGCCAAACATGACGCCAATCTTCATACGAATCTGGTTAATGAAGATGACCGTGGCTTTGGATTTGCTAATAATACCGGTCAGCTTGCGCATAGCCTGAGACATCAAGCGAGCCTGAAGACCCATTTGGGAGTCACCCATGTCTCCATCAATTTCTGCCTGTGGGACGAGGGCAGCGACAGAGTCAACTACGATAAGATCGACTGCGTTGGAACGAACAAGGGTTTCACAAATTTCGAGAGCTTGCTCACCATTGTCTGGTTGAGAAATGAGGAGGTTTGCTGTGTCGACGCCGATGCGTTTTGCATAGGCTGGATCAAGGGCGTGCTCCGCATCAATGAAGGCTGCCTGGCCGCCTTGCTTTTGGATTTCAGCAATTGCATGAAGGGTGAGGGTAGTTTTACCAGAAGATTCTGGACCATAGATTTCGATAATGCGCCCCTTAGGATAGCCTCCGCCGAGCGCCAAGTCGAGAGACAATGAACCGGAAGGAAGTAGCTCAACATCCATTTTTGGAGTTTCGCCGAGTTTCATAATTGAGCCATCACCGAATTGCTTTGTGATTTGAGCAATCGCAAGTTTCAAGGCTTCATTTTTGCCGTTATCTGTTTTTTCTGCCACCGCTTCTGATTTTTTTGCCATAGTATTACCTTTTTTATAGTTGTTATTATTATAGCACATGTCGCGCCCCAGAAGACGGCTACAAACTTCGGATAAGACATAGCTATGGTTATCATTAGCACGGGAGATTATGTTGTCAACCCCAGTGCACTTTTCAGGAAAATGTTTGCGGTTACATTAATGACTTCTAAGTTTAATTACCAAGATAGGTGATAGTAACTCTCCCCCAGTTGTCCTGTATGCCATTTTCCATAGTTGCATCCGTGAGGCCACTACCAAGATATCCAGAGCCACCACCACCAGCGGTCTCACCAGCACCGCCACCAAACCATCCACCGCCACCTCCAGCAGCAGTAGTTCCATTCGCAAGTTGCGAACCGCCAAAACCAGCCGTGCCAGCCACAACACAATTAGACGAGCCACCCGCCGTTTGCGATCCGCCATCACAACCGCTATAGTTTCCTTTGCCCCCTTGAGCACCGCCACCCAGACCACCATTTGCGCCAGAACCGTTATACACAACTCCCCCTCCACCACCGGCAACAATAATAATCCCATTTCTGACATTTGCATTATTCAGGCCACCACTCACCGTAGATACATGTGAGGCCCCACCTCCGGACGAAGCTCTAGTTGATGCAGTCGCATGTCCAGCACCACCACCATTAGTTCCGCCAAAGCAGACCGAGTTACTGTTTATACAACCATTCGAAGTACCCACCCCACCAACGTTAATATATAATACTGTTTCAGTTGAAAAACTCTTAGTACCGATCGAGCGTCCACCATTACCTCCAGTATGGGCCGAATCAATATCTCCGCCTGGAGCACCAAGAGCAAGGATTTTGTATCTGCCTGGACAAACCCCTCTGACGACGAAAGCGTGCTCTCCCGCTTCCGTCGAACTGAAGACCTCTTTATTGGCAGAGAGACCGCATTTATAGTTTACGTAAAAAGTGACACCACCCTGTGGCATAGTAAAGGTATTAGGATTGGCAGTGTCATTCCATCCAGATGGAGCCGTACCTTGAATCCCCCAACTGTCAAATACCTCACTCAGTTCAAGGTTAACCCCAGAGGCTGTAACGGTTTGCCCCCAACGAAAACCACACCCATAGTCTCCAGTATACATAAACCAGTCTGTACTACTATTGAGCCCAGTTATACAATAGGTATTCCTCGGCAAATCTAAACTAAGCGTTGCGTTGGCTGTCATGTTGGTTTTGCTAGTAGACTGCTGTTGGTATCCAGAATAGGTTTGCGAATAACTACATGTAGCGCCATAGTTTATAGTTTCTGTACCAGCACTCACATAGGACGAAGGATAAGTGCCGTCCGCATTTTGGAGACGGTATCTCTTTGTACAAGTGAAAGTTTTGATCTTACCGTTTGCCTTAATCGTGGCATTAGATTTTGGCATGGTGAATGTAGTGGAAGCAGTATTAGCATTGCCAAATGAACTAGCGGTACCAGCAGTCTGAGTCCAGCCGTTGAATACACCATTAGTAGTAACCGTAGCACTAATAGACACAGATTGTCCCCAGCGATATGTGCCAGCACCGGATGCAGCAGAAACATAAGATGTATCACGGTTTACGGTTAGAGTATAAGTATTTCTTGGCAAATCTAGGGACAG
>CAMJEK010000002.1 GCA_946404685.1 uncultured Candidatus Saccharibacteria bacterium | reverse complement strand
GGGTGATTAGCTCAGTTGGCTAGAGCGTCTCGTTTACACCGAGAAGGTCGGGGGTTCGAGCCCCTCATCACCCACCAAGACCAAACCGGTCTTATTTTTTTACCACCTTTTTTGTCACATCAAACTTTTCCATATAGAGCCCGAGCATCAACCTCGTCTGGGCATAAAACGCCGCAAGGCTCTGATACATAATTGAAGTAACTGGCATCAAAATCCATTGCACCACCATCAAGACCTTCTTCTCCTTGCGGTATTTCTTTGGCCTTGGCGGAAGCATCCTAAGAGACATCAAAACCGTAATCAAAAGCCCGATCGATGCCACCGTCTGGACAATACTCACCACTGCCGGCAAACTATAGGCCACCATCGTCCTGGACGGTGAAGAAATGATCATCGGAATCCAACCGCCAAACGCCACGATTGGCGCCATCATCGCAAGCGTGACATGCCCATCAAATAAACGGCAGAACTTCGCGAACAGAGGCATGAACGGCATTCCGTGACGAGCTTTTCTAGAGAACAGGCGCGTCCCAACATACGCAATATCGCTTGCACCATAATACCAGCGCCTCACCTGAACAAACTGTGCCTTAACGGTTTTAAAGATGTTATCATCAAGCACTGCATCCTGGAAAATCGGGATACGAATCGGAAGAACCGAGTAGTCACCATCAAAGAAGAACAAACTACGCCAGTATTGGTGCCCATCCTCAACAATCGTACGCTTACTCCAAAAATTCATCGCTTCAAGAGCCTGCAAAGGCTGCGAATGCGAAGCAAAGTTACGCAGAGAATGCGGGCGCATTGTCGAAATCACGTTAAAGAACGAGTTCGAAACTGCAATCACACGAGTTGGCGCCGGTGCATCCCAAATATTGTTCATAAAAAGCGAAACCGGCTGGTAGCTGAGTCTCTGGCGATTTGGGTGCACTATGAATTCATAGGCCACCGCATCCAAATACTTCTTGTGCATACGGTTGTCGCTATCGACTGACGTCACAATCACGTTTTCGATCGGAATCTTCTTCTTATGGACATACTCAGCCAAAATCTCACCAGCAAAGGTCAAGTTCGGGCCCTTTCCAATCACCTCATTTGGAAGATCGGCTGGGTGCTTCGACAAAATAAAATCTTTGAACACGCCACTAAACTCATCTTTTAGCGTTTTAGCGACTTTTTCCATTTCTTCCCCACCCCGCTCCTCATAAGCCAAGACAAAGATAATCTTTTCATTAGGGAAAGTATTCTTAACCACTGCCTGAATTGACGGACGAAGAACCTCAATTCCCTCGTTGTACGCCGTCATAATCACAGCATGAATAATCTTGTCCGCCTTCGGATATTCATGTTCCATCGCTGCCATCATGCGAAGGTTCGACACGTGCTGATCGATGTTATACTCTTTAGACTGCGTGTCGCGAAGCCTCTCAAATGAGTCATGCGGATTTTCGAGGTCCAGCATCCTCTTTCGCCAATCAACCTTCTCTGCCGATTTAACCACGTTATACCCCTGAATCGTACGATAGGCCACCGCCACCGCCTTCACGAGCGTCACTGAAATAATAAAGAATAGATAGGTCGCCCCGAGAATTGGATCAATAAAAGAAAAGACGAACAGCAAAATAATGGCAAGATACGAAACCATGCCGGGAATAATCTCCAAAAAACGATAAAATTTTGTTCGCTTACCTTGTGGCAACTCAATATTCTTACGCATCACTAGCCTTCATTAGACAATCTGACAACAACGACCAAAGTCCAAATCATCAACATAATTGTCATAACAAGAAAGAATTTCATCATGCCAATTCCGCGCTCTCTATAGATTTTGAGAGCCAGAATGTTATGTATAATCCCAAAAAGAAACGCCAAGACTGGAAACACGAACATGCTATCCCATGACCCGTCACGATACCCACCGATATCGCCATAGCCAATCTTAACCAAGGCACTATTCGGATTCAATCTTGTCATCGAGAAAATAAACAAACCAAGCGAGCACAAAAACACGACAATCATCAGAACAAGCCCACCTCGATCGTCCTTATATAAAGACTTCAAATCTTCTTTGAAGTGTTTCATTCTTCTCCTATATTTAACGCTAACCTAATAATATCATATTTAATTATCTTTGTCTGAAGGCGTCTTTTGCGTGAATGAATTGATGTATTGCACAAACATTGCGTCGCTAAGCACGCCTATAACACCGACAATGATCATCATCCACCCGATGAGAACAACCATGGCGCCATCAAAGAACGTAATGAAGAGACCAAAACAAAGCATCGCGACCGAGATAATCATGCTGTATTTCCAGCTATCAACACTAGCAGCGCGAAGCCTTAAGGCATTCCTGATTCTGACAAGTGCTTCATAGATAATCCAAATACCAACGATAATTCTAAACACACCGGCAATCTGGCCACCCATGATCATGACGACAAGACCAACTACCGCAGATATGATTCCCCACATCAACTCATTATCCAGAAGCCCATTCTTCGCTTTATTTGATCCGTAATAGACCACAATACTATAGATGCCTCTCGCGAGCAAAAACCCACCGACGATATACGCAATAATTTTGATAATCGAATTTGGCCAAGTGACCAACATTATACCCATAACAAGAGTAATGAGCGATTCAAACACTGCCATCCAAGCATTTTTGCCAGTCGGTTGTTTGATTTTTTCCACCTTTGCTTTCATTAATAACTCCTTTGTTCCATTATACAACAGACAGATTTTTTGTGCTATAATGGCAAAAGACGCCGCTGTAGCTCAGTTGGTAGAGCAGCTCATTCGTAACGAGCAGGTCACAGGTTCGACCCCTGCCAGCGGCTCCATTTTTTATTTCTTATTAGCATTTAGCCAGTGTTTCAACTTCGCCTTTGCGTGAGACGTAAACATCTTAGATAGCCACGACTCCTTCGGAGTCTGATTTTTTGCAGTCAAAATCTCAACCACATCGCCCTGTTCAAGTTTTTTGTTCAAGTTTGACATCTTACCGTTTATCTTCACCCCAATTACATGTTCCCCAATTTCAGAGTGCAAGCGGTATGCAAAATCAAGCGGCAATGAGCCCTTAGGAAGATCAATGATATCGCCCTTCGGGGTATATACAAAAATCTTATCCGCAAATAAATTCAATTTCAGCTTCTTAAGATCAACCTTCTTTCCCTCTTTAAGCTGTGCTGCCGCCGTTTGAAGTTCGGTAATCCATAGTAGGTTTGTCGGCAAGTGTTCAATCTTTCCCTTCTTGTAGTTTTCGGTCAACTTCTGCTCATTGTAATAAAAGCTTGCCGCAAGACCCTTCTCGGCATATTCATGCATTTCTTTAGTACGAATCTGGAACTCAATAATTCTTTTATCCTGAGTAATCACCGTCGTATGTAGTGATTGGTAACCATTCTGCTTTGGCATCGCAATATAATCCTTGATACGTCCATTCATCGGCATATAAAGCGAATGAATCACGCCAAGCGCCAAATAACAGTCCGTAATATCACCCACAATAATACGAAGTGCTGTGAGGTCATAAATCTCATTAATATTCTGATCATGTTTCGCCATCTTCTTATGAAGCGAATACACTGATTTCACACGTCCTGAAATCTCAAACTCAATCTTTTCCTTTTTGAGCGCTTCCGTTACCTCATTTTTTACCTTGCTTAGACCTTTTTCGGCCTCTTTGTTATATTTAACAATCAATTCCTTAAGGTATTGATAACGCTTTGGATCGACATATTTGAATGCCAAATCAGAGATTTCCATACGAAGAAGTCCCATATTTAGCCTATCCGCAAGCGGAGCAAAGACTTCAAGCGTTTCCTTTGCTATTTTCTTTTGTTTCTCTGGCGGAAGTGCTGATAGCGTGCGAATATTGTGCAGCCTATCAGCCAGTTTAATAATCAAAACCCTGATATCGTCCCCTAGCGCAATCATCAACCTAAGGAAATTGTCCTTCGTCTCTGGAAGATACGTATCAATGTCGCGCATACCGTTTCGCGCCGTCGAGAGCTTCGTCACACCATCGACCAAAAATGCCACCGTGTCACCAAACAACTGCCTAATATCTTCAAGCGAAAGATTCGTATCTTCAACCGTATCGTGCAAAATGCCAGCAATGATAGTATCTTCATCCATGCCCCACTCTTCAAGAATCTTCTTCACGGCCAAAGGATGAATAATATAAGGCTCACCAGTCTTTCTAAACTGGCCTTCATGGGCTTTTGTTGCAACTTCAACAGCTAGCTGAATGCGTTCCGAGTCCTTTTTCTTATCCATATAATAAGATTATAACTCAGAGCTTCGAAATTAGTTCTTTTAACTCTTTCTCGTTTTTACATTTAAACGTCAAGCTACGACCAGAAATCTTTGCCACCACGCCATATTTTTGAGATAGAGCATCTTCTTCCTTATGATAAGCGTCTTTTTTAATAAGGCTAGCTGAGCTCTTTTTCTTATTGTCCGAAACATATCTCTCGACTTTGCGAGCAGTCCATCCTTCTTCAATGATTTTTGGCAGCACCTTGTTGACCATCACCGGGTCAGCGTTAACGAGTGGCCTCATCACGCCCTCAGAAAGTTTTTCTTTCACGATGGTCTTTTTGATTTCGTCCGGAAAATTCAAAAGCCTCATCGTATTAAACACCGAAGACTCACTCTTCCCGACCTTTGCTGCGATTTCCTTAGCAGTCAAATTGAACTGCGCTTTAAGCTTCGCATAAGCGGTCGCGAGCTCAATTGCGTTCAAATCCTCACGTTGTGCGTTTTCAATAATTGAAATTTCCAAACGGTTCTGAAGATCAAGCGTTCTGATGATGGCTGGGATTTTCTTGAGCCCTGCAATCTTTGAAGCGCGCCAGCGACGTTCGCCAGCCACGATCTTATATTTGCCCTCTTCCTTCGTCACAACGATTGGCTGAAGCACACCGTGCTCTTTAATAGAAGATGCGAGCGCTTCAATCGCCTCATTTGTAAACTCCTTGCGAGGCTGTTCTTCGTCACGGATAATCTCGTCGATTGGGATTTCCTTAAGCTCGCTACCAGCCTTATCCTCTGGGGCTGTCAAATCAAATTCATCGTCAAAAAGCTCGGTTGGAATCAAGCTATCAAACCCACGTCCAAGTCCAGTTTTCATTTCGTTCTCTCCTCCAATTCTTTAGCAAAATCCTTATACGCCTTTGCGCCTTTTGAAAACTTATCATACGCACCCACCGGCACACCATGGCTTGGCGCTTCCGCAACACGCACGTTGCGCGGAATTGTCGTCTTAAATACTAAATTCTTAAAGTATTTTTTGATCTCTTCATAGACTTGCGCCGAAAGCGAAGTGCGCTTATCATACATCGTCGCAAGAACGCCAATCAGCTGCAATTTTGGATTTGCCTGTTTCATCACAAGCCTCATACTTTCAAGAAGCTGCGCGACACCCTCAAGGGCATAAAACTCAGTCTGAACCGGAAGCAAAAGATAATCCGAAGCAATCATGCCGTTGACCGTAAGAAGCGAAAGTGATGGTGGAAGATCAATAATCACATAATCATAACCGTCCGCAACCTTACGAACGGCATCGCGAAGGCGCACAAATTTACGTTGCATGCCAGTAATCTCAACCTCAGCGTTAGCAAGCTCAGGCGTGGCCGGAGCGAGGTCAAAATTTTTATACTTGGTCGGACGAACCGCATCTTCCATCTCGGCAGTACCAAGAACCACCTCGGTCATCGTTGCGCCGAGCTTTTCCTTGTCATTCTTATCAAAACCAAGACCAGAAGTCGCGTTTCCCTGCGGGTCAAAATCAACCAGGAGTGTGGAGAATTTATCCTTAGCAAGATAGTATGCCAAATTCACGGCCGTAGTCGTCTTACCGACGCCGCCCTTTTGATTTGTCACACATATTACCTTCACCATAGATAGGTTCATTATAACATAAAAAATAAGCCCCGTGATAGGGCTTATTTTGTTAGGCGATCTTTTCGATCAAGATTTCAGAATACTTCTGACGGTGACCGGTTTCAGTATGAACACGCTTCTTTGAGTGGTAGCGAATCACGCGAACTTTTTCGCCGGCGACCTTAGGTTCAACTACTTTAGCTGAAACCTTCACGCCCTTAACCGTTGGAGTGCCGACCGTAGTCTTGTCACCATCGATAAGAAGCAAAGCATCGGTTTCGAGCTCTTTGGTTCCTTCAGGGAGGAGGTCCACCCTAAGGGTCTCTTTCTCTTCGACGAGATATTGTTTCCCGCCAACGAGGATAACTGCTTTCTTCATATTAATCCTTATTTAACTCCCAATATTTTATCATACTTTTCCCTAATTGCCAAGTAATAAGCTGTCGGAATACAATCTTCTTCAAAAATTCCACCCTCACCATGGATATTACTACCAATAAAATTCCCAGCCCAACAGAGAGGAGTATTCTCAACTTCCTCAATTATTCCCTTTGCAGACTCAATCTCTGCGCCACCTAGTATCTCCAAATACATTCTCTGAAGACGCGCCGCCAAAGAGCTTCCAACAGGTTCCTTGGTCTTTTCTTTCCAGTCTAGAATCTGCTCGAAACGTTCCTTATTTTCATACAAATAATTTGCACGATTCATCGTATACGCCTTAACCCCCTCAAAGAATCCCTTCTCATCTAGAACAGACATATCGTCAAACCACGACAAAAGGATTTTTCCCATATTAAGCCCAGTAATGTCATTGAAATGATTCTGCCAACCTGCCGAATTGTTTGTTTCCAAAACATAATACCTACCCGTTCTTTTGTCACGAATAATGTCACATCCGGCATATTCTAGGCCGCAGACTGACGCCATTCTACATGCAATCCTGGATAATTCTTTCCTAACATCCGGATCGACCTCATTTGTTTTATTCTTGCCAGCAGATTTCTGAACAAAGTCACCAGGGCGGTTTTCGTCAAGCTCTTTCCTCATCATCCCAACAGCGACACCACCGACCACAAACACACGCCAGTCATAATCACCAAAGATGTAAGGCTCCGCCATAACGTTTGGCCATGTCCCACCCTTGATATGTTCAGATAGAAGATAATCTTCGTCAGGAACTAAGACAATTCCTTTACCCGCCGTACCAAATCTTTCTTTGAGAACCAACGGATATCTAATTAGACCATTCCTAACTAATTCCTGTACTTCAGCTTTATCCTTAACTAAGTAAGTTATTGGCGTATTTTTCCCAATGACCGGATCCATACCATAAAGTGAATGCTGATAATATTTATCCGAAGAAAAAGCCCTTCCCCCAACCATGTGCGTATTTATAGTATGAATCTCTTTATGTTTGTTGAGCCACGCATAAATGCGCATGACATCGACGGCATTAACGGAGTTATTTAAATCGCGCCAAATTACGTACTTAGAAAAATATTTGCCAAAATCACATCTGGCAATACTTTCCCGATCAACCTCCTCAAGCAGCGAGAAACCCCACCCGGTTTCCGCTGTTTGAGCACGCATGTCATTTATAGTGCGATAGTTGACCTTACGCCCCTCGACTAGTGTCAAAGTCTTATTCTTCGACATTGTCATCTTTTGGCGCATCACCTGCGTCAATATTATTTCCCTTTACACTATCAGTAACTTTCTTCAAAGTCCTTCTAGTACGATAGAGGTAGAACAAACCACCACCAAGACCAACTGCAATAGCAATTGCCATTGCAACTTCAACTGGACCAGTGTGCGGAATTTCTTTAGAAACTTCATTTACCTTCAAAACATAGATAACATGACCAGAATATTCGGCACAACCAAAGACAATACCGTCAAGCTTGTCTACACCAAGGTAAGTTCCTTTTTCAGTAAACAAGTCCTGAGAAAGTACGCTTCCATTAATTCCCCAGCCATTGTAGACAATAGCAGAGCCAGCCTTGAATGAAAGTGTCACGTCCTTATCGGCAGTAATGTATGCCTCATCCCAAATTTTTTCTGGAGTAGTGTTGTAGGCAGAGATAATTGCACTGACCATACCACGTTCGCCAGCCTTCAATTCATTTGGAAAAGTTGAGGAAAGGCGCACTTGCTGAGCAATACCTTTACCAGTAGCATTAGTGCTAGTTGCAGCATCGTTATGATAGCCAATATAGACTTCATATTCCTTGCCTGGTTCGATTTTGATTTCGTCACCAAAAGTGGTTCCGGAATCTTTTTCGGCAATCCTCACGAAATTACGCTCATCACCAATCGTTGGGTTGTCAGTAATAGAGTTAAATACAGCAGATGGAGCTGGAGATTCCATCGTGTATGTTGTACGTTCAGGACCCCATGCCATTACGCTAGCACTAGGTACTGTCGCAAATACTGCTAAAGCCGCCACCGCAATTTTTTTGATTTTTTTCATAGACCTCCTAAATCTATTTATTATTACTATTAAAGTTCGCCCATATATTTGCCAATTCATCATCCGAATAAATTGGCGTCTCACCAGCCGCCGCAGCCGCTTCATCGGCTCTTTCCTGCGCTTCTGCACCAGCAGAATCGCTTGTATCGACATTATGGTGATCTTGAATAGTTGGGATAGGTGTCTGTTCGGTCGTTGGCAACTGGCTCAAATTATTTGATGACTCATCTCCAATTCCCATGTTTTGCTCAATCGCATTAGGATCCTTAGCGTCCTCATTGCCTTCAGACCCTTCAGAATCTTCAGAATCTTCAGACCCCTCAGAGCCCTCAGAGCCAGTGTCAATGTTCTCATTGTCCTCAGAACCTTCGGACCCAGTGTCGATGTTCTCGTCGCCTTCGGAACCTTCAGAACCAGTGCCGATATTCTCGTTACCTTCGGAACCTTCAGATGCTTCCGAGGTTTCAGAACCTTCCGTTCCGGCAGTTGGCTCTTTTAGTCTAATCAACTGAGCTGCACCACATTGACCATAGTAGGCGACGCTACCGTTTTCGTATTTAACCATCCTTACAGTAATAGATTCGTCATGGCTAGTCCAAGCAGCCTCGACGTCTTCATATTCAGTACCTTTATCCTTCTTGAGTTCGAGCATCTTATATTCAGTGCCATCTTCAAGCGTGACAAACTCCATCGAGGCAACGCCTTCTGAGACCAAAGCATTAATCAAATCTTGCTGGAAGGCACCACCATTCTCAGAATTATCAAGATACCCCTGGATCAAGTCACCGGCATTGTTGCCAGTAACATCAATCTTAGCAATATCATCATATTTATCAGTAATGGCATCCATTTGATCTTGGGTTAAAACTGCTGGAGCGTTCTGAGAAAGAACCTGTGGAACGTTAGTTACCGACTTGTCAAAATACTCATCAATTTTCTCAGCGGAAAAACTTTCGTCATAGCGAAAACCCGTATTGAAATACAAATCGTCATTATACTCATGACCACTAATAATGTTTTCACCGTTACTATAAATCAAACGACCAGCCTGGTAATTGAACTTAACGCCGTTTTCGGTTTCACCCTTACCAATATTGGTTTCCTCATCTAGACCATATTGCTCAGCAATATCCATGAGCCTGTTATTTTGTACTTCGAGCTCTGCAATATGCGCGTCTTGCTCCAAAGAGTGATTCATAATTTCAGCGATTTCACCAGCCTGTTGCTCAACCTGGTTCTGTACCTTATTATCACTGACAGCATCAATAATGTTCGTAGCAGTATTAACCGTACCAAGGATCACACCAGCGGCAGCAAGTCCGAGCAATGCCTTGCCTATTGTTGTTGACATAAAATCTTTGGCGGCTTTGTTTGCCTTGGTCTTATTTGCAGCATTATGGTTACGTGCTGCATTACGGCTAGTATTGCCCCTTTGCTGTGCGGTATTAGGATTAGTATTACCAGCGGCGTTAGGGTTTTTTGAAGAAGTGTTTGCGTTATTACCACTATTGTTCATCATGGACCTCCGCAGTGAACTCGTCCTTAAAGTTCATAATCTCTTTCTTCATAACTTCTTGTACGTCAATATCATTATTCGCAAAGAAGTTAGCAAAATCCTCTTCGCTAAGGGTGTTGTCATTCAACATCTCTTCATATTCACTTAGTTGTGAATCATCAAGTTGGCAAACCACAGCAAGCGCTAAGTTGTGGTCAAGTTTTTTGATGCCACTTTCCCTAAGAGCGGCCTTCCTATCGTCCGAAACTCCTGATAAATCCATCGTCGACATTACGCCATCAACGATTCCCTCCAGAGTCGAACGGTCTATAAGATATTCTTCCATAGGACCTTTTTTACGTAAAAACCTTTCTGTTTCGAATTTATCATAAACACTTTAGTGCGTCAATAAACATAAGAGAGACTACTGATTATGGTTGGCTCTAAACTGTTCATAGAGCTGTCCCAATTCTTCATTAGTGTAAATTGGGGTCTCACCAACTTCTCGTGCTGCAGCATCAGCTGCTTCTTGCGCAGCATTATCAGCAGCGTTAGTCGTATCAACATTCACGCCCTCAGGAGCAAATGTTGGAATTTCGGTCTGTTCTGTTACGCCACGCTGATCAAGGATGTTAGTAGTCTCATCGTGAACTCCCATATTCTGTTCAATTGCTGCGGCGTTCTTAATGTCCTCGTTACCTTCAGAGCCCTCGGTACCTTCCGAACCGGTATCTTCAACCCCTTCTGAAGTTTCAGAGTCTTCCGAACCTTCAGTACCTTCAGAACCGGTATCTTCAACTCCCTCAGAAGTTTCAGTTGTCTCAGAGTTTTCCGAACCAGTATCTTCAACTCCCTCAGAAGTTTCAGTCGTCTCAGAGTTTTCTGAACCAGTATCTTCAACTGCTTCCGAAGTCTCAGTTGTTTCAGAGTTTTCAGAACCGGTGTTCTCAATACCCTCAGAACTTTCCGAAGCCTCGCTCCCCCTTGGAATACCCTTCTGTTCACAAAGTGGCAAATCGCCAACTCTTCCGCCATAGGCACCATATTTACGGCACCACCAACCAACGTTACCGATCGCAACCTTTTCTCCATTTTCATTAATCGTGTATGGATACAAAATTGTTCTCTGTGTCGTAGCACCAGAAGTATCGAATAATCCAAAGCTGTTTGAATATGTTGCCGTACGGTTGGCAATTCTTTCTACGTCAAAGCCGCCATTGCTAAGCTTCGATTCCATTTCATTGATAGTTGCATTTGCGAGTCTATCCCAATATTCAGCATTAGCTGGTTGTTTGATTGCCGCAAGCATAAGATTAAGCTCAACCTCGGAATCAACTACGCCGTCCGTAATTCCCCATTCGACAAGCTTTTCGCGAGGAATAATATTTTCAAGCGTCTCTGGTTCGAGGATGCCATAGTTTGAAGCATTCTGACCAAGCATATATGGGTTAGTTCCGGTACGCACAATCAGCTGTTTAATATAGCTTAGCTCTTCCGCAGGACTCATCACGCCATCCATATCAGCATCCCATGTCATTGGAGTACCAAGGAACGTATCACTCCCTTTGAATGCGGTATTTTCAAATGCATCAAATTCTGGATGATATCCACCACTAACGTCGTAGTCTTGCAGTACTTCACCACTTGCAAGCGTGACTGGCTCAGCATTGTCGCCAAGATCATTAACCGTAAAGACTGACGGCAAGCGATCATGGCCAGAAACCTCGATACCATTAAAGATTTCGCTCATATTGCTAATTTCTGCACTCTCTGGATTCACGGCGAATTGACTTAGTCTTTCACCAGTTTCAACGTCAATCGCAGTAAAGGCATGAACATCGTTATCTACGCTCGCCATGAGCGTGTCTGAGAGATTAGCGGTCTTGCCGAAGCTCGTTGCATAAGAAATCATATTCCCTTCAGCGTTAACCTCGCCCACACGAGCAACGCCAATGAAGTTGGCTACGCCACCAGTACCGACACGACTGGTGTCGAGTACGTCAGCCGGAATAATCGCCTTACCATCCTGAATTGTATATTCGAGAGCTCTTCCAGGACCATCCCCATCGAGATCGATAAAGAATTTAGCTCCGTCTGGAATTTCACCGCCGTTAAGGGCTGCAATATTGACTTCATATTGGTCCATACCATCGGCTGCAACGGCAACCGGATTACCAAATACAACTCTTGTTCCGCTTTGACTCCAGTCAACTGGCCCAACCTCAACAGAATTCTCAGCGTTATTAATATAATCTTCAATGCTGACCTGGCCATATTCTGAAGAAATTATTTGTTCATGTTGAAGTTCAATACCATATTGATTAAGCGACTCATTTAGCTCGGCGATTTGAGACTCATCGCTAAGGTCAATGCCAGGCTGCTCGCCCTCACCAAACAAATAAGTGTCGATAACACCATCACCATCCTTATCCAAACCAACCTCAACACCGCCAGCCGGATCATCGTTAATGAGTACAGCGCCGCTTCCCTTATCCAAGTGTTCGCCAGCTCCAGTATCAACCTCAACGTTTTCTGCGCTATTTGCAACAGCTTCGAGACTTTCCGCGCCTGCGCCGGTTGCTACCACATGGAGACCATCAAGTTTCAGCTCGTGATTAGCAAGGCCTTTTATCTCTGAGAATAATTTTCCCCCAAGTAGGCCATCTCCGTGTGCCAAACCACTAATCATATCGAATGCTGCGACCGAAATAGCAGCAGTAGCAGCAGAAATGACAGCTGTCTTTAGGGCAGCAGCAGTTCTCTCTTTGCGTTGGCTCTTCTCAACATCACCAGTCTTAACATAAAGATCAGTTAGTCTGCGAGTCATCATTGATTCAAGTTCATCGTTCTTATTAAAGTCGCTACCCTTCATTGCCTTTTGAGCTTTGTTGAGTGCCTTAAACATTTCAAGCTTTGACTTCTCGACATCGTCACGACCATTAAAACCGAGCAACTGAATGTGTTTCTCATTCTGAATCTTGTTTCTCGCTCTAAGATCCGCAATAATCATTGAGGCATTATCATACTCTTCTTGACTATTAAAGCCAGCATCAACAAGTTTGTTCAACTCATCAATTTTCTCGCTAATATTTACGATTTCAAAAGTCTTACCATCAGACTCTTTCGATTCACCACTTAACGCGTCTTTAATATTTCCGCGTCGCTGTTCCCTTTCTTTCTTGTTGCGACCAGCAATGGCGCCAATGGTTCCGGCAGCGACCACCTTAGCAATAGCACCTACAACATTTGAATTGGTTACAGCCTTTATAGCTGTGCTCTTTGCTACGTTGACGACAAGCGAGGTGCCAAGTGCAACTGCAAGACCTGTAACTATACCATGCTGAAGTGTCGATCTATCACCAGCACTGACATATTTAACTTCCTTGACGTCGAGGCCAGTCTTCACGTCTGCCTCAAACACATTCAAGTTATCTTCAATATATTTATCAATTGCAGCGATGGCTACGTCATGGTCATGCTTCTCAGCCTTCTTGCCGAGCTCTTCCGCAAAGGCCCCCTTAAGGTCCTTGTTGATTTTTGCGAAGACCTCATCATAGTTAGCTATTGTCCCCTTCTTGTCTACCTCACTAATCAAAGCATCCGCTTCTTCGCGAGCCTCCTTCACGGCTTTGGTTTTTGCCCCACCTTTATATGTTGCAACTTCCCTAGCGTATTCGGCAAAAATGTCGTGCAAAACGTCTTGGCGAAAATCATCAGTTTTCTTAGCGACGCCAGTATCGATATTATCTTCACCAGCATCGCGTGCCTCCATCACACGTTCACGTATGCTTTCATCAATACCGCGAGCGCCGCCTTTTTCATTCAAACGGTTAGCGACAATCTCGGCAATATTATTTTTCTTTATTTGCGAAGTCTTCTTAATTTTCTGCATCTCTTCCATGGCTAGAGATACAGCATCGAGGCTATTCATTTCCTCACCAATACTTTTTGCAATTTGGTCATATTTATATAGGCGCACAGTGCGCTTAAATGTATTCGCAACATTAAGAGGCAAAGACAAGGCAATCCTTGCGGCAGGATTTTTAATTTTGGATAGAGGGTTTTCTTCCTTGTCCCACTGCTCGATTGCATCAATCGCATACCCCTGTGCAGCATTCTTGATGCCTTCCTTACCAATATCTGCAATTACGACATCATATGTTTTTTTACCGCGCTTAGCATATAGAGTTTCAAGCTTCTTCTCAACCTCTGCATCAGTCACATTGTTCTCGACCTGAGGATCATTCTGGATAGCCTCCTGGCCGCCGCCTGCATTAGGCGCTTTATTTCCGCCAGGCATCTTACTCCTCCATTTCTTTGTGGTCGGCGAGATAAATCTCTCTGAATTTCTTCATTGCTTCTTCAGTAATCGCGTTGGCATCAATGCCAGATTTATCCACGATGCCTTGCATCGCTTCAGCCGTAACTTCTCCTGATTCAACTAATTGGTCAAGTTCCGCTTTTCCTTCAGCAGGAAGTGCAGCAATTATGGAACGGTTGATAAATTCGTATTCCCTTTGGACCAAGTCTTCAACCATATCTCTCTTAGTGTCATCGTCAAGATCAGTGAAGCCTTTCTCTGTCAACAAAGTAATCGCAACAACGTGCAAAACCTCATCTGTCGACATTGAATTGAGAGTGTCTTTCAAGTCTTCATCAGACATGATGTTATCGTTGATATTCGAAACGGTAGTATTATCCATGGAATACCTTTCCTTAAATTGTTTATTTTGATATGACCTTATCTGATAAAAATTTAGCATAAACGTCTTAAAGAGTCAACCCCAAGAAAACCCACTAAAAAACCGAACTAATTGTTCGGTTTTTTAGGTAATTTATGGTTGTTTTTCTAAAGCTTTTCTCTATCTTATGCTTATAATTCCCTTAAATAATATATAGTAGAACTTTGCTTCGCTACATCGGTATATTTATCCTTTCCGTTAGTTAGTATTCAAATTTCCTTACATTGGATACCTTTCCGGAAAACTACATATGGAATACGTCGAGAACCTTCATCCCAACCTTAGCTGATTTGATCTTCTTGAGTGCTTCATCGCTTACGTAGTCTGGGCTAGTGTAATCGACCTCATTCTTATATGCCTCGAATTTCATTTTATTTTCCTTTTGTTATTGTTTGTTTTTTCTTGACCTTGTTCCCGAATCCTCCTTTCTGTTTTCGGATTAAGTATCAAGTTGTTTTTTGTTTGTTAGTTTTTATTTATTTCCTAACTGTCCTAATAGTAGCACACTTTGCCATTTTTGTCAATACTGATTATGCTTTATTTTCGCACTTTTGTCAAATTAACAGAGAGAAAAATGAATAAAAAACTGGCATGGCGAGGCTAGAAATATATTGAACGAGCCGGAATTCTTACAACATTTCCGGATAAAAATGAAAGGAGTCTTCCATAAGAAGACTCCATTTTTCATTTTTATTCCGCGAACATGTTGTAGGAATTAGGACCGCGCGACGTGAAACATTTCTAGACTCGCTGTGCTAGTCTTTTATTCCCTTTACGCTCTTTCAAGCGACACCGTGACGTTTTCCCCATTCACCTTCACGATCTCATCATACGAATAGTTACCATTATCAGACACGCTATCCGCCAACACTTCCGCCATGAACATGTCAGAAAACGCTTCTGGCACCTTGCAGGACACAGATAATAATATATGGTCATTCATGTTGAGCCCAGCATTCTTACGAGCATTCTGAACGGCACGGATCAACTCACGCGTATACCCCTCGTCCAACAGTTCTGGCGTAAGCTCTTTGTTCAAAGAAACTACATCCGCATGAGTAACTTTTTTAACGTTCACTTCATCCGCAATGATACCTTCATAGAACTCCGAAAGCTTTTCCCCACCATATGTAATCTCGGATAGTGGCTGACGAACTTTAATTTGTTCTTCAGTATCAGACTTCTGCATACGAAGGGCAAGTCCCTCGGTGATAATCTCGCGTGTGCGGGACATTTCCTCGAGTACCTCAGTATTAATCGCACCAGCTTCTGGCCAGTCCAAAAGATGGACCGACTCGCCGCTCTGAGTCATTTTTTGATACAACTCCTCTGCGAGGAATGGCACGAACGGTGCAATAATTTTGCTCAAATACACCAAGACGAAATACAAAGTCGAGAATGCCTCTTCCTTGTCAGCAGCATCATCATTCTTCGAAAAACGACGACGTGAACGACGTACAAACCAGTTCGACAAATCATCAACAAATGGCAAGATTCCAGAAACTGCCGTCGGGATATCATATTTCTCCATCCCGTCCGTAATCTCGTCACGGAGTTGATAAACTCTAGACACAATCCAAGCGTCGAGTGGATTCTTCAGTTCCAACTTGGCATTTTCAGAATCCCACCCCTCAACCTCGGCATACGTCGTGAAGAAATCATACACGTTCCAAATCATCGAAAGCTTGCGCGCCGTATCCGAAACATCCTTATCAAGCAGCGCAAAGTCTTCACCAGCAAGAACTGGCGAGCTAAGCAAAAGGAAGCGTAGCGAATCAGCCGAATATTTATCCATCAATTCGTTTGGATCCGTATAGTTCCCTAGTGACTTACTCATCTTGCGACCATCATTTCCAGCCAGCGTACCAGTCGTAATCACGTTTTTATACGCATTATGACCAAATAGCGCCGTATTCACGCAATGAACATAATAGAACCATGCACGCACCTGCCCCACATATTCTACGATAAAATCTGCCGGATAGTTCTGCTCGAATTTCTCTTTATTTTCAAAAGGATAGTGAAGCTGCGCAAACGGCATCGAACCAGACTCAAACCAGCAGTCCAAAACCTTCTCAATGCGTTTAAAATGCTCGCCATCGATATCAAATTCGATTTCATCCACCCATGGGCGGTGATAGTCTTCAAGACGTACTCCAGATAGCTCATAAAGCTCATCGTAAGAGCCCACCACCTTAACCGAACCTTTATCACCCTTCCAGACCGGCATTGCCGTAGCCCAGAAACGATCGCGCGAGAGGTTCCAATCTGGCGCCGCCTCAATGTTCTTCGCAAAGCGACCATGCTTCAAGTATTCTGGGAACCAGTTAATATTCTCGTTCTCTTCAAGCATCAGGCTCTTGCTGCCATCAACATCAAAGAACCAGCTTGGGAATGCACGATAGATAATGCGTTCCTTCGAGCGAGGGTTAAACGGATATTCGTGCTGAATATATTCAATCTTAAAGATGATTCCCCTCTCCTCAAGCACCTTCGCAATAAACTTATTTCCCGCCCAAACTTGAATACCATTTTCGTCCGTGTCGCGGACGCCAAGGTCGTTCAAAGTCTTCCTCATCTCTGGCAAGTAATAGCCGTTCTCGTCAAGACAATCTACAAAGTCCACGGCATGCTTCTGCACCAAAGCGTAGTCATCTTCACCATAGGCCGGCGCGATATGCACAATTCCGGTACCATTTTCAGAAGACACAAAATCGCCAGCAAGCACCGTATAAGTCTCATCACGGCGCATCGTTCCATCTTCACCTCTAAGACCAAGATCAAACAAGCTGTCTGCTACTGGCAGAATTGGTTCATATTTCTTCCCCACAAGTGCCGTACCTTTATAAGCCACCACTGGCTTAAGATCTGGGAACAAAACTTTAGCACGCTCAAGCGCAACCACGAGTTTGTCGCCTTCAACCTCATAAACCCCATAATCCATTTCCGGATTAACCGCCAGACACATATTGGCCGGCAAAGTCCATGGCGTTGTCGTCCAGGCGAGGAAATAATAATCCTCATCCGTTGCTTTAAACTTCACATAGGCGCTTGGATCCGTCACCACCTGATAGGCGTCATTATCCATCGTAACTTCAGCCTTCGAAACAGGTGTCGCAAACTTTGTATCATACATCAAAACCTTACGGCCTTCATAGATCTTCCCCTTTTCATACAAAGTCTTGAATGCCCACCATACCGATTCCATAAAATCTTTGTTCATGGTGCGGTAGCAATTATCAAAATCAACCCAACGTCCAATACGGTCAATCGTGCCGCGCCAAGTCTCTGAATTTGCCACCATCGACTCACGCGCTTTCAAAATATAGCTTTCAAGAGAAATCTTCGTACCAATGTCGCGACGATCCGTGATGCCAAGTTGTTTTTCAACGAAGTTTTCAGCTGGGAGACCATGACAATCCCAACCCCAACGACGTTCAACGCGCTTTCCGCGCATCGTCCAGAAACGTGGCACCGCATCCTTCACGATTGAAGAAAGCAACGTTCCATGATGTGGATTACCAGTAATAAACGGAGGTCCGTCATAAAAAACATACGAATTATCAATCGGACGATTCTCGACCGACTTCTCGAAGCAGCGATTCTCTTTCCACCACTCCACGAGGGCTTTTTCATATTCGATCGCCCTGCGTCTTTCACCGGACTTGTATTTCATGGTTTCTCCTTTATATTAAAAAATCCAATGTTTTACCATTGGAACTCATGCGGAGCGGTACCATCCAATTTCCGATTACTCGGCCCTTAATTCGTCTTTTACGCAGATTCACGGGCGATTCTACTAGGAAAACCGTTCTTTCGCCAGCTCGTGGCTGATAACCACTCAAACGCTATATATATTATATATAGCATATTTTCTCCAATTTTTCCAGCACCCACAGCCTATTCAGATACACAACGCACTGAATACCCGAAATCCCGAGTAGAATCAGACGCAGCTACACGCCCTGAGGTAAAGAACAACTCGTAAACGTGAGATCCACTACTGAGAGTTGAAGACCAGTATTGGCCATTGTTCCCTGCAGAGTATAATCTACCACTTCCAATGCCGCCAGCTCGAACCACGTATAGCGGAGCCCCCTCAATGCTTTCGCTACTAGTAGTAAGCCCGCCATTATAAAGATTTATTAGGCGCATAAATTCATTCATATTCTCGCCAGTAGTTATGTTTGAGCCAATAGGAAGCCTCCAACCTTTAGGACAGATTGAATTCCCCGGATTATCGATTATATTTGTAGCCGCATCATAGACTGTAGAATCATTTGTAGCGATAGCGGCTGTCCAGTCGTAATAGTTGCCCACATGCCCGTGTTCGTTATTTGTCGCAGCACTCGGAGTTTCCGAAAAATAGGTAGCATAGAGTTCGTTTGACTTAGCAAGATAATTACAACTCGCAGTATCGCAAACCGATGACTGATAGAATGGTTGGCTCTTCCAATACCAATCACCCGGATCCGCAGAGGCCGGAACATAATAACTGCCCGCCCATCCAGTAATAAACCCATAGCTATTTCCAGCAGCCGCAGCTTGAGCATCGATTGTGCCCGCACCGCTTGCTGGCGTCCAAGAAATAACTCCTGTTGCTGCATCCTGGGCATATCCGTTTTCTGTTGTATATGCGCCAACTCCGAATTGTTTCAGGTTTGTCGTTTCTGAAGTGATTGGAACTCCAGCAACGATGTTATAGTCTAGGTTCTGAGTCATCCAACAATGACCATCCTGAAGCTTAGCCACCCAATAAGACTTACCGTCCCTAAGATCCAACAGCTTTGCTTCCGTACCATCGGTAACCCAAGCGCAGACGTCTTTCGTCGTATCATTCTCTTCAAACGTCAAACCAATATCCTGAATCGCAAAGCGGATTTCCTTATCAGAAGCATCGTCAGTATCCGTCATTGGACGCCAACCAAGCGTGGCGGAACTATCCTCAATATATACTGGTTTCCTTGCCTTCACATAAGCAATCTCGAAGGCTCTCTCGAGCGAATTAGCCGCATAAACACGCCCAGCATTCGAGCCACCAGGCTCATTAATGCTTCCGCCCTGCGTTCCCGCCGGTTCCGGTTCTGGCGGTATGTTCCCCACCATCGTAAACATCAACTCATTTGAATAAACACCCGCCGGAAGCTCTTCGCCGACACCAATACCAATCGTAAACTTGTGTGTCGCCTGGCCGTGCTCGCCCGTCACAAAAACATTTGTATTCTCGGTAGAAAACGGATTATAAGTTGTCACGGTGTCCTCTCCGGAATATCCCCAACCACTGTCCGGAAAATCTGCCACCAAAGCAGGCGCATCTAGCGTCGGGATCACCGCACTAACCGAGGCTCTGCTATGTTTAAGTCCAGCCGTCTCCCCAGTTGGCCTGACACTAATGCTGTATCCGGCCGGACTATTAGTCATGCCGGTAATAGAAATATTTCTCGTCATGAAGCTACCAGACGATAAATTAAAATTAACTAAAGTCTGGCTGAGCGAGAGACTAAGTGTCGTTGTAACTTCAATATCAATAGTCGAAGACGGATCCGCCCATGCAGAATCAGCCCCGACAAAGGACAGGACTAATCCTAAAATCAATAGCTGACCTATTTTTTTCATCATAAAACTCGCTTATGCTAATTTTACCGCGCATAAGCGAGTTATTCAAGTGGAACTACTTGATTACGACCTGATCATCAGTGAAGCTAGTATAGCCGCCGTAGTCGCCTTCAATTCCACTATTGGCCATAACGAAATCTTTTGCTGCCTGATCCTTCACATAGATCAATATGCTATCTATTCCGGATGGTAATTTGATCAATTTAGTGTATGGGCCAGACGGAAGATCAGTGACACTACCAAAGTCAAAGCTCGACATGTCGATAATGAGATTCTTTACGCCTCCGATTCCAGAAAGGAAGTATGCCATCTTCGTTACATCCGAAGTGTCAAATGATGACATATCTAATGTAACCGTCTCTGCATTAGTAATATTAGACAGGATATAGAACATGGAGTCCATACTGGTAACATTCGTCGAGTCGATCTTGCTAAGCGCACCACTGTCAGCAAGCGCTTTAACATCCACTTGATAGAATAGCCTATCCATATTTGTAGCGGCCGATGTATCAAATTCGTCAAAGTTAAACCCTTCCCCGCCAATCATCATACCGGTACAGCTAAACATATCGGAAAAATCAGTAATGCCATGAGTCTTAAGATCAAACTTTACATCACATGTCGCATCCGTGTAGCGCCCAGAACCGGTACAGGTATTAGCAAACATTTTATACATCGACTGAACGTTGCCATACTCCCAGCCGGCCGCATCAATATTTACATGCTTAGCATGTGCATATCCACCAACGTCATAGAATGCATTGCTCAAGTTCTTAACTCTTGGCATATACATATTCTTAGCTTTGACAACAACTGTACCATCTGGATTATATTCGCCAATATCCGCATACATAAAGCTAGCATCGATAAGGTTGCTGAGACGCCAACCCTCCGTATTAACCGTGACGGTCGCAGCATGGCTACCAAATTCATGGAACATATACGAGGCATGGGTCAAATTAATTGGGTTCCAATTTTCTGAAAATCTGATCTCAGCACTAACTGTGTTACCATTCCCTGCGCGGAGGAACAAATCATCAGAATAATACAGATTTTCGCCAGTCCAGTCACCCATATCAATCACGAACGGAGTCTGAACTGAACCATCAACACTATAACCAACACCAGAAAGCATAAAATGCGCACTCGTACAGCGACTCAAATCAAAACCATGCAAATCCATTTTATTGACGTAAGAAAACGTTTCTCTAAAGAGATAGTCACAATTATCTACAACCACAGAGCCAGTTTTAGAATAGACATAGTAGTCATAGAATTTTTTATCACTATATGGGCCATCGTAATCTTCCCCATCTTCATTCAGTTCAATCCACGCAACAACAGAACCGTCCTGCATAATGGACAAATCTTCAATCTTTTCGCCAGAATCCATTTCCACGGCGTTACTAAGATCTAGCTCATCCGCCGCCTGGAACGATACTATTACGCCATCACTCCTCGGATTCGAGAATTGCGGGTTATAGCTTTCAATACGTTTAACTCTTCTGGAATCATAATAGGTAATATTGTCTGGAGTCCTAACCATAGGCGCCGAACTAAGTCTCATGTTTAACCATCCTGCACCATCATTCACCTCCTTAGCAGAATAGTTAGCCTTCACGAACGGGAACTCAAGGTTAAATGAAATCGCTTCGCCAGTATGGAATGGCCCACTGTAACCATCTTTATATTTGACACGTACAAGAACCCGTTTCATTTCGCCAGGACGAATCAAATCGCCCCTCTGCATTGGTGTACCAAATTCATAAGTAGCAACAACCTGGATGAATTCTTTTTGCTCATCCGTAAGACCTGTAATGACCGGGGCCCCCACATACATAGCATCCGTACTACCATTATTCGTTAGATCAATAAGATATTGGTTATAAGCATTAACATGATCGATAAGGAAGGTGACCTCATTACTTACGAAGTCGCCTGAAGAAACATCAATATTATTCGATGTAGAAGGCACGGCATACACGTTGTACGGGAATCTCTCATTGTCATACCCATTATCCAGTATGTTCGATGTAAGAGTATATAGCTCAGAAACATCAACATCCGTATACGGCTCCAGGGTCTCCATACTGACAATAATTTTATTACTCACCGTCACAGTCGCAACATGAAGGGCGTTGGCTGAGAACTTAGCGGCAGACAAAGCCAGGACTGAAAGAGCCGCAAAAGAAACAACTTGTCTTCTAGACTTCTTCATCACGAGTGCAACCAAAGCTACAACACCAAAGACAATTGCAACAGTTTCGGCAATATTAACGATTTCCTTTCCATCAGTTTCTGGCGTCGTCATAGTACCAGTATTTGGAACTGCTACATCATCAGCCGTAAGTTTAATTTCAAGAGTATTATTGAAGGTTTGAGTCTCAGTATACGGAGCTACGTATTGGACTGTATAGATGAAGGTTTTAAAGGCATCTATATCAATCGTATTCCCAGTGCTCGAAGTGAGGCTATGAGAAATGTGGTCATTCGACAAAGAGGCAGCAGAATTCGAATTTACCTCGACAATGTCGTCCGTATTGTTGTTAATAGTAATAGAACAAACAAGTTTATCGCCAACAGCTTCAAACTTAACATCGTCAGTCAAAATGTTAAGACCATCAACAGTAATGTTGAAGTCTGTACGTTCAGAACCCTGAAACGTATTTGTACATTGTGCATCCGTAATTGATACACCTGGTTCCGCAAAAGCGGCGCTCGGAATAATAATTGAAACCAAAAAGACCAGCGCAGCGGCCATCATTCTGGTTTTGTTGTTATTTTTTATTTTGGTAAGCATAATTTCCCTTCTTAAAATTATGCTCCATCACTCTACAAAAATAATAGCATAACCTCTATAGAGAATCAAGAGCTTAGGCTATTACTTGAGTACAAATTTAAATCAAATAATAGTTTACTTCATCAATTAACGGCATTTCCTTCCCCCTCCAGCTCGCTAACACCTTGCCGTTATTGTCTAGTGCCAAAATCGTTGGATATTCTACAACATCATACGCCCTGCAAAACCCATCTTCTCGGTCCGGATCCAAAACCTCAATCTGTTTTCCGGTTTTGCGATAAAAATCCTCCAAAAAATCAAATGTTGAACGTGAATAGTCCATCCCCTCTCGACAAACACAAACCACCCTGGCCATTTTTATTTTCCTCTCTTTTCCTTTTGTTTACGAAGAATCTCTTCAAAATCATCAAGCGTTTTAAATTCCTGGAACACACTAGCAAAGCGCACATAGGCAACTTCATTAATGCCAGCAAGAACGTCAAGCACTGCTTCCCCAATCTGAGTCGAGGATACTTCGTCTTTTCCAAGACCATACAGCGCATCAACAACCTTGTTGATTACGTTCTCAATTTCAATTTCCGAATTAAAGAACTTCCCGACACTACGTTTTACTGCCATATGGAGCTTATCGCGGTCAAAGATTTCTTTGTTACCACTACGTTTTAGAACAGTTAGTGGCGGCATTTCAATACGCTCATAAGTCGTAAAGCGATGGCCATCAGGCGACTCACGGCGCCTACGAATCATCTTGCCGTCGACGGTCTCGCGGCTTTCTAGAACTTTGCTATCCCCGATTCGAAACTTCTGTTCCATCCGCAAGCCTCCCTAAAATTAGTCTTTCTTTTTCTTTCCGAGGAATCTTTCACGAAGTGAAGGTGGAACATCCATGGCATCGTCATCAGTTGCTGGTTCCGGTTCAGGATCCTTTTTGATAGAATCCCACATGTTGCTTTTATTCTCAATTGCAAAATCTTTTTCTTCAGCTTCTGGTTTTTCATTTTCCATCGAAGTAGCTGGCTTTTCTTCCTCGCTTTGTGCTGGAGCAACTGGCTCTTGGCGATATTCAGAATCAAATCCAGTTGCAACAACCGTAACAACGATTTCATCGCCAAGTTCTGGGCGAATTGATGCACCAAAGATAATATTTGCATCTGGAGAAACTGAACCAGTAATAACCTCAGCAGCTTCTTGGATTTCAGACATAGACATATCATAACCACCAGCGACTGAGAAGAGGACGCCACGAGCACCTTCGATTCTGACCTCAATAAGAGGAGATTCGACAGCTTGTTGGGCAGCAAGTACAGCACGATTCTCGCCAGAAGCGCGGCCAATACCCATAAGAGCAGAACCAGCGTTCTTCATGATTGCCTTCACATCGGCAAAGTCGAGGTTGATAAGTGAGTGTTCTGTAATAAGTTCAGAAATGCCCTGAACACCTTGGCGAAGCACATCGTCAGCAATCTTGAAGGTTTCAAGAAGTGGAGTGCGAGGATCGATAGTCTGGAGAAGACGATCGTTAGGAATTGTAATAAGAGCATCAACTTGGTGAGCAAGTTTATCAATAGCGAGTTCTGCGTTTTCACGGCGCTTAGCACCTTCAAAGGTGAATGGTTTTGTAGCCACACCAACAGTGAGGATATCTTTTTTACGTGCTTCTTCTGCTACGATTGGACCAGCACCAGAACCGGTACCACCACCAGCACCAAGGGTAATAAATACCATATCGGCACCTTCAAGAGCCTTACCAATTTCTTCACGGCTCTCATCGGCAGCTTCGCGACCTTTTTCAGGATCACCACCAGCACCAAGACCTTTTCCAATATGAACTTTTGTATCGGCGGCAGAATGATGCAAAGCTTGAGCATCAGTGTTGACTGCAACAAATTCAACACCAGATAAGCCGACTTCCTTCATGCGATCGACCGCTGATCCACCAGCGCCACCAACACCGACCACTTTAATGCTTGCTGTACTCTCCACCTCAGTTGGTTTAATTTCAGGCATAATAAATCCTCGCTTTAGAATATCTTTTCATAAGTATACCACAAAAAACCAGAAATACCTGAAAATCCCCTAATAATAAGATTAAAACTTCGAGAAAATTTTCTTGATAAACGAAAGGCCGCCGCCACTACTATTCTTAGCTTTCTTCTTTGGCGATTTCTTCACGTCCTTAATTTGATCACCGTCATCAGCAGCAAGCAAGGCAAGACCAACCGCAGCAGCATATTCTGGCTTTTCAATATCAGAGGAAACACCGCCAAGTCCATTCGGAACTCCAACCTTAGCAGAAGCCTCGAGCACGTTCTTGGCAAACACCTCGATATCGCGCATTTTTGCGCCACCACCAACCAAGACCACACCCTCTGGCAACCTTTGGTCATATTTGGCGGCTTTGAGTTTCTTGCGTACCTCACCGAAAATTTCTTCAAGGCGAGCCTTTGCAACTTCTTCAACTTCCCTTCTATCGAACACACGCTCAATCTTGTTATGATTGATCTTAATCACATTGGATTTTTCAGAATCAAAGTTACCAGTAATAAAACGAGTTTTGATGTCCTCAGCAAGCTCTGGCTCAATTGCGAGCACAATCGCAAGATCATTCGTAATATTATTTGAGCCGGCCGGGACCACCCCAACATATTGAAGATCACCTTCTTCATAAACAGCCACTGATGTCGTTGCCCCACCAAGATCGATCACGGCCACGCCATTCTCTTTCTGCTTCTCCGTAAGCACAGCTCTTGCAGCCGCCACCACGCTTGGCACGACTTTAAGCACAGCTACATCGGCCGTTTCTGCCGCTTTCTTCAAATTCTCAACGTTTGGTGCAAGTGCTGAAATTACGCACGCACGCATCTCAAGACGAGTACCAGACATACCAATTGGATCCTTGATTCCACCTTGGCCATCAATCGCATATTCAAGCGGAACTACATCAAGCACCTCACGGTTTGCCGGGATTCGACCCATCACCGCAACATCCTCAACGCGTTCCAAATCATTTCCGTCAATTTCGTGATCAACCGTTCCTACGGCAATCATACCTTCAGTTCTAGTAGACAAAATTTGTGAACCATTAATCGTCGCATACGCAGAATTCACATCGCGTCCACACATGTGCTCGACTTCACCGAGCATCTTGTCGATTGCACCAGCAGGGCCTGCAAGATTTGCCACCATGCCTTTACGCATACCAGCAGATTTACCTTCATTATAACCAACCACGGCAATTTCGCCGTTCTTAAGAACAGAAAGAACAACAGCTCGGACATTTTCTGTCCCAACATCTAGTCCTACTGCGTATCGACTAGTTTCATCCATAAGCACATTATAACACGTAGTCAATTATTTTGGCAAAGTCAAAACTTCGTAGCCATCTTCGGTCACCAGAATCGTATGCTCACAGTGACATCCAATCGAACCATCCTTCATTTTCACAGACCAACCATCATCCTCATCAACATAATTTGATGGCTTTCCAAGACAAGACATCGGCTCAATACAAATCGTATCGCCAACTTTCAGCACGTACCCAGTTCCCTTGCGCCCATAATTTGGCACCTCTGGATCCATATGCATTTCTGTGCCAATTCCATGACCAATATAGTTTTCAATCACACCCAACTTTCCAGCACGAAGAACCTTTTCAACGGCATGACCAATATCGCCAATATGTGCGCCTGGTCTAACCTGTTCAATCCCCTCCCAAAGAGCCGATTCAGTCACCGAAATCATTTTCTTGACAGCAGGAGAACCCTTCTTGCCCACAATCATCGTAAATGCTGAATCAGTATAATAACCCTTGTACAAAATCACAAGGTCAAATGAAACCTTATCCCCTTCTTCTAGCGGCTCGTCTTTTGGTGCTCCATGGACCAATTGATCGTTTATTGAAATACAGATCGCTCCCGGAAACTTTTCTTCTAGAAGATCATAGGCCACAATCGCCCCACGCTTCACGATTTCGTTCCTGACCCACGTATCAATCTCTTTCCCGGTCATCCCTGGCTGTACGTACTCCTTAAGATCGGCCAAAAGATGGCCCATGATTTGCCCACCTTCACGCATTGCCGTAATCTTATCAGTCGCCATAGCGTTCAATATCGCCTCCGTTAACATCTTTCTCTTGCACGCGAGCCGAAGGCACTATTCTTTGTACAACCTCAACCAAGCGGTTCGTCACTTCCTTCACGCTTCCAACGCCATTCACACGCTTAATTTCAATACCATTCTCCTCAAGTAATGGGAAAATAGCCTTAAAGTTATTCTCAGAAATCTCGAAACGGCGTTCAATGGACTCACGAGTCTTATCGTCCTCACGACCCCTAAGAGCGAGACGTTCATAAAGCTCCTCTTTTGGCACCTCCAAAAGAATTGCCCCGTCAATCTTCTCTGCCATGTTTTTCATCATCCATTTTGCCTGATATTCATCACGTGGATATCCATCCAAAATGAGATCAAAACCTTCTGCTTCGTCACGCTCAATGCGCTCGTTCATTAATCGAATCACATCGTCATCACCAATCAATTCCCCACGATTAATAACGTCATCATATTGACCAGTATCCCTAATAACCTGACCCACAGACAACCAGCGCCATCCAAAAATCTCAGACAAAGCCTTGCCCTGCGTTCCTTTCCCTGTTCCGGCCAAACCGAATAATATAATCATTTATTTCTCCTTTTCACTCTTAATTATACCTCAAAAAACGCCCTTTTCGGGGCGCTTTTCTTATTTAAGACCTAATTTGATTTTTTCAGTCTTTTCAGCTTTGCGGCGTTCGCGGATGATTGCCTTTAGACGGCGTTCACGCTTTGAAAGAGGCTTTGAAAAACGCATTTGCTCTTTCTTAAGTGGCATAATACCGCTCTGAAGAACTTTGCGATTGAAGCGACGGATAATGTTTTCGTTTGCTTCGCCTTGGTCTTTTCTAGTAACTTTGATTGACATATTGGATGAATTATATCACCTCTATAAATAAAATTCAATAACTTTTTTCACACAAAAAATGGCGGACACGACGAGACTCGAACTCGCGACCTCCGCCGTGACAGGGCGGCGCTCTAACCAACTGAGCTACGTGTCCACTATTTCTTTATTATACAGGTTTTAGTAAAAACTTCAACCCCTAATTACATTCCAGGAATATGGAAGGCGCTAGGATCGTTAGCGACTGGGCTATAGACCTGGTCTTGCATCGCTGGTTGTTTACCAAGCGGTTCAGGTGTTGGCTCAACAACTGGCGCTGCTGGCTGAATTGCCTCCACAGGAGCCGCCGGAACTCCCATAGCAGGAGCGGCAGGAACTTCCATAGCAGGGGCCGCAGGAACTTCCATAGCAGGAACAGCCGGAATTTCAGGAGCAGGAGCAACCGGCATCACTGGCATCTCAGGCATTGCTGGAGCTTCAGGCATCACTGGGACAGCTGGTGCACCAATCGCATCAGCGGTCATAGCACTATAATCCATCTCTGGCGCTGGGGCTTCCATTTGGTTAGAAACAACTGGTGCCATCGCCACAGCCGGATTGCTTTGTTGATCTGCCAAAGCATCCGCAATCATATTACTATATTTATCTGTATCTATACCGCTAGCTAAATCTGCTGGGGTTTCGACAACCATTTCCGGCTTAACATCAAATCCTTGAGGCTGAGTCAGTGGCTGAATAGTTGGAGCGACCTCAGGTGCTGCAATACTAGCCGCTAGGTCCGGAGGCGTAACTAAAGTTTCTTCAACTGGTGCATCAGCAAATGACGCATTCATCATAGCTGCAGCAGCATCATCCAAATTCCCTGCCTCGCCGCTATTAACTGCGATTGGTGCCTTAGCTTCAGCCTTGGCGACTTCCGTGCCAACCTCAGCGAGTGATTCTTTTGCTGCTTTCAAATCCTCATCGATTTCTTCAGGCAATGGTGCTGGAGCATCGGTAGGCATTTCTTCTTCCGGAGCTTCGACTTCAGCCGGAGCTTCAACTTCTTCCGGAGCCTCTTCCTTATCTTCTGGAATCGGCATAGCTTCATTTCTCATGCTTTCCATGAAGAGTTCGTTATCAACATCAGGTGTGACATTCTTTGCGATGAGTTGCTGATTTGCACCAGACTTCATCAACTTTGAAGCCATCAACATCGTCGCAGACGACGTCCTAGCATTCGAAAATCTATTCGTTGCAGCAACAATACCCGTAAGGAATGCTGTTGCCTCATCCTTTCCTAGTGGAACTTCATCGCTGGATGCATAGCAAAGATTTGCCAAAATCTCAGAAACAGAGCTCATAGCTGGCTCGCTCCATTCAATTTCGCCAAACTTACCTGGTTTTCCAGTCGTAATGTTCACGATCGACGCATCGTGCATAATTCGGCCATGTTCACGCAATGCAGAATCAAGGTCAATGCCATTTGCCACATCAAGAGCAATCACAAGGTCAACATTATAATCGCCATACGAAAAGTCCAAATCACCCTCAGTAATCTTCTGTCCATATGGAGTGATATAAACTTTTACATACTCACCATCGAGTTTATATCTCAAATGGTCAGCCTTTTCTTTGTTAATTGCCACGACAAAATCCTGCAAAACATCTGCAGAATCAACAAACTTATCATCAGGTTTCAAAAATTCCAACGCATTTGGCGTCTCGCCAGAATAAATTGCTGTAGCTCTCTTCCCCATCTTATCAAGATAGATAGAGAGACCTATCGCAGCAGAAAGCTCATCTACGGAAGGATCCGAAGACAGCGCAATAAGTACATTTTTTGACTCATTAAGTTTGTTTATAACCTGTTCGAGCTCACCATTTCGTCGATCTGGTGCCGCCTCAGGTTTTTGAGTTTTGTCGTTTGGCATTTTTGTTTTTGAACCTTGTTTACCCGTTAATATTAGCATAAGTTTTATGTTTTGTAAAGAGGACTCTCAAGATAAATCATTTTTCCGTACTCGTATAATTTAACTGCTTTACTTTTATGCAAAAATAAGATATAATACTTCGAAAGTTATTAATATTTAATCTATAGGAATCCTAAATGCCGATTATTAAATCCGCAAAAAAGGCTGCTCGCCAAGCTATCAAGCGCACTGAGCACAACGTCGAAATCAAGAAAGCCATCAAGGCCGCTGTTAAAGCTTTCAAGGCAAATCCAAACGCCGAAACTTTAGCTAAAGCTCAAAGCGAATACGACAAAGCCGTCAAAAAAGACCTTTTGAAGAAGAACACTACTTCCCGTCGCAAAGCTGCTCTTGCAAAAATCGCAAAAGAAGCTGGCGTCAAGTTCGAAGCTGCCAAAAAAGCTGCTCCAAAAGCTGCCGCTAAACCAGCTGCCAAACCAGCCGCTAAAAAACCAGCTGCAAAAGCTACAGCAAAGAAACCTGCAGCAAAAAAGACTTCAGCAAAGAAAACGGCTGAATAGAGCTAGATTTCATTAAAAGATCAAGTTTAGAGAGTTCTTCGAGAACTCTCTTTTCTTTTGTTCCCTGCTTTGCACTATAATCACGAATCGCCTGCGAAACAAACGCACCCAAAATCATCATCGGGTCATGGTCTTCTTCAATTTCTTCAAGCATCTTCACGGCACGCGCCCCATCCTTTTTCGCCGTCTTCAAAATATTGAAGGTGAGATATGGATCAATCGCCTCTTTGACTTTAAATTCTTTAATCTCAATCTTGTCTTTGATTGCCTTGTAGGCCACCGTTCGCTTATCTAATTTTGATTCAATAAGAACCACCTCGTGTGGAGTATCAAGATATTTATCCAGCTTCTCAAAGGCATCCAAATTCTCGCCAAGGTCCGTAATCAGAATCGCGCGCTTATCATTAAAAAGCGAAGCGCCATAAAAAATACTCGGCATATCAGAAGTCTGAATGTTTACACCTTCAAGCACCTCATAATTCTCCCCCAGAATCTTTTTAGCTTCCTCTTTTAATTTGAGACGATCATCACCATAAAACAATCTAATCATTTTTGACACTCCGGACAGATATGCGTGCCTCGCCCTACCACACGAATCTTTTCTATTATTGTACCGCATCTTGGGCATGGCATGCCGTCTCTTCTAAAGACCTTTGCAAATTTCTCCAGGTAATCCCCTCGCGTGCCATCCGCCTTCACATAAGTTGCCATTGTCGAGCCGCCCGAATCGATTGAGGCCTGCATCACTTCTCTCGCCCCCTCGAGAATCAACGCCACCTGCTTTTCACTTAGCGTTCCCGCCTTCGTCGCCGGGTGCACCTTAGCGAAGAACAGTGCTTCATCCGCATAAATATTCCCTAGTCCACAAATAATCGTCTGATCAAGAAGCACCGCTTTAATCGGTGCCTTCGCATGTCGCTGACACTTATCGTATAGTTCCTTAGCTTCCATTTTCCATGGCTCTTTTGCAAGCTTCCTAATGAACTCGTCGTTTTCGACTTCCGAGGTTTTAAGGATTTTAAAGAATCCAAATTTCCTTTGGTCATTAAAATAAAGCACCCCATCCTCGAATTTCAGCACAACCCGCGTTTGCTTATTCGGAAGCTCAGCCACAAAGTTCTCGCTTGGGTGCCCCGCAGCAAAATTTTCCTTCCCACGCCAAATCAATTGTCCCGTCATTCTAAGGTGCACCATCAAAGAAATACCATTATCAAGGTCAATCACAAGTGCTTTTCCAAAGCGCCTAAGGCCGGTAATTTTCGCACCAGTAACAGAGGTAAGTTCCCCATTCTTGACCGACTTTCCCTCAAATACTTCAACCTGAACAATTTTTTTGTTCAAAATATAATTCATCAGCCCACGCTTAATCGTCTCAACTTCAGGCAGTTCCGGCATCCTAGTTCTCCAACAACTTGCAGATTAATGCCACAATTAGCTCTTTTTCAGATGGGTTACTTTCAGCAATCAGAAGCGCTAGAGCCGTCAAGGCACGATCCGAGATTTTCGTCTCACCGTTCTCTGTTAAGTGATAACTGTTGATCGTCAAAAACACCACAAACAGGAGTGCACCAATTCTTTTATTCCCATCCAAAAACGGATGATCCTTGATTACGAGATACAAAAGATTCGCCGCCTTCTCTGCCACAGACGGATAAAGGTCGTTATTATCAAAAGTCTGGAACACGGCATTAAGAGACGAATCAAACGCCCCGCCCCTCGGTTCGCCAAACAACTCATCCCCTTTAACACTTCTCTTAAGATTCTTGATAATCTGAATGCACTCCTCTTTCGAGAGCATTCTTGTCGCTCTTGGATTTTTCGCTCTAAGCGAAATATGGCCCTCATCAAACTCTTTAAGCGCCTTAAAGCTCGGGCTATATTTCGAAATTACCTCAAGAATGCCACCCGCCTCGTCGGCATCTAACTCATTTTCGGCCATCAAGCGCTTCACGATTCCAAGCGCCCCTTCAATCTCCTGCAACTTCTTCGAATCAAGCTCGCCAAGACGCTTTTTGTTGATCGCCGCACCATCCACGACATATGCCTTAAGCACTCTGGTCGCCCAAATCCTAAAGTCGGTCGCTTTTCTAGAGTTCACACGATACCCCACTGAAATAATCATGTCGAGATTAAACGTCCTCACCTCACGCACTACCTGGCGATTCCCCTCCATTCGAACTTGTGCATTTTTTGCACATGTTGCCTTTTCGTCTAGCTCGCCGTCTCTGTAAATGTTGCGAATATGGCGGTTTATGACCGAACGATCCACATCAAAAAGTTCCGAAAGCTGTTCTTCAGTTGCCCAAATCGTCTCGCCAGTAATATCAAAAACCACGTCCTTCTTGGCGCCGTGATAGATCTCAACTTGTTTATTCACTACAATTCCCCCCAGTTTCTCCCACTTGTTACTTCAACAGCAAGCTTTATATCAAGCTCTGGCGCTACCCCCTCCATCGTCTCTTTTAGAATCTTCGAGACCTGTTCTTCTAGCACCTCATCACATTCCACTATGAGCGAATCGTGCACCTGCATAATTAACTCTGCCCCCTCAGGCAATTTTTGATCCACCCGAATCATTGCACGCTTCATCAGGTCCGCTTCTGTTCCCTGAATCGGCATGTTAGCCGCTGCTCGTTCTGCTGCCGCCCTCACTAAGAAGTTTGGCGCCTTAACGTCTGGCGTCAAACGACGACGCCCAAAGAACGTCTCAACATAGCCTTTCTCGCGCGCCTGTTTCAGAATCTCATCTAGCTTTTTTCTAATTGGAGCTCGAAGCTCAAAATAGTGCTCAATAAACTGTTTTGCATCATATATGCTCATCTCTGCCGCATCTGCAAGCCCCTTTGCACTCATACCATAAAGCACCCCAAAGTTAATCACCTTTGCTGCTCGCCTCTGTTGTTTTGTTACCTTGCTCATCGCTTCTTCGAGGCTCATACCCCTTGCGATTTCGTCTCTATAAAACGCCTCTGCAGCCGTCTTAGTATGAATATCAATTCCAGAATTAAAGTCTGCCGTAAGTGCCTTGTCCCCAGACAGCACCGCCGCGAGTCTCAGCTCAAACTGCGAGTAATCCGCCGACACCAACACCTTCCCCTCTGGCGCCACAAACCCCTCGCGAATACGCTTCCCCTCTTCCGTTCGAACAGGAATGTTCTGCAAATTCGGATTCACCGAAGAGAGCCTACCGGTCGCCGTCACCCCCTGTGTAAACGTCGTATGGATTCGACTATTCTCATCTGCCAACTCCGGCATTGGCAAAATATAGGTAGAAAGTAGCTTTGCCGCCTCGCGATATTCCGTAATTCTCGGGATAATAGCGTGCTCATTCTTCAATTTCTCAAGTTCCTTTACACCCGTTGAATACCCTCGCGAAGTCTTCTTAATTCCCTTTGTAGGAAGACCCAACTTATCAAACAAAACCTCAGATAACTGCACCGGTGAATTAACATTAAAGTCCACTCCAGCCATCAGCTGAATCTCACGTTCTTTCCTCGAAACCTCAGCCGCATACTCACTCTTAAGATTATCGAAATAGACTCGATCAATCATCATGCCCTTCTTCTCCATCTTGTAGAGCACCGGCACTAGCGGATAATCAAGATCGTTTAGAACGTTTCCAGGCTTCAAAGAAGAAAAGAGTTCGCCTGAAAGAATCCTTTTGGCAAAGTCCTCATCCTCATACATTTTCGCCTTCATTTCGTCCGGAGTCATGTCGAGCAGAAGTTCAGTTCTAGACTCACCAGCATCCTCAGCGTTTGAATCACTATTTTGTAGGTCGCTATTTTTTGCCGCAGAATCGTCTTCCGACCCCTGTTTTTCCTGTATAACTTTTTTGTTCAATTCGAACTTTCGGATGAGCGAGTTGAAGCGAAGCTTCTTCAAACCGTTAATCACTTTTTCAGCATTAAGCTCAAAAGCCGGGATCTTAGAAAGCTCGACTGGCGCATCAAACATAATCTTCGCGAGCTTAAGTGACATGTATGCCGACTCTTTCCCCGCCACTAATTTGTCATGTGTTGCGCCCTTAATCTCGTCGATATGCTCATAAATTCCATCAAGCGTCCCAAAATCGTTCAGGAGCTTCACGGCGCCCTTCTCCCCAATTCCAGGCACACCCGGGATATTATCGGAATTATCGCCTTTTAGCGCCTTCAAATCCAAGAACTGCGACTTTTTGATGCCGTACTTAGCTTCCACCTCAGCCACGTCAATCTCCTGGATTTCCGAAAAGCCCTTGAGCAGCCTATACATTCTTGTGTTATCATCCACAATTTGCAACATATCAAGATCAGATGACACGATAAATGTCTCATACTCGCATTTCCCTGTCGCATCCAGCGTCTCATCCGCCTGGCGGCTGAGCGTGCCGATAATATCATCGGCTTCGTACTCATCCACCTCAACAAATGCCCAGCCAAGATTCTCAATTAGCTCCTTAAGCGGTGGAATCTGCGCATAAAAATCCGCGCCCGGTTTCACACGCCCAGCCTTATAATCAGCAAATATCGCTTTACGCTTTGCGGTAGATGTCTTCGAGTCCCAAGCCACCACCACTTGATAAGGATTGAGCCGCTTTACGATCTCCATCGCAATCGCAGCAAACCCGTAGATACCTCCGGTAGGTGTTCCATCAGGCAGCGATAACGCCCCCATCGCATAATAACCCCGATAGAACACCGACTTCCCATCAATAATTACGAGTCTCTTCATACCCCAATTGTATCACAGAAACTAATCTAGGTTTCTCATCGAGAGTGACAAACGTCCCTTGTCATCAATTGCTACGAGTCTGACACGAATCTTATCGCCTTCGTGCAAAGCATCCGTAACTTTCTCAAGACGCTTATCTGAAATTTGTGAAATGTGGAGCATACCATCAATACCAGGCATGATATTCACGAATGCACCAAAGTCTTTAATTGTAACGACAGTACCTTCATAGATCTTCCCCACTTCAGGTTCCTCAGTCAAGCTTCTCACCCAATCAAGGGCTTTCTTGATTTTCTCTTGATCTTTGCCGGAAATCGTCACGAGACCAGAATCATCAATATCAACTTCAGCACCGGTTTCGGAGGTAATCTTATTGATCATCTCACCACCTTTACCAATCACAGCACCGATTTTGTCTGGATTAATCATCAACTTCTCAATCATTGGAGCATACTTCGAAATTGATTCCCTTGGACCAGGAAGAACTGAAAGCATGTGCTCAAGAATGAACATACGTCCATCATGAGATTGTTTGATAGCTTTCTCCATGATTTCAACAGGAAGACCGTGAACTTTCATATCCATCTGGAGAGCTGTGATACCTTCAGTTGTACCAGTAACCTTGAAGTCCATATCGCCAGCAAAGTCCTCAGCGTCCATAAGATCGGTAAGGACATAGGCTTTATCAACATCATCAGAAGTGATTTCCTGTCCCTTAGGCACATCAACCATGAGGCCCATGGCTACGCCAGAAACTGGGCGCTTCAAAGGCACGCCAGCATCCATCAATGCAAGACATGATGAACAGGTTGCAGCCATAGAAGTTGAACCGTTTTGAGACATAATTTCGGTAACTGAACGGATTGCGTATGGGAATTCTTCTTCAGAAGGAAGCACAGGGAGAAGTGCGCGCTCAGCCAAGTAACCATGACCAACCTCACGACGTCCAGGAGAACCAAGACGGCCACATTCACCAACCGTATAGGAAGGAGCGTTGTAATGATGCATGTAACGACGCTTGCCATCAGTTACTTCCATCGTATCAAGCTCTTGTGCATAAGAGAGCGGAGCGAGCGTAACGATGTTCATAGCTTGGGTAAGACCACGTGTAAACAGAGATGAACCGTGTGTACGTGGCAAAATGCCAACCTGTGAAGAAAGTGGACGAACCTGGGTCAAAACACGACCATCTGGGCGCACGCCATCCTCAATAATGGCACGGCGAACTTCGTGGTTCCTAGCAAGCTCAAAGGCTTGTGAATAGTCAGCACGGAGTCTAGCATCATAGTCAGCCACCTTTTCTTCATCAGTTTCGCCTTCACCAAGTTCCAAGGCAAATTCAGCATGCATCTTGTTCTCAAATTCTTCGAGAATAGCAGCACGTTCGAGCACATTACCACGAGCTTTCTCGCCGATTCCCTCACGAGCCCAGAACTCATCAACCTTGCCCTGAAGAGATTCATCAGGAAGAAGTAATTCATATTCTTGAGCTGGAGCAGCAACCTTCTCGGCAAGTTCGCGTTGAAGATCGAGCGCTGGTTGAACATTAGCAACTGCCCAGTGCATGGCTTCGATAATAGTATCTTCTGGAACTTCTTTAGCACCAGCTTCAACCATCATCACCTTGCCATCTTTACAGGCAACCACGAGATCAAGTGGAGATTCTTCACGTTCTTCAGGAGTGAGGAAGGCCTTGAATTCACCACCAAGACGACCAATACGAAGACCAGCAACTGGACCATCAAATGGCACGCCAGCATTCATGAGAGCAGCAGAAGCTGCTAGCATAGCGACACAGTCTGGGCGGAAGTTTGGATCCATTGAAAGCACGGTTGTAACAACCTGCACCTCTTGGCGATAGCCCTTTGGAAAGAGTGGGCGAATTGGGCGGTCGATCAAACGGCCAACGAGAATTGCCTCATCAGCCGGTTTTCCTTCGCGCTTAATAAATTTCGAACCCGAAATCTTACCTGCAGCATAGAATTTCTCTTCGTAATCAATTGATAGTGGGAAGAAATCCTGAACTACTGGTTTTTTGCTAACTACGACCGACCCAAGAACCACGGTGTCACCGTAAGTCACCATGACTGACGATGTGGTGCGGAACCCGACACGGTTTACTTCGAGCGTCAACTCGCGGCCAAGCCACTCAGTCGAAACACGAAGTGTTTGTTTTCCTGTTGGATTAATAATATCCACGAAAAAATCCTTTCTGGGAAAACATCAGATATGAGCCCCTATCTCGTATCTGCCGTCTTCCCTGTTAATTTACTACCCCCATTATAGCATGAAGTTGGCGAATTTTTAAGGGGCGAAACGGACCTTTCCCCACCCCAATTTATCGTGCTTATGCTCTTTACAAAAAGGCCAAAGTATGCTATAATTATAAATGGTGTACCAAAACTATAAGGGAGGTGATGTGATTGGTAAACCGATATATTGATAACTTTCTATACAGCTCGGCGATCAAAAACGTCGATACAAACATAGAAATCTATCGATCCGAAAAAGAGGCTAGTCTTCCAAAGCTTGACTGGCCAATTAAGAGCACAACAAACAGGATCAAGACCGAGGACAGTTTCCTCGAAAAATGCCAAAGAAAAGGCATTGATCCCGAGGACAAAGAAGCGGTTGCTAACAATATAAAAGATATTGCTGGCTTCAGGATAGTTGTACCTTTCCTTCATAATATAAAGGAAGTGGTAGAATACCTGAAAAAGAACTCCGGTTTTGTCCTCTATGAAGAACGGGATTACGTTGAAACGCCGAAAGAATCCGGTTATCGTGGAATCCACCTCATCATGGGCGTGGCCGTTGCAACCTCGAACGGAACTAAGATGGTTACCGTCGAATTCCAGGTCAGGACGACCGCAATGGATGAGTGGTGCTCAAAAGAGCACGTCATGAACTACAAAAACAACCAGGCCGGAGAGGAGCTGGTTACGTGGTTCCGTGAGCGTGCGGAGGAAGTTTGGCAAGCAGACCTAAAGTACGAAGAGTACTACCAAGAGCTTAAAAAACGTCCTTAGTACCTTATTCGCTCCCCAGTCCTAACGGGGAGCGATTTTCTTTTGCAACAAAAATCCCGCCTAAGTGGCGGGATTTTTCATTATTTACGTAGGCCAAGCTTTGCGACAGTCTTCTTGTAAAGTTCGAAGTCGGTCGTTTCGAGGTACTTCAGGAGTTTCTTTCTCTTCCCCACCATCTGCATTAAACCTCTTTTAGCCATAAAGTCATGTTTATTATTCTTCACGTGCTCAGTAACTTCTTTGATACGAGCGGTGAGAATAGCAACTTGAACTTCAGGAGAACCGACGTCGTTCTTGTTACGAGCGACACTGGCAATAGCTTTGTCTTTATTCTCTTTTGTTATCATAAGGGAGATTATATCACATCACCCCAGATTATTCAAGCTAAAACTCGATTTCTTTCAAAACCTCGTTCACGCGAGATTTTAGTTCTTCCATCGTACCATTGTTTGAAACAAAATAATCCGCTGCCGCAATCGGGCCACCCTTCTCTAGATTTTCAATTTCGGCACTGTCACGCATCTGAATCTCTTGCAAATTTAGCGGGCGCACAGTGCGTTCTGCCACGCGGGCATAACGCAATTTTTTGGTCGTCACTACAGCAAGAAAAGTCACCGCACCTGGAAATTCGTGTTTAATCATCTTGTATTCAGTCCAGGAATAAACACCGTCTAGAACAATGCGTTTTTGTCCGGCATTAATCAAATCTTTTACCTCGGCAATCACTTGGCGCACTACCCAATCATTTCCCTCTTCAGCACGAATCTTCTCACGAAAAGCCTTTTCGTTCTCAGGGTTAATTTCAATGCCGCGCTTCTCCATTTCTTTTAGAATCATTCCCCCAAAGTAAACCTTTGGATAGCCTTTTTCGGTCAGATGATCAACCACGACAGACTTGCCGCTCCCACTCATGCCCACGACTGCTAAAATCTTCACATTTTCCATAGTTTCTAGTATATCATTTATGTTTTTTCATGACCACTTTTAGTGGTGTCTTTGCTTTTCGGATTTCAATCTTCGAAACGTTCTCAAACGTCTTATACTCCCCCTCCGCCTGCAACTCTACCGTCGCCGGATTCAAAAACTGAATCGTGTCTCCGTCCACCACCTGCCCCGGAACCTTAACAAACATACTCTTCGCCATGAAATCGCACAGTCTCGGAAAACTCACTAGCTTCCCCACGAAGCGAATAAACATTTTACTCTTTTTATAGTGCGGACGCGTCTTCATCACGCGACTCATCGAAGCCCCATTCATCGCGAAATAATCCGACGTCCCTTTCTTCACAACCGAACCATTAAGCAAAAATTCCGGAATAAACTTTTTCTTATGACGATGCTTGAAATACCAATTTGCAAGATAGAAATAACTTCGCCAAGAGCTCTTATGCCCCTTTTGAAGCTTCTTTCGGATCTTCTTATCATCAAAAATCTTCACGGATTCTGCAGTCATCCCCATCGACACATAACACGTCGCATAACGGAAGTGTTTTCCATTCACCAAAATCTCAAGCGGCCAATACGTCGCTAGTTTCCCTGAAAGCACATCATTAAAATTAGGTAACCCCAGCGTTCTCGAAAAGTCATTAAAATTCCCAAACGGGAGCGCCGAAACCAGCGCCTCTTTTGAAGACACCATCACGGCATTCGCAACAATCACACCAGTCGCATCGCCACCAGCCGCCACCACCAAATCGCCATCCTGGATGATGCGCGCCAGGCTCCTCACGTTATCCTCAAGATTCGTCGCCTTAACCTCATACTTCCCCACCGCGTAGCCCTTGAGTTCACGCGCTTCAACCAAAACTTCCCGCTCCACATCTTTGAATCGAGAAGATCTAGGATTATAGACAATAATAATTCTTTTCATGCTAGCTATTAGCATTCATCGACGGCAAGAGCCATTTTAGAATCACTGCGATCAGCACATAAACTACAAGACCAATCACAATTTCATACATACGACGCTTTGCCTTGCGAGTTTGGTCCTCGCTGCCGCCAGCCGTGAGATATTGAATACCAACGATGGTAATACCAAGTACGCCGAGCACGCCAACACCAACTGAGAGAATATCAACAGCAGTATTAAGCAAACAGAAGATACCTTCACCGTTTTCACCGGAAGCCTTGCTTCCACAATCTTTAAGAACTGATGCGGTTTGTTCCCCTTCCGCAAAAGCCATACCAGTATTTAAAACTGCAAAACAAGGAGCAATGGCGAGCACTGCGATGATCATAATGTTTCTAAACAAGTGTTTCATTCTTCCTCCTACTTTAGGTATTCATGCAATTTCTTCGTATCTTTATTCTTACGAAGTTTTGATAGAGCCTTAGCTTCAATTTGACGAATACGTTCGCGCGTCACGGCAAATTCATTACCTACCTCTTCGAGGGTATGTGGACGTCCGCCACCAATTCCGAAACGAAGACGAATAATTTTTTGTTCACGTTCTGAAAGGGTGGAAAGAATTTCTGCAAGTTGTTCCTTCAAAATCTGGTTAGCAGCAGACTCTTCTGGCGAGTCGCGCTCTTCATCCTCAACGAAGTCACCAAGCACAGAATCTTCATCATCACCTTCACGTCCAACTGATGCGTCGAGTGATGCGATATCCTGCTTAATGCGCATGACATAATCAACCTTCTCTGGTTCCATGTCGAGTTCTTTAGCGATTTCCTCATTGGTCGGCTCGCGGTTAAGTTCGGTTGTGAGTTTGCGGGTGGTGCGAAGAACTTTGTTGATTGTTTCAACCATGTGCACTGGAATACGAATCGTACGGGCCTGGTCGGCAATTGCACGCGTAATAGCTTGGCGAATCCACCAAGTTGCATAAGTCGAGAACTTAAAGCCTTTTTCTGGATCGAATTTTTCAACTGCGCGAAGAAGGCCAGTGTTTCCCTCTTGAATCAAATCTAGAAAATCAAGACCACGGCCACCATAACGCTTCGCAATCGAAACCACGAGACGCATGTTGGATTCAACCATTTTATCCTTGGCCTTTTTGTCGCCCTTCACGATGCGGGCAGCGAGTTCTTGTTCCTCTTCCTGAGAAAGAAGTGGAATTTTACCAATTTCACGAAGATAAAGCCTAACTGAATCGTCTGCAAAAGAATCAACATTCTCAGCAGTAATTGCGAGCTCCTCATCGGAAAGCTCTTCTTCCCCCGCAAGATCCGCCGATTCTGGCTCGTCAATATCGAGCGTTAAATCGTTCGCATCCAAAATATCGTCTTTGTCAATACTCATTAAGCTCAGTATACTTAAAAACTACGATTTTTGCAAGGTTTGGAGCTCTTTTAGAATCTCTTCGTACTCTGGACTATCCTCATCAACTTCCGCGAGTCTCGCGTTTAGTTCTGCCTTGCGTTCTTTCTTAAGCTCAGCATTAAATCTCTCAAGCAGCTCCTCAGCTTCTTTTTCAAGTTCCGCGCTGTCCGGTTCCATTCCCTCATGTTCATGATTAAAAACTAGCTCGAGTTCCATTAGTCTCGTTTCGTCATCCGGCACCTCAAATGGAATCTTCGTCTTCACCCCACCATAAACCTTGATCGCAAGCAGACTTTCCGTGAGCTGCTTCAGTCTATCACTTTTCACTTCAGTCTTAGCATTCTTATAAATCTTGCGGCTCTTATTTTTCTCGAGCTTCTCTTCGAGACGTTTGCCCTTCTTTCTTAGGTCCTCAACCTCAACTCCGAGCTTCTCAGCCACCTTCTTCTCATAACCCGCTCTCTCAACTTCATCCGTAATTTTATCGAGCAGCTTCAAAGCCACATCCGAATATTTGCGCTTCCCCGAACCGCTTTCAAGATCCACTCTTTCCTCGTATTTTGAGAGCAACCAATCAATCGCCGGCACGCGTTCTTCAACCGCCTGTCGCCAAAGCTCCGGATCTTTCTGGATCAACTCGTCCGGATCCTTCGCGCCATGATAATTCGATATGACCGACAAATCTAGCCCCAAATCCCCCGCCATTTCAATCGCACGTTCTGCCGCCCTCACCCCCGCATCATCACCATCATAGGCCAGCCTAATATCAGACGTAAGGCCAGACAAAATCTTGAGATGCTGTTCAGTCATCGCCGTTCCGGATGTCGCCACCGCTTCGCAAACTCCCGCCTGATGTGACGAAATCACATCCATATTCCCCTCCACGATCACCACAAACCCATTACGACGAATCGCTTCCTTAGCCTGATAAAGACCAAACACAAAGCGACTTTTATTAAACAACAAAGTATCCGAAGTGTTCAAATATTTTGGTTCACTTTTATCCAGCACGCGCGCCGTAAAACCAATCACGTTCCCAAAATTATCAATAAACGGCACTGTCATTCTCCCCCTAAACATGTCGCCATCATACTGATTGAGTAGTCCCGCCGTCCTAAGTTCCGCCACCGAAAATCCGCGCTTCAAAAGCACTTCTTTTAGCACCTTCCCTCCCGCCGGCGCATAACCAATCTTAAAATCCTGCACGGTTTTGCGGTTCAAATTGCGTTTATAAAACACATACTCACAAACCGGCTTACTCTTAGTTAAGCAAATCTGATAATACTTCGTCGCGAGCGCCAGCGCTTCTCTCGCCCTAGCCTTTTTCTTAGCCACTTCCTGGTCACCGCCAGTATAGCGCGTCAGTTCCACCCCAGCTTGCGCTGCCAATTTCTCCATCGCCTCGCGGAATGAAATCCCCTCCACTTCCATCACGAACGTAAAAATGTCTCCACCTTTGTTTGCCGAAAAATCGTGCCAGATGCCTTTTTCCGGAGACACCATAAAGCTCTCATGCTTATCAACACCCCAAGGAGAATGGCCTTTCAGGCTTCGTCCTGCGCGCTTCAGTTCCATATATTGTGAAACGACATCTTCAACCGGAAGGCGCGCTTTTATCTCCTCCTTCGCATCATTCATATTCCAAGTATACCATATCTTAAAATCCGTATTATGCTATAATAAGCATATGGATAATCAAGCTTATTTGGACCAAATCTCTACGCCAACAAGTGCCCCAAAAACCAAAAATAGTAACAACTCATTTTTGAAACAAGTCTTTATCGCACTCGGCATTGCGGTTGGCCTTTTTGCGCTTATTGCCATCTTCGGCGGCATCATTTCCGCAAACCGCGTCTCCGAAAAAGACAGCGCCATCGCTTTGAAACTTCGTTCTGACAATCTCCAAACTGTCATCACCGAATACAACAAATCCATCAAATCTTCAGACCTCCGCTCAACCAACACTTCCCTCGCCGGAATTTTGAGCGACGTTTCCACTACTCTCGCTAACTACATTTCTGATTCCCTTTCTTTAAAACAAAAGGAATACACCAAAAAAGTTGTCGACAAAGAAAACGCTGCTCTTGAAGAGCTAAAAAACGAACTCTTCGAAGCCAAAATCAACGGTATGATCGACCGCACCTTCGCCCGCAAAATGATCTACGAAACTCAAAACCTCATCAACTACGAAAACACCTTGAAGAAAGCCACTGGCAACGCATCTCTAAAATCCTATCTCTCTTCATCGGCAAATAGCCTCACAGTCCTCCACGACACCTTCTCTGCCTTTTCTGAGAATAACTAGTTTACTCCATTCCAAAATGCTATAATTTTGGAAAAGGAGTTTTATGAAAAAAATCGATACCAAAGGAGCAGCCAAAAAAGGCTTCAAAAAAATCGGCGGTTTTCGTAAAGAATTCGTCGAATTCATTAATCGCGGCAACGTCATGGATCTCGCCGTAGGTATTGTCGTAGGCTCAGCCTTCACCGCCATCGTCAATTCCCTCGTCAAAGACCTCATTATGCCACTCGTCTCACTTGTCGGCGGTGGTTTTGACTTCACGACTCTTAGTGTTGATGTCGCTGGCGCAACCTTGAACTACGGCAACCTCATCCAAAACATCGTCAACTTCCTCATCATCGCCTTCGTAGTCTTCCTCATGATTAAGTTCATGACCGGCCTCAAAAAGAGCGCTGAGAAACTCAAGAAACAAGAAGAGAAAGCAGCCAAAGAAGCTGGCGAAGAAAAGGTCGACGAAACCGTCGTTCTCCTTCGCGAAATTCGCGATTCCTTGAAAAAGAAAAAATAAAAAAGGAGGCTCCTTCGAGAGCCTCTTTTTTATTCCATTTCTTTTGAGAGATTATAGCTTAGTCTCACTAAGTCATCAATTTCGCTGTCTTCGAGCTGTCCGCTCATCACGATTTCGATTCCCCCTCTTCCGAAATAACGAGACATCATCACAGATTCATACTTCTCTGCCAAGAACTTCGACAGTTTCGAATCCGAACGAAGCTCAATCGTGTTTTTATTCACAACGAGAAATACTTTTTCGTTAACGAGATAGAGCGTGCGCTCCTTCTCTTTTTTCTCTGCGAACTCTTCGATGCCGCTTACTTTAGAAACGTCGTATACCATTTCAACTCCTCAATTGATCCTTCAATATCATCAAGCGCTCGGTGTGCCTCACGCTTCACAAAATGTTTATCTAGTACATTTTCAAAATAAATCTTCCATGCCGACACATCGAGCATGCGATAGTGTAGCATCTTAGATAGCTCTGGCCATTCTCTATCAATAAACTTGCGGTCTTGGTGAATCGAATTGCCAGAAAGATAAACTTCCTTACCAAAATTCTTTTTAACGAACTTGATTAGCTCTTTTTCGACTTCCTTGGCCGGCTTACCATTTTCATTCTGAGCCATCAGACCGTCGCGCGATTCCTTGTTCTTCTCCCAGAATTCACCCACCATACGTTTTTTCATGAGCTCTTCTGGAACCTTCACGACTGCCTCAAATCTAGCGACTTCTTCGAGCTTCACGTTCGTTGCGATCGCTGCAACCTCAAGAATGCGGTCTTCCTCAGGAGAAAGCCCCGTCATCTCAAGATCAATCCACAAAAACTTCGCTTTTTTCATTACATTTCCTCCGGCACTTCAATGCCCAGAATATTTAAGCCATGTAACATAGTCTTTAGATATACATCTAAAATAGCGTATCGCACACCTACGCGTTCACTTCCAACTACTGGACATTTTTCATAAAAACGCGAGAATTCTTGCGCTAAGTCATAAAGGTAGCCACAAAGCTTATTTGGTGCCATATTTGTTACAGAACTTCTTAGTATAATCTTGTATTGAATAAGTTTTTTAGCTAAAGCTTTTTCATTTTCATCCATATCATATATATCGGCTAAAGCCATAAAATTCGTTCTGCTCAATATTTTCTTCGCACGTACGCACGAGTAGAGCAGATACGGCCCCGAATTCCCCGTCATCTTCACCGACTCTTCCGGATCAAAGATAATATCTCCGCCCATCTTATACTTCAAAAACGCATACTTCGTCGCGCCAAGCGCCACCGTAAAATCGTCCGAATCATAATTCTTCTTTAACCCCTCAGACACCATATCGAGCACATCCACAGCCTTCAAGAAATTCCCTTTTCTAGACGACATTTTTACCGAACCAGGCAACTTCACTTGACCGTGTGTCAAATGCGTTGTACGTTCTGGCAGTTCCGGATTCATCTCGCGCACCGAACCGAGCACAATTTTCATGTAATCAATAATGTCATTCCCCGTAATTACTACTGACTTATCAAAATGGTAATCATCCCATTTGGTATAAATCAGCCCCACATCCTTTGCCTCATAAGTCGGCAAACCTTCTTTGTTGATGAAAACGCGCGTATGAAGCCCGAGTTTCGTGTCGCCACGATAAACCACTGCCCCATCAGACGCTTCGTAGACCCCAGCTTCAAGGCCTTTCCTGACCTCAGCAAGGCCACGTCCGGCTACAGTCGACTCTGGATAATACTTATCAAACTTCACACCAATTCTGGCATAGAAATCCTCAAAATACTTGTACGAAAGTTCCCTACCCTTCCAATAAATCTCCGCAAGCTCCGAGTCATGCAAGCCCTTCTCGGCGATTTCATAAACCTTTTTGTTAATCTCGACGATCTCAGCCTTGGCGACCTCGTCGTCTTCATAGGCTCTCGTCCCTTCAACGTACTTCGCAGCAATATCTTCAATCGTAAAATCTTTCATGCCACTCTTTAAAAGTGCCCACATAGTTTTACCCACGTGAAGCCCCACGTCACCGCCGAAATTCGCGCGGATCACCTTTGCACCGGCATATTCAAATAACCTTGCAATCGAATCGCCCACAATCGATGTGTACAAATGCCCTACGTGTAATACCTTAAATGGATTTGGATCTGAGAATTCGCAAATTACCGTTTTCCCAGAATATTCACTACATGATATATTTTTAGCAAAATCAGCCCCGAGTTCCCGCATTTTTTGACTATAGTATTCAGTAGATAATGTAAAATTCAAAAAACCCGGTCCAGCGACTTCGACGTCGTACTCTCCCATCTTTTTTGCAATGTCACAAGCAATTTCTCGTGGACGCAGTCTCTTTTGTGTGCTTATTGCAATTGCAACCTGCATCGCTATATTCGACGAAAAATCCGCCTTCGCCTCTGCTGGCGCCACCGTCACTTCCGGTTCTATATTTACATCAAAAAGTTCTTTAACTATAGTTTTTAATTTTTGAACAATTTCTTCCATCTCTTATATTATAACACAAAAATAGCCCAGTCGCCTGTGCTATATGGTGCGGGTAGAGGGAGTCGGACCCTCGTCTCATCCTTGGGAAGGATACATAATAGCCGTTATACGATACCCGCCTACCCCTTAATTATACCACACTATTCCAGAGTGATATATTCGTTAACACCGCCCTCAGTGTTCTTGATTTCCTCAAAACGCCTGTCGAATTCTCTGAATGGCACTGCAATCGACACGAAGTTCACTTCCGCGTCAGTCTTATTCACAAGTTTTACAAAGTAGAAGCTATCACCATTAATCGACATAAATCTGCCGCTCGTTTGTCCTGGCTCAAGCTTCAAAGCCTCGCTAGCGCGACCACCATCAATATTTTTATTCGCGACCAGTCCACCAGTCTCCTCATAGAGAACGCGCCCCTCAAATTTCCCGGCCACCGCCTTAAAATCATTGTTAGTTTCAGAAAGGGCAACCTCGATCTGGTCTGCCAGTGCGCTTGCATCAGTATCAATCACTGCTGAAACCTTTGCCTTCATGATGTTAAGATAAAGCATGCGCTCATATTCGCTACGAGACATCCCAAAATCATCCTTCAACACCTTCAGGAACCCTTCCTCGCTTCTATCGATACCGCCAACCTGGCGATGCCTCTCAAATTCATTATCGACTTCCTCATCCGAAACCGTCACGCCAGCCTCACGCCCGAGCTTCATCGCGTATGCATATTCCTCAGCGCTGGTAAGGGCCGCGCGTTTATACATCGTGCGCGTCCATTCACCGTTTTCACTATCATCCAAGTTTCCGGACCTCTGACCAATCGAAGCAATGCTACTTCGATAAAGCATCAAATAATCTGAAAATCTCACCTGTTCCCCGTCCACGTTAGCTACCGATACCGGCACAATCGTCGTCATGCGGTACAAAATTTCGTCAGTCATCTGGAAGCGATATAGCGCGAGCCATCCGCCCACGGCCAAAAACACCGCCACGACAATAGAGATTAAAATTGTGTTCACCACAATGCGATGCTTCGTATATTGGAGAGGGTACTTAAACTTGCGCCCCTTCGAGAGAACTTCCTCGCGACGCTCCTCCACTTTTTCGAGATCAGTTTTATTATCAGTCTTCTTAGACCCAAAAAGTTTCATGTTATAATTATAGCATAAGTGAGGTCCGGTAGCTCAATGGATAGAGCAATTCCGTCCTAAGGAAGAGGTTGTGCGTTCGACTCGCACCCGGATCACCAGAAAATAAAACAAACCCCAACGGGGTTTATTTTATTTTCTGACTATACG
>CAMJEK010000001.1 GCA_946404685.1 uncultured Candidatus Saccharibacteria bacterium | reverse complement strand
GAAGTTTTCTTCACCGGTGCGACCGAAGGCAACACCACCATGGCGCCAGATAGGGTTGCGGGTTGAGCCAAAGCGTGCGCGACCAGTACCTTTTTGTTTCCATGGTTTTTTGCCACCACCGCTAACTTCTGCACGGGTCATGGTTTTTGCATGAGAGCTGCGTGAGTTTGCGAGGTATGCGTCATAAGCGAGTTTGATAAGTTCGTGGTTTTCGACTGAGAGGCCGAAGACATCTTTGTTTAATGTAGCCATATTAGTCCTTTCCCTCCACGCTTATGATACCGTTCTTTGGACCTGGGACAGCGCCCTTAAGACCAAGGAGGTTGTTTTCTTTGTCGATGTAGGCGACAACAAGATTTTTAACAGTAACTTGGTCGTGGCCCATACGTCCTGGCATCCTTTTACCCTTGAAGACTTTTTGTGGGTACATTGAGCCGATAGAACCGACTTTACGAATGTCGCCCTTGAAGCCGTGGGTGTTGCGGGATTCCTGGAAGTTCCAGCGCTTGACGGTACCAGCGAAGCCTTTACCTTTTGAGATACCGGTCACAGCGACCTTATCACCAAGGTTGAAGCTTTCGACAGTGATAACGTCACCAAGTTTCATGCCTTCAGGAAGTTCCTCAACGCGGAATTCCTTAAGGACCTTAGGGTTGATATTTTCTCCAGCCTTTTTGAGGTGGCCGGAAACCGACTTGCTCAGATTCTTACCCTGACCGTAACCCACCTGCACAGCGTTATAACCATCGGTTTCGACGGTTTTAATCTGAGTCACTGTGGCTGGGCCGGCTTGAAGAATCGTAACTGGAGTCACGATACCATCAGCGCCGATGATCTGGGTCATACCAATTTTGGTGCCGAGAATGACTTGCATTCTATTTCCTTTCCCTTAAATTTTTTAACACTATTAAAACTAGACCTACGAGTGGTTTCCAGGGGTGGACCTACTCCTTCGTCTAGATAACACGTTTATTTTATCACGTTTTATGATGATTTACAAGGGTTTTTATCTTAAAATTTGAAGATTTTTTGTGATTTTTTGCGCAAAAAATAGCGCAGGGATTAACCCTGCGCCTTGAGCAGTGAAGCGGGAAAACGCTTCGGCATAGTGATGGATGTTTCTTCATCCATAAGAAGGATCTGAACGTTTCTTACGACCTCTGTTCTATCAAGGCCAAGATAGTTCTTTGCAGTAGCGATACTTCCGGTATGACGAAGGAATGCTCTTGCGGCTGCGGCTGCCGTCGTAATGCTGACGCCGCTATCCTTGTCGGCTGTGAGAATGAGCGTTTCCTCTTCATAGTCATAGCCTAAGACGCCCAGGACGGCAGCAAAAGTTGCATAAGTATTCATGGGATCGTCGTAGAGCTTAAAGTTGAAGCGGACCTGATTGTCCGCTACGGACGGCATCGCTGTTCCAGTTCTGCCAATGAACATTACTTCACCCTTCGCTTCTATTGGTTTTCTCAATTAAACCACCTCCTTTAATGAGAAAAAAATTAATGGACACCCACTACATTATCTATTATAACATTTTTTGGTTCGAAATTCAAGGGGTGACGAGTTTTGGGCTAGATACTCTCTAGGTAGGCGTCGATGAAACCGCCGATTTTACCGTCTAGAACTGCGTCGGTATCCGTCTCTTCGTAGCCAGTACGAGTGTCTTTTACAAGGCGATATGGCTGGAGAACATAGTTTCGGATTTGCTGGCCCCAGCCGGCGGATTCACCAGCACGAAGCTCGCCGATGGTGGCGGCGTGTTGTTCAAGTTGCATCTGGACGAGTTTGCCACGCAAAATTTCCATGGCTTTCTCCTTGTTTTGGAGCTGAGAGCGCTCGTTCTGGATGGCGACGACGGTGTTAGTCGGGAGGTGGGTAATACGAACGGCGGAATTCGTCGTGTTGACGGATTGGCCGCCATGACCACCGGAGTGGTAAACATCAATACGGAGATCTTTTTCGTCAATTTTGACATCCGTATCAGCTTTGATAACAGGGAGAATTTCGACGAGGGCAAACGATGTTTGGCGAAGGTTATTTGCATTGAATGGCGAGAGACGGACTAGGCGATGGACACCATGCTCGGATTTCAGAGTACCATAGGCGTTTGGGCCGGAGATTTCATAGACGCCAGTTTTGATGCCGGCTTCTTCACCTTCTTGACGTTCGATTTGGGCCGCTTTGAAGCCGTTTTGTTCGGCAAATCTGAGATACATACGCTCGAGCATGCCGGACCAATCCATAGCCTCGGTTCCACCGACACCGGCAGTAATTCTTAGAATTGCGTCTTTGCTATCGTAGGGGCTGTTGAATCGTAGGGCTTTTTTGAGGTTTGCAAAAGTTTCCTCCATAGCGGAAATTTGAGAATCTAGTTCCTCTTTCAATTCTTCATCACCCAGTTCTAGAAGCTCTTTCAGATCTTCGGCTTGCGTTTTTAAGAGTTGCCAAGGCTGGACTTCGTCGGTGAGCTTTGCGAGCTCCTGGTTCTTTTCCTTGGCGCGTTCTGGATTTTGCCAAAGCTCAGGTTCATTTACTTCTTCCTCGAGTTTTTTAAGAGATGCGAGCTTATCTGCCATCTTGAGTTTTTCCCAGGCGGCAGCAACATTTTCAGACAGAGCCTCGAGGCGTTTTAGTAAATCTTGCATAACGCCAATTATAACGTAAACAAAAGTTTAGCGCAAAAAAGCGCCCGACTTTTGGTCGAGCGCCTTTTAAAACGTGCTTAGTAAAGCCTCCCACTGACGAGCCTTTCAGCATCTTCGTAGGACCAGTAGTCACTAAGAGACAGCAGCTGCGCATAGTAATCCTTCTTGTCGTCATTCAATCTTGCGTCTTTGAAAGATTCTCTCAGCTTGTCCTCATCAAAGTCGGAGACTAGTCCATAGGCGATGACATTTGCGATTGCATCATAATCATCATATCCGTAGATTTCGACAAGTCTATCAAACAGAACTTTGGCATCGCCTTCCTCGTTCGCATACGATTCAACGGTAAAACCATCGGCAACTAGATCATGAAGATGTCTCTCGCTACAATTTTCTGCTACGAAGGTCGGGGTAATGCCGGGCTGGAGTTTTTTGAAGTCTTTCTTGATAATTTCGGCGAAATGCTCTTCTACCCACTCCTTACGAGCCAGAAGTAAAGTCTCTTCGCTGGCCAAGTCGGAATGATCCAGGATAGCCTCGGGCCCCAGCAGCTCAACAAGTGATGCCGAATCAAATTCTTCCCTTAAAAAATCTTCTGCGTATGGCTTTGCTTCTTCGCGAATCTTCTTTTTCTCATCGGTGTTACGTTCATCATCATACCTTCTTTTAAGATCCACGAATATTTCCAGTACATCCGAATAACTGCTCATAATTTCCCTCCATTTCATTTTGCACGTTTGTTAAAAAACAATGGCTTTAGCCATATCTTTATAATTATAGCATATTGCTAACGTTTTGTCAATTTAGTCTAGGATAAGGCGGCTAGGATTTCTCGCGCTTCGGCGATGGAGTGGGTTTCCATTAGTTTGGCGCGAAGATCAGAGGCGCCCGGGAAATTATTGATGTAGATTTTGTAGAAATGCTTAAGGGGTTCGTATGGGTAGTGGGCTGGCTCATCCCCTGCGGAGGCAAACATCTTTTCGTAGCAATCTAGATGCAGCTTCAGAAGTTCCATTAGCTCGTCGTGGGTGCCGATGTGATCTGTAAAACAGAATGGGTTTTGGAAGACTCCGCGGCCAATCATAAATCCGTCCACCTCTGGAAACTTTTGATGGAGCTCGAGGGCGGCGGCACGATCTTTGATATCGCCATTGATAATGAGCTTCGTCTCTGGGCTAATTTCGGCACGCATCTTGAGAATCTCTGGGATCAGCTCGTAGTGTGCGGCAACCTTCGACATTTCCTTGCGAGTACGAAGGTGAACCGTGAGGGCAGCTGGATGCTCGTTCAAGAGAGTTGGGAGCCAGGTTTTGTATTCATCAAGATAAGTGAACCCAAGACGAGTTTTAATCGAAACCGGGAGATTTGTGGCGGCTTTGACCTTGCGGTAACATTCGACGGCAAGCTCTGGAGTCTTGATCATAGCAGCGCCACCGCCAGCCTTATTGACGTGCTTGTCTGGGCAGCCAAAGTTTAGATCTACGCCAGAGAAGCCAAGCGACTGGAGCGCTGAGCTAAGCTCCGAAAAATGGTCGGGATTTTTGCCCCAGATTTGGGCAATAATTGGCGCATCCGTTTCGGCAACCTTAAGGCGTTCAAGAGCGTTGTGACGACCTTTTTCTGAGGCGAAGCTAGAAACATTCGTAAATTCGGTATAAAAAAGGTCTGGGCGACCGGCTTTTGCGATCACCTGGCGAAAAGCCATATCTGTTACACCCTCCATTGGTGCGAGGATGAGAAATGGTTTCGGTAGCTCTTGCCAAATATTCATTTTTATATTATAACACAAAAATTGCCGGCTCTAGGCCGGCATTTTTGTTAGGCGCGTTTCCAACTCTTGCGTTTACCGAAATGTGGTTTCACAACAGAGAAGTTGATGGCGTTCTTCTGGAAGCTTCTCACGGTAAGCCAGAGGATGACGGAGGACGAAATAGCGAGATCCAGAATGCCAAGGATAAGCTCGTAGGTTGGCAAGCTGCCAACTGCATTTCGAAGCATCAAGGCGATTGGGGCCGAGAGTGGGAAATATGAAAGGATGTAGGTGACGATGTTTGGATCGGTTGAGAAGAAGTTCTGGAAGAATATGAGTGGCATAACCGTACCCATCATTGCGATACCTATATATTGCGAGGCGTCGCGGGCGGTTGGAACGAGTGAACCAGTAAGGGTACAAGCTCCAGCAAAGAGGAAGTAGGACAAGACGAGGAGCAAGAGGTTGCTGATAATGGCCCATGGGTCGAGTTGGATCGACGAAAGGATGCTTGCAACCATCGGGTTGTCACGATAGATGATGACGCCAGCGATAATTGGGGTCACAAACACGGCAATTTGGACGAAGCCGAGCACGATGAGGCTAAGGATTTTTCCAATCACGAGGCTTTTGGCCGAAATTGAGGTCAAAATCATCTCAGAAATGCGGTTCTCTTTTTCTTCGACGAGTGCCATGGTGAGGCGGTTACCGAAGACACAGACTAGGATGTAGAACACAACCAAGATGGCGAGCGGAATAATCGCGCGTCCCATAACACTGGTCGGATTGCCCTCTTCGTCTAGATCAATAGTTTCGTATTGAACGGTGTTTTCGATGATAGCAATATCTTTTGGATCGATGTGCTTATAAACTTCCATCTTAAGTGCATTCGCAAACGGAATCTGGTTGAAGGACATGAGGCTAGTATCTTTAGCGCGATCGTAGATTTTGACCGAAGCCTGGCTCGCGAAGTTGGCCGGAACATAGTAATAGAGGTCGAGAGACTTATTTTTGATGCTTTCGATACCTTTTTCTTCTGATTCAACCTTCACGAACATCGGGTTTTCTTCAGAGAAGATGCCAGCCTCATCAGTGAGACCGACTTTTCTCTCGCTAAAATCCGTGCCAGTGATATTATCTTCAATACTGGAGCTCTGGAGAGCGGAGAGGCCATAAATAGACAAAATCGCTACAGGAAGAAGCAAGAGAGAAATCCAGAAGGATGGCTTCTTGAGCTGACGGATGGTTTCAAATTTAAAGACTATACCAATTTTACTCATCGATACCTCCATAGACCTCGACAAAGATTTCATCGAGCGACTTATTACCGAATTTTTTCTTGATTTCTGGAATTGTGCCGTAAGCGTGAGCAACGCCGTCTTTCAATAGAACAGCGCGGTCGCAAAGGCGTTCCACTTCGTCCATGTAGTGGGTAATCAAAATGATTGTGGTTCCCTTTTTGTGGAGCTCATCAATGATATTCATGAGGAGCTTGCGGTTGACCGGGTCGAAACCCTTGGTTGGCTCATCAAGAATTAAAAGCTCAGGATTATTCATAATGCAGATGCCGAGCTGAATTTTTTGCTGCTGACCAGTGGAAAGTTTTTCGGTTTTTTCATTTAGCTTATCGGCGAGACCGACGCGACTGAGGTATTTTTCAGACCATTCGCGCGGATTTTTGAGGCCTTTTAGGTTGCCGAAATAGACCATAGTGTCGATGACGGTTTCCTTTTTGTAGAGACCACGCTCCTCTGGAAGATAACCAACGGTTACATCGGAGTTGGCATCGAACCTTTTGCCGTCGACGAGTAGTTCGCCGCCGGTTGGCTCATAGAGATTTAGGAGCGTACGTATGGTTGTGGTCTTGCCGGAACCATTGGAGCCGAGCAAGCCAAAAATTTCCCCTTTATTCACTTCAAAATCGAGATCTTTAATTACGGTTTTCCCATTAAAGCTCATCTTGAAGTTTTTGACTTCAACGATTTTCTTCATATTTTTATTGTATCACGCTTATGGGCCGTTTTTTGATATAATAAAAATATCTCTAGCTATACTTCGGTCACTGGCATAGAGAAAAGCTAAAAGCTGCGGTTATCGTCATTTATGACCGTAGCCAGGAGCCAATAAATCAGGCTCGCATAAATGACTCTTTTAATAATTTCAAGGAGTCTTTATGAAAAATACAATTCTTAATAACCAAGATGAACGGGTCGAAGTGATGGCTCTTTTCGGTTACGAAATGACGCCTTGCCAGCCGCTTACCTTTAAGCGACCTGGCGGAGTCGAAACCGAAATCACTGAGCTGCTCCGCACGCACATTCGCTTTGCGGGCAAAGCAACTCTCCACATCTTCGATGTCTTGGCTGGACGAGAAAGGCTTCGTCTCGAGTTTAACTCGATCGACCTCTCTTGGCACCTCACACAAAGATAACCGTTAAAAGAATTAGCTCTTCTAGGGCTAATTCTTTTTTGGTGATATAATTAAGATATGAAAATCGCATTGCTGGGCTATGGCAAAGAAGGCCAAGCCTCTGAAGAATACTTTTCTAAGAAATTTAATGCCGAATTTAAGGTTTTTGATCATTTTACAGATGAAGAAATCCGCAAGGAGGATTTGTCTGGGTTTGATTTGGTTTTGCGCAGTCCGTCCGTTAGGCCGCTACCTGGCGCTTCTAGCATGACCAAATATTTCTTCGATCATTGCCCATGTCCAATTATTGGCGTGACCGGAACCAAAGGCAAAGGCACCACTTGCTGTCTCACCGTGGCGATTTTGAAGGCTGTGGGCGCCAGCGTGCACCTAGTCGGCAACATCGGAATTCCATCGATTTCGGTACTTGACGAGTTGAAGCCAGATGATGTTGTGGTTTATGAAATGTCTAGTTTCCAGCTTTGGGACCTCGAGAAATCGCCGCACATTGCAGTTCTGGTTCGCGTAGAACAAGACCACCTCGACCGTCACTATAGCATTGAAGATTATTGGAACGCCAAAGGTCATATTGCAGCCTACCAATCTCCTGAAGATTATTGTGTTTACTACAAATTTAACGAAAATTCTGAGCGTCTCGCACAGCTTTCTCCGGGCACCAAGATTGGCTATCCGGTCGAGAGCGACAAAATCACCGAGCTCGTTAATTCCCTAGGTGTTCCGGGTGACCACAATAAGGAAAACGCTAAGGCAGCGTTGGTCGCAGCAGCATGCTACTACGACATGGACGTGAACGACTTCGTGGACCAGAATTTTGCCAAAATCAAGAATGCATTCGAGAATTTCCGTGGTTTGCCGCATCGCGTAGAGTTTGTGCGCGAGCTTCGAAACGTTAAGTATTATGATGATAATTATTCCGCAACCTATCCTTCGCTCGACGTAGCAGTGAAGGTATTTAAGGATTATCCGACCATCCTGATTGCGGGTGGTAAGGATCGTGGGCTCGACCTCACGCCAAATAAAAAGGTGATTTTTGAAAGTCCAAACGTGAAGAAGGCGATTCTGATTGGCGAAACTCGTGGGATCCTTGCTGAGGGTGAACCAGAAGATAAGTACGAGTTCGCTGACACACTTCAGCAGGCAGTTCTCAGAGCCCAGGCTCTCGCCGAAGAATTCAAGGAGCCAGCCATTGTCTTGATGTCTCCGGGTGCAGCCTCGTTTGATATGTTTAAAAACTTCAGCGAACGTGGTGAGCTATTCCATAAATATGTAGAAGGACTAAAATAATGTTTCGTTTTGTGGGCTACGATTTTGATAAGAATACCTTTGTTGCGAACTTTCGCTATGCCGATGAGGACGGGCTCTTTTTCACGGAAACCGTTCATTTTAAGAAGAATGTCGAATACTCACCGGCGCTCGACGAGGTTCTAGACCGAGCTCTGAAGCTCAGTTTCCTTTTGGCTGGGACGTCTTATTATAAGGCACACCCAACGCGCGGTGCGGTCTTGCCTTTTGAAATCGACAAGTTCACGGCCAAATTCCTGAATATGGTCTATAATGAGGGGCTTTCGCAGTTCGCCTTTGAAAATACTTTAACCAGAAAAGATTTAGTTTCATTTAAACCTACCCTCGAAGAAGATTTGACCAAGGTGGCTTTGCCGTTTGGCCAGGGTCGAGTATTGGCGCTTCAATCTGGTGGCAAAGATTCAATTCTTACCGCGACACTACTTGATGAAGAAGAAAAAGATTGGGTGGCGTTTTATGCAGGTAGCACTTCGAACCATCCAGAGGTGATTGACGAGATTAGCCCTGCGGTTGACCATGTCATTCGCGAGGTAGATATTAATGGACTGAATGCAGCCTCTGCTCGCCCAGGATACTTGAATGGCCACATTCCGGTCACTTATATCCTGATGAGCTATGCCCTAGCTCAGGCGATTTTGGATCACCGCAGCATTGTTATTACCAGTATTGGACATGAAGGTGAGGAGCCTCACTCGGTTATTTCTGATGCCGAGGCCGGCGATTTGGCGGTCAACCACCAATGGAGCAAGACATGGACGGCCGAAAAGTACTTCGCTGAATATGTACATCGTTATATTTCCTCCGAAATCCAGGTAGGATCGCTGCTTAGGGGCTATTCCGAACTTAGGATCGCCGAGCTTTTCTCCGAAAAATGCTGGGCAAAATATGGCCACTCATTCAGTTCTTGCAACGTCGCGAACTATCGCCAAAAAGTCGACAACACCAAGTTAACCTGGTGCGGCGAATGCGCAAAATGCGCCAACTCATTTTTAATTTTCGCACCATTTGTGCCAGCCAAGGATTTGATGGCCCTGTTTGGGAATGATTTATTCAAGAATCCAAAACTAGTCGAAGATTTTAAGGGTCTTCTTGGGGTAGATGGCGCTAAAAAACCATTTGAATGCGTAGGTGAAGTTAGCGAGCTTCGCGAAGCATACCACAAGAAACTCGAAGGATACGCCGATTTGCCTTTTGAGGTGCCGGCTCCACAAAGTTTTAGTTATAAAAATGAGTATCCTGTGCAGGATTTCGTCAAAAATTTTAGCAAGATTTGATTGTTAGCTTGGCTATTTAGAAATTTAGATATGCTTCTAGGCCAGAAATAACTGATTTTTCAACACTTGAAACTGTTACAAGGGCGCGTACGCCAGAATCGGCGAACTCGCGGGCGAGTTCAATCATTTTGTTTTTATCAATAGATTGAATAGCCTTTGGAATATCTTCGTATTTTTCAATATCTTCGTTCAAGAAATAATTTTCGGCATAATAGTCAGCAATTTGTCCCACAGTTTGGGCACCCATCTGGAAACGACCGGTTGCGTACGATTTGGCGGCTTCAAAATCTTTGTCAGAAGTCTCACCATTCAAAGCTTTGGTGAGCTCTTTTTGAATCAATTTGAAGAGCTCCTCGGCGTTTTCGACGTTAACTTCACCATCGAAATCCCAGTACGAGCAGTGCGCGTTTGAGGAAACCGACGAGCCCATACCGTAGATGAGGCCACGCTTCCTGGCGGCGCCAAAAATCTTGGAATTTGTGGTGCCGTTCAAAATATGATTGAGACAGTTCATAGCGAAAACTTCGTTTGACTCGAGATGACGCTTGGTGATAAGAGAAAAGCCAAAGGTGATGTTCGAGGCATCCTTTCGGCGAATAGAAACAGCCTCCGCAGAATGCATTTCATCCATCGGGATTGTAAACTTATAACCCTCTTTCAGCTTCCAATCTTCGAGCATCTTAATGATTTCGTGTTTTCGGGAGTGGACTTTGCCAGCAATAATAAACGACATGTTTTTGGCCGTGTGAGTGCGACGATAATGCTCACGAATATCTTTTAGCTCGATGTTTGGGATAGTCTTGATGCGTTCCTGAAGATCCAAAATATCTTCGCCGACTTCGCGCTGCAAACGTGGCCAGAGCAAGCGGTAATAATTATTCATATATCCGGTTAGCTCAGAGCGGACGTTGCCCTTTTCGGCCTTCAATTCTTCCTCATTGAAGCGTGGCTCACAAATCGAAACCCCTTGGAGATTCATGATGCGATCCCATTCGAAATCAGCGCATTCTGTTTCGTAACAAACAGAGATATCGGAAGTCCAGGCGTTGTGATAGGCGCCGTTTTTGGTGAAGTCCGCCTCGAAAGCCTGCTCATCTTTGTATTTAGCGTTGGCCCCGAAGGCGAGGTGTTCCACGATGTGTGGAATCTCGTAGACATCTGGACTCTTGGCGTAGCGCATGCCGGCGCGGAACTGGATGCGCGTAGCCATCACACTAGCGCCAGGGACATCAATAAGAAGGCCCTTAGCACCATTTTTCAAGGTTATTTCTTCAACTGAATGTTTCATTGTCCAGACTCTACTTGACTTTTTGCGGTTTTTGTGCTATAATTATTATATGTGACGTCAGCGACGTCCTTTTTTCTTGTTTTGACGTGATTGTTTCTTCTTTTTCTTGGCTTCGTTCTTGCGAGATTTCTTTGGAGCATTCGCAGTAGTCTTGGTGCCAGAAGATTTCTTAAATTCGGAATCAAGGTTTTTATCACCCTTGCTAATCTCGTTGACACCCTTCTCGGTTGCGGATTCTGCCATCTTAGTGAGGTCGGAATCATAAGACTCACCGTCAATAACATCGGTGGCACGAGCTTCGGCTGGTGTAATCGAGAGGAGAATCTTCAAGACTTCCTCACGGAGGCTGCGCTGAAGGCCATCAAAGAGCTTTTGTGATTCAGAACGATATTCAACGAGTGGATCGCGCTGACCGACAGAGCGCCAGTGGATTCCCTCACGGAGATGTTGCATGTTTTCGAGATGTTGCATCCAAAGCGTATCGAGAACCTTGAGGTAGACCTCACGCTCAACTTTGCGCATAATATCTTCGCCAAATTCGAGTTCTTTATTATGATAGGCCTCTTCAATAGCCTCGAGTGCGAGCTTTTTGCGCTCACTTTCTTTGCGAATGAGACCAATTTCATGAATCAAATCTTCATCAAAGTCGAAGACGGATTTAAATTCCTCGTCGAAGTTTTTATTGACACGGGAAGATTGGAGAGTTAGAGTTTCGGCCTCGTCGCGCATGAGGCGTTTGATTTCAGAGAAGATGTCCTCACCTTCGAGAATCTTACGACGAATCATATAGACAACCTTACGGTGACGGTTAATGACGTTATCGTATTGAACAACGTTTTTACGGGAGTCGAAGTTGAAGCCTTCGATGCGCTTCTGGGCAGATTCAAGAGTCCTAGAGATAGCACGAGTTTGGATTGGCTGATCATCGGCAACACCAAGCCGGGTCATGAGCATCTTGACGCGGTCACCCTGGAAGATACGCATAAGGTCGTCTTCGCAAGAGACAAAGAATTGAGTGGTTCCTGGATCACCCTGACGTCCGCCACGACCACGAAGCTGATTATCAACACGGCGTGAATCATGACGCTCGGAGCCAATCACGACGAGACCACCGAGCTCTTTGACACCTTCGCCAAGTTTAATATCGGTACCACGACCGGCCATGTTAGTAGCAAGCGTGATGGCACCTTTTTCACCAGCTTTGGCAATGATGGCAGCTTCACGTTCGTTGTTCTTAGCGTTCAAGATTTCGTATGGGATGTGCTCAGCATCAAGATAGCGAGCGATTTCTTCGTTATTCACGATTGAACCAGAGCCAACAAGTACTGGCTGACCCTTGGCGTGATATTTCTTAATCTCGGAAGCGATAGCCTTGAGTTTGGCAGCTTTGGTTTTGTAAATCAAGTCGTCCTTATCAATACGGGCGATTGGCTTGTTTGGCGGGATTTGGATTACGTCGAGGGCATAGATCTGTTGGAACTCCTCAGCTTCGGTAAAGGCAGTACCAGTCATGCCAGAGAGTTTACGATAGAGACGGAAGAAGTTCTGGAATGAGATGGTAGCAAGAGTCATAGACTCCTCTTTCACTACGACGCCCTCCTTTGCTTCGATAGCCTGATGGAGACCTTCGTTGTAGCGGCGGCCCTGCATGAGACGGCCGGTGTGCTCATCAACAATAATCACTTCGCCAGAGTTGGTCACGACATAATCTTTGTCGCGCTTGAAGACGACTTCGGCGCGAAGAGCTTGATCCATATGATAGACTAGGCGAGTATTTTTGGTTGAGTAGAGGTTGTCGACGCCGAGGATTTTTTGGACTTTTTCGATACCCTTATCACTCAAGGTGACAGAACGACGCTTTTCGTCGAAGACGTAGTCTTCTTCGGTGAGACGGTTGGCAATTTTGGCGAATTGATAGTATGCATCCGGATTGTCGCCAGCAGGGGCAGAAATAATAAGCGGAGTGCGTGCTTCATCGATCAAGATTGAGTCCACCTCATCGACGATAGCAAAGTTAAGTTCACGTTGGCGGAGGTATTGGACCTCTGAAGCCATGTTGTCGCGAAGATAATCAAAACCAAATTCATTGTTAGTACCGTAGGTGATGTCGGCATTGTAGGCCTCTTTACGGGTGGCAGGCCTCAAGTGACGGAAGCGCTCATCATCGTGCTCTTCGTTTTCGTAGGTCTTATCGTAGATAAAGGAAGCATTGTTAATAATGACACCAACGGACATGCCGAGGAAATCATAGACTGGACCATTCCAACCAGCATCACGCTGAGCGAGATAGTCGTTTACGGTCACGACGTGGACGCCGCGGCCGGTAAGTGCGTTGAGGTAGGCTGGGAGCATGGCGACAAGAGTTTTACCTTCACCGGTTTTCATTTCGGCAACATTGCCTTCATGAAGGACAATACCACCAATGAGCTGGACATCGTATGGGCGCATTTTAAGAACACGCTTTGAGGCCTCGCGGGCGACCGCAAAAGCATCTGGAAGGATTTCGTCGAGAATTTTGGCATCACTATTGAGCTTTTTTAGGCTCTTTTTAGCCTTTTTGGAGGATTTCTTAGAGGCTTCTTCGGTGGAGGATTTTTTCAAAGCCTTATCAATCTTCTTTTTGAAGACTTCGGTCTGAGAGGCGAGCTCTTCGTCGGACATCTTTTCGTATTTATCCTCGAGAGCGTTAATTTCTTGAGCTTTTTTCCACATGCGCTTCAAGATTTTCTTTTGCGCATCACCAAAAATACCCTGCAAAAACTTGGTCATTGCAGTTTTGTCTGCTAGTTTATCTGTAGGTTTTTTCTCTTTAGTTTTTTTCGCCACCGCACCTTTAGACTCGACGTGTTTCTTAGCCATAGCCAATTAGACCTCCAACGGAAATTATTTATCTTCTCTTAATTCTAGCACACTATTTTCTCTTAATAAAGAGATTCCTGAACGATTTTTTCTGCATGTGTGGAGTTTGCTCAAGCTTGAAACGGCGGATTTGGCCGGTGAGCTTAGCTTCGACTAAATCGATACCAGCAAAGACGTTTGAACACTCGTCTTTTGCAGCGATAACCTTGCCACCTGGGATATCCATAGCGACAGAAATTTCGAATTTTTCACCATGAGCACGCTCAGTACCAATGACCATGATTTTAACAACAACATCTTTTTTGGCGGAACGTGGAAGATAACGATCGAGTTTCCCAATACGCTTTGTGGCATATTTCTTGAATGTCTCTTCAACTTTGTAATTACTACCAGTGATTTCGATCTTCTCGATCATATTAGATTTCCTCCTTGTTGTTTAGATATGGCCTCAAAGCCTCTGGAATTTTCATTTTTTCACCCATTTTTGCGTAGTTCTCAATCATAGCAACCATAGTACGTGCTAGAGAAACAGCGGTGCCGTTTAGAGTATGCAACACCTCAATCCTGCCATCACTACGGCGAACGCGAATATTCAAATTACGTGCCTGAAAATCAGTACAGTTAGAACAGCTAGTGATTTCACGATAGGTTTGGTCAATTGGGGACCAGTATTCAATATCATATTTCTTAGCGGCAGGAAAACCGAGGTCACCAGCAGCAATATTGATAACGTGGTACGGAATACCAAGTTCTTGCCAGATTTCTTCTTCGATGCCACGAATTGTTTCATGCATTTCTTTGGATTTTTCTGGAAGACAGAAAACATACATTTCGAGCTTATTGAATTGGTGAACACGGAAGAGGCCGCGAGTGTGTTTTCCGGCCGAACCGGCTTCCTTACGGAAACAGGCCGAGAGACCAGCATAGCAGATTGGGAGATCCTTTTCGTCGATGATTTCATCCATATGATAGCCAGTGAGAGCAATTTCGGCGGTTGCAATCAGGGCTAAATCTTCACCTTCGATATAGTATTCATCAGATTGTTCTGAGGTGCGTGGACAGAAACCGGTTCCCTCGAGAACCTTAGAGCTGACGAGATCTGGAACGGTGATAAAATGGAATCCTTTTTCGGTAACCTTCTTGATGCCGTATTGAATAAGGGCATTTTCGAGAAGTGCAAGTTCGTCTTTAAGATAATAGAATTTTGCGCCAGCAACTTTCGCGCCACGATCAAAATCTACCCAACCACGAGAGATAGCATAGTCGAGATGATCAACGCCCTCCTCGGCTGGCTTTTTGCCACCCCAAGAGGCGACTTCGACACTACATTCTTCGCCGCCCAAAGGAACGTCTTCAAAGATGATGTTTGGAATGGTTTTTGCGACAGATTTTAATTCTTTTTCGGCGGAAGCGAGCTTCTCTTCCAAAGAGACGAGCTGTTCCTTGATTGTTTTTCCCTCTTCGATAAGCTTCGGGTCAGGCTTGCCACCCTTCATCTGGGCAGCGATTTCATTGCGCTTGCGGCGAAGCTCTTCAGTTTCTTGAAGAACGGACTTTCGGGAATCATCCAGCTCAATAACTTTTTTTATGTCAATTGTGTAACCCTTCTCTTTGGCCGACTTTTGTACCAAATCGAGGTTTTCGCGGATGAAGTTAATATCTAGCATAATACTTTTATTATAGCATAGATTCCTGGAGACGTTCCCAGTCTTTTAGGCCAAGATTGGCCGGGCGCGCATTCTCATCGAGATTGAGCTTTTCGAAGATTTGTTTTAATTCTTCTTTAGATTTTTGTCCGGCAAGATTTGCGATAAGTTTCTTTCTTGGGGAGCTAAAGCCGATTTTGATTAGCTTAAAAACTTCTTCTTTGATTTCTGGAGTTTTTGGGTTTAAGATGATGATTTCACTATCCACTTTTGGTGGAGGAGTAAATTCACCTTTCAGGACTACTGGACCGAGTTCGACGTCGGCGCGGTTTTGAACAAACAGAGACAAAACAGATTGTTTGCCGTCTTCAGCAGCAATTCTTTCGGCTACTTCCTTCTGGATGAGAAGGACTATCCTTTCTGGCTTATTCTCAGCCAAGAGAAGGCGCTCAATGATCGGACTAGTGATATAGTAAGGTATATTTCCAGCAACGCTATACGGGGCCTCTACGGAATTAAAATCAAATTTTAAAATATCTGCATTGATAACTTCGAGATTCTTGCCCGGGAAGGATTTTGGCAGATTCTTAGCCAAGTTTTCGTCAAATTCAACAGAGGTAACTTTCTCAAAGCGTCGGAGTAGTGAGCTAGTCAATGTACCAAGACCTGGACCAATCTCGAGACAGTTTATCACTCCATCTTTTACTGCAAGATCAGCAATGTCATCCAGGATGATGCGATTTTTAAGCCAATGTTGACCAAGTGATTTGTTATTTTTAAGAGCCATTTCTATTTGTCCAATCTGTTGCCAAATCAAATTGCTCTGGATTCGTCTCGGCAAACGAACCAGTGTCATAAACCTTACCAAGACCTAGTGATGTCTCAACGACTGAACAGCGTGGATAACGGGACAACTCAGCGGCAACTAGAACATAGCCATCGTCATCAACCTTGGCGCCATCATCGCGGATAGAATAATGACCGCTGTGGCTACAACCACTCCAACGCATAGCATTCTGCATAACTTTACTCATGTTGAGGTCATAATAGGTCTCTTGACGCTCTATAATAACGCCATCTTCACGTTTTACGGTGTAGCGGTTGCGGCCCATACTTGGGGTTAATGGATGACGTTCGATTTCGCTAACCCCAACAGCAATAATGCGTTCAACTGGCTCTTTGACTACAGTTTCGGAAATTATCTCGCGAGAGATTTCTTCGTTATTCTTGTAGGTTGTCTTTACGACAACTTCTTTGCGGCCGACTTCGCCAAGTTGGCGAACTTCGGTTGCACCTGGGGTGATGTTGTAATCTTTGATTTTTCTTTCACTAAACGGAATTTCGACAGTTTCGGTCGCTACGCAATCTCCGTTACGATTAATCTCGTAGACTGCTGCGATACCAGTTTCAAGAAAATGGCTGTTCGGAACTAGAACAAAATCATCACCATCACAAACTGTGATGCCGGCATCTTTTGCTATGGTGCGAGCGTCACGACTAGCGGTATTAACGTAGCGTTCTTTGAAGCCTTCCTTAATAATGACAGGACGTGCGCGATAAATATTCACAAAGAAATTGTCAACGTCGACTACCGTGTCCAGAGACGGCTCAATGCGATCGTTCGGGTTAATGATGATTTTTAGGCTACTCAAGACTTCAGAAACGGTTTTTGGGGTGGTCTTGATAATGGTCTTTTCACCATCGTCAAAGATAGTCACATAGTACGAGTCTTTTACAATAATTTGATCGGACTCAGCAAAAGAGTCGGCGGCTTGATGCCAAAGGAAACTGGCAAAAACAAGACCGAATAGAAACCCGGTAATACCTATAAGAGAGTAATCGAACTTTTTCGAAATCCTCATATAAAGAGTATTATAGCATACAAAAAAATGGCACAACCCCTCCGTGTGCCTTTATTTTCTCAATTTCTAGGTGGGAAATCCTTTGCCAAGATAACTCTACACTCTCCACCCGAATTCCGATATCTCTCAACTTTACCCGAATTCTGATTCTATTTTAGCATAGGCACCTTGTGTGTCAACATTGATTTTTCAAATTCTTTATGTTCTAATATTCTTATGCTTAACAGAGGTAGGACGCGGTTATACTATTGACTTTTCTTGTGTTTATTTTCTGATATATTTTTATATTTTGGTTCTTTTTATGCTAAAATTGAGTCAGTAAACGTGGAGGAAAATGAAAAAACCGAACATCGCAAAATGGCTGGACGGCTTCAATTTGGCTGGTAAAGGTATTTTGATGGCAACAAAAGAACGTAAGTTTTGGATTGGGTTTTTGATCTCCTTCGTGTTCTTTGGGACACTAATGAATCTACTATCTGGTGGTTTTTCTAAGTTTTCTCTAATGGGCGAATCATTTGGGACAGCAATGGAGATTCTAGGAGATTCCTTCTTAGCTATTTTTGGCGTTAACCAGATCTTTCTCGATTGGCTGCCGGTTTTCTCGATTACCATCCTGCAGAGTATTTTGATTGGCCTAATTGTTCTTCTTTGGCAAAAGAAACGCGGCGAGAATTCCGTAAATGTCGAAAAGGCCGGAATCGTGGCCGGACTCATTGCGCTCGGCGCCGGTTGTCCAACTTGCGGGACAACTCTCCTCACGCCACTTCTTGGAACGCTTTTCTCGACTGGTGGCCTAGCTATGACTGGCGCAATTTCGACTGCCGTGACGATCATCGCCATCATTGTGGCAGTTTTGGCTATGAGAAGGCTCGGCGAAGAGACGTATGTTATAATCGTGAATGAAAGATATCTAAAGAAGAAGGAGGCACGTGAAGGCGGGAAACATAATTAGGATTGCTACAATCGTTTTAATTCTTGGTGTGCTCGGCTTTGGCGTGGTTGCAGCAAACAAAAAGACTCCGAATTCTGAAAAGGTCTGGGATGAGCGCATGACGATGGGTTCGATGGATGCCGAGAATTACTTTGTGACTTACACCGACCTGATGTGTCCATATTGCGTCGCCTTTGAAGTTGCGATTTTAAACAATGAAGACGAGTTTAAGCAGTATCTTGAAGAAAACGACGTTTTATTTGAGGTTAAACTCTCAGACTTCTTGTATGAGTATGGCGAAGCTAGACCAATTAATTCACGCTACTCCGCTGAAGCAACACTCTGCGCGCGCAATGAGGGCCGCTTCTGGGATTATTACAAAATTGCGATTGCAACGGTTTGGAATAACTTCTTTGCCACCTATGGCAAGTCTGCCTTCCCAATGATTAATTCCCTTGATAAGACATTTTGGATTGACCTCGGCCACCAAATTGGCCTGAGTGGCGATTTTGATACGTGCGTTAACGAAGATGAGACCCTCGCCGAGGTGATTGAAAACGCCAGAAAAACCGTCGATGCTGCGAACGGCGGCCTGCCATACTTCAAGTTCAATAAATATGAACTCTCTGGATTTGATCCATCTTGGGACTGGAGCTACGTCAAAAAGTACTTTGACATGGGCCTCAGAAACAAATAAGTTAGTCCTTGATAATTTTGGCTTCAAAAAGCACGGTCGGAACTGCCGGTGGCGGAGTGAAGTCGGTCGGCTTTAGAGGGTATTTAATCTTGGTTTGATATTTTTTGATTAGTTCTTGGCCAAGCTGAGAAGTATAATGGCGGTCAGTGTTCAGAAGCTTTAAGGCAAACTGTTTTTGAAGGATCAGATAGAAGGACTCTGGTGGATTCTCGTCTTCGATCAGTTTGTGAACAATGGCGGAACTTAAGTGAAACGGTGGATTACTAAATACTTTGTAGGGGCCATCTGGCAATTCAAAGTCCATAAAATCTTTCTCGATGATTTCGACATTCTCGATTCCTCGCTTTTCTAGATTCTCGCGAAGCTTTCTTGCGGTTTCACGATCTGGCTCAATAGCAATAACTTTAGTCACGCGTTTCGAGAGGGCACTTGTAATCACGCCAGAACCAGCCCCAATTTCCACGACCGTGTCGCGATGTTTGAGGTTTGAATGACCAATCAACATTAGCGCCAGCCTTGGCGAGCGAAGAAAATGTTGAGATAGTTCTGGGTTCCGCATATTAGATAATAAGGTCGGATGTTTCGCCGGTGGCAAAGTTCTTGGATTTCAAGTTGCCAGTCACAATTTCGGTTTCGCCAACCACGACGCCGTTTTTGGCGATTTTTGCGGCATAGGTCATTTTGTCACCAAGCTTTTTGTCGGTCAAAACAACGTCGACAACAAAGCCTTTTTCGCGAAGCTTCTTAGCTAGACCCATTGCGTAGCCGTTTTCGTTCTCGGAAACAGGTATAATTTCGTAGTCGATAAGTTTTTCGGAGTCAGATTTTAGGAGCTTATTCTCGTTTAGGACATAGAATAAACGGGTAAGACCAATGGAGCCACCAACACCTGGGAGGAATTGGTCAGTAAAGTTGCCGGCGAGGTTTTCGTAGCGGCCACCACCACCAACAGAGCCAATTTCTTTATGTTCTGGAAGATTAAATTCAAAAACGGTGCCTGTGTAATAATCTAGGCCGCGAACGATTTTCATGTCTGCTTCATATTTGCCAGCATAACCTTCAGCTTCAAGAAGCTTCAAGACCTGATCGAGTTCATCAATTCCCTCTTTGAAGGTTTCATTATTTAGGTCGAGCTTGGAAAGGTTACCAATAACAACATCACGAGAACCGTGGAGATTCGTGAAGGCGACCATTTTGTTAATTTCATTTTCAGAAAGACCGATGTTTTCGAAGCGTTCTTTTGTGGCCTCGAGTGGAACTTTTTCGGCGTGGTCGATAATATCAAAGATGTCCGCAGATTTTTCGACTAGGCCAAGGGCACTGATAAGACCGGAAAGGATTTTGCGGTTGTTGATGCGCGCGATAACTGGAGTCTCAAGGAAAGTTCCGTAAGCGTCAAGCAGGGTTGAAATAATATCAGCATCATAGCTAATAGGAAGACTATTTCGACCAATAATATCGATATCGCACTGATAGAATTCACGATAGCGGCCTTTTTGGGCACGCTCGCCACGGAAGTTGCGACCAATTTGAGTGGCTTTGAATGGGAAACTTAGATCGTTTTCGTGTTCAACAACATAGCGAGCAAGTGGCACGGTATGGTCAAAGCGAAGAGCCTCGTCGGTTTTTTCGGCTGTTTCAGCAGTCTTAAAAACGCGATAGACTTGCTTTTCAGTGTCTCCACCGGCTTTCGCAAAAAGAATTTCAGCACGATCAATAATTGGAGTCTCGATCCCCATGAAACCGTGGGCATGATATACTTCACTAATTTTAGCTTTGATACTATCGAAAATGGCCTGGGCGCCCGGAAGTAACTCTTGGGTTCCAGAGATTGGTGAAGTATTAATCTTTTTCATGAGATTATTATATCACACTAGTGATAGTGATGATGTCCACTCGGAGCATCGACGGTGTGATCATGATCCTCACAGGCCTCTTTTGGAGTTTCTGTCTCGATCGTGACATGGTTAATCTTGTGATGTTCGAGGATTTCGCGAACTTCATGTTTAGCCTTGATTGGATTGTTCGTCACGACATGCAATGTGACATAGATGTGCTCCTCATCAATGTTCCAGAAGTGAAGATGATGGACATCTTCTATTTCTGAATTTCCGAGAAGTTCTTTGCGGATTTTTTCAACCGAAAGATGGTCCGGCGTCATCTCGAGGAAGACAATACTAACCGGGCGAATGTTTTTGATTGACATAATTATGATTAGCAAGGCGACAGCAATAGACATGATCGGATCAAGGATTGTGAGCCCGGTCAGATTGATTACGACTGCGCCGACTAGAATCAGCAGATTACCAAGAGCGTCTTCTAGGATATGGATATTGATTGCGCGCTCATTAGCGTTGTGTTTGTGACGAGTTACAAACATGGCTATAAGGTTAAAAACGAGGCTGACGGCAGCAAAGATAAGCATTGTTCCGCCTTCCATTTCGGATTCTCCACCAGAAAGAATTGTCTCAGTTGCTTCTGAGATAATAAAGATTGCGCCTGCGATAAGGATTGTGGTTGTAATCAGCGCACCAAGCGTAGAGTAGCGCGAATAGCCGTAGGTATGTTTTTTGTCTGGACCGGTATGACTCTTTTTTTCTAGAGCGTAGGCGATACCGAGAGTGATACAGTCACCGAGATCATGAACAGCATCAGATGAAATAGCAATACTACCAGAAATTGCGCCACCGATAAATTCAAAGGCCGCAAAGAATAGATTCAGGATAAATGCAGTAAGTAATGATTTTTCGGTTTTCATTACCCTATTCTAGCACAATACCCGAAGATATGGTAAGCGGGCGTTTCACGACTATTCAGCTACACAGCGGATAGAGAATCCGTCATCACGTAAATAATTACTCTCTGGTCCGACATAGGCAGAACTGAAGCTAGCATAGTAGGCGTTTGTGCCGCTACTTAGCGTCGAGGACCAGAGGTAGTTGTCGCTACCAGCAGCATACAATGCACCGCCATAGACATAACCGGTCCTAACAGCAAAGACTGGAGATTTTTCTAGGGCCTCACTTGAGCTGGTTGAGTTGTTATTATAGACGACATTTAATCTTCTAAATTCATCCGTGCTACCCTCGCCACCGGCAGTTTGATCCGAAATAGTCGGGAGTCTCCAGCCCTTAGGGCAGATGGAGTTTTTAGGATTGTTGGCTACATCGGAGTAGGCATTTTCGCTGAGGGCCGAAGAATTGTTTGAAGCAATGGCTGCGGTCCAGTTATAATAGTTTCCGACGTGACCGTGGCCGTAGTTCGTCAAATCACTAGCGACGTTTATAAAATGGGACGCGTATTTTATATTAGACTTAGAGATATAATCACAGTCGCCGCCACAGTCTGTTGATGGATAGAAGGTGCTTCCCCGCCAATACCAGTCACCAGGATCAACAGAGTATGGAGCGGTGCCGCTATTGGCCCAACCAGTGATAGAGCCGGCCACATATCCGGAGGTTACGGCGTTAATTGTCGCATTTGTTGGCGTCCAGGAAATAACACCAGTTAACCCGTCCTGCGCGTAGCCACTGGCGGAAGTATATGCTCCGACGCCGTATTGTTTGAGATTGGTGGTTTCTGAAGTAATTGGAGTCCCAGCAATAATATTATAGTCAAGATTTTGAGTCATCCAGCAATGACCATCCGCAAGCTTCGCTACCCAGTATGTTTTGCCATCACGAGTATCAACAAGTTGGCGTTCAGGGGCAACCCCGTCTATTGAAGGAGTTGGAGTTGCAGCACAGAGTTCTGGCGTCATTTCCTGCATGTAGGTAATCGAAGAGAGGTCCGCTTGTCCCCAGACAGCATAGAGCGTGGTATCTTCGGAAATTACAATACTAGATGGTGTAAATATTGAGCCGTTGTAGGCATATTCTGCAGTTGTAGCGCCGCCAGTGGTTGCCCAGCCTTTAAAGCTAAAACCACTTTTCGTTGGGATCGTCATCGGAATCATAATTGTCGCATTTGTACTACCGCTCGCTACAATCGACGCTGGTGCGCCCACGCCGCCATTAATATCAAAAGATAGCGTATGGCGACTAATATCACTAGATGCAATGCAGCGTATCGGGTATCCGTTCACACGGTTAGAGCTCGATACTGAAGTAAACCGTCCCGGGCCAAAAGAAAAGTCGCCAGCGTATCCATTGTCATTACTGGACACTGTAGAAAGCCAGTAGCGGCCTTCTTCTCCTGCGGAAAACAAATCTCCTCTATCCCAGAAGAGGTAACCAGATCGTACCGCATAAAATGGAGACTTCTCTAGGCCTTCGCTAGTGTTGTTTAGATTGTTATTGTACAGCAGAACCAGTCTTCCGTATTCGTTTGTGCTTCCCACTTCGCTAGTGTCTTGAGAAGAACGAGTCGGAAGCCTCCAACCTTTAGGGCAGATAGAATTTTGTGGGTTATCAACTGGGGTGGAATCCGTTTTGACATGATATCCAGCAGAATTATTAGTTGCAATGGACGCAGTCCAGTTGTAGTAGTTCCCGACATGGCCGTGTTCGAAGTTTGTTGCATCACTCTTAGTCTCGGTGAAGCGAGTTGCATATTCAGCATATCGTTTCTTGATGTAATCACATTGCTGATTCCCACTGTAGCCACATTCCGGCGACGAATAGAAAGGATTCCCAATCCAATACCAATCCCCCGCATCGGCAGAAGATGGGCTAGTCTGATCATGAACCCAGCCGTCGACACTTCCAGGGGTCGTACCAGTCGTCACGGCATCAACCGTGGCGCGAAGTGGCGTCCAGGAGATAACGTCGCCAGACATGCTATAGCCACTATCTGCGGTGTAGGCACCTTCAGCATCGTTAAATTCAACAAGATTGGTAGTTTCGGAAGTTAGAGCAATATTTGGGCTTAAGTTTAGATCGAGGTTTTGCGTCATCCAGCAATGACCGTCTTGAAGTTTGGCAATCCAATAGACTTTTCCATCACGAATATCGACTGCGCGGACAGAAGTATCAAGCAAATCTGCACCATTACAGACGGCATCATCCATATCTTGCATCGAGTAGTAGTATCTTCCGTCTGCAGCTCGAACCTTGGTCTTTCCTGCTACCAAATATGACTCGGAAAGAGGAAGTGGGACATAGTTCGCGACAACTGTGACAAGAATGGAGTTTTCATAACGACCAGAAGTGGTATCTCCGCCGAGTTTGGTACCGATCGTGATGTTAGCATTATTGGTCTCAAGAACACCGGAAGTCGAAAGGACTGTTAAACCGGTTTCGTCTCTTGCCGGGACTGCGGAGAAGGTTGCACCGCTATCGAGAGAGGCGCCCCAGTGATTAGTCGGAAAATCGTTAGCCGCGGAGCTAGCATCAAGGGCTGGGATCGAGACACCGGAGACAACCGCATGATTCAAGCTAGTTGCGCCAGTTTCATCGGCATTCTTAGTCATCGTCATCGTAGCGACAAACCCAGTACGGTTGTTCGAGATGACATTCAAAGTTATGTCGTCCATCCTAAGTTCCCCGTCCGGCTGGACGGCCATATCGAGGTTAGAAAGCGACATTTCAAGAATTGGAGTAACCTGAATATCTATATCCGTAGACGCCTTGGCGTTTTCTGGTGCAAGGACCGCCACGCCAATAGTTAATAACCCCCCAAGAACACCCAATATAACCCGTTTAACCATAACCCTATTATAATACACGGGGCTAGTTTTTTGAATGTCTGTTATTTATTTTTATTCAGCGATACAACGTACCGAGAAGCCGTAGTAGTTGTCGTTGCTATAGGAGGCATTGGCAGAATTTCCCTCAATATTAGCAACGTAGTGCACCATACTATGGACAACAGTGGAGGACCAGTAAGTCCCACCATAGCCCATGCCGTATACGTAACCATCAGATAACACGCCAGATCGGATATGATAGAATGGAGCGCCCTCAAGGCCTGCAGAGGTATTAAGCAAGCCACCATTATATAGAGTATTTAACCTTGCAAATTCGTTCGTACTGCCAGCCTGGTCAGCAGAGTCTCCGGAAATAGTAGGAAGTCTCCAACCTTTTGGACAGATAGAGTTTTGTGGGTTGTCGGCTACATTACTATAGGTACCACCCTTACCGTCGGTCCATCTATTGACGTTTGCGGCAACAGCGGCGGTCCAGTTATAGTAGTTTCCGACGTGTCCGTGCATACCATTGCCAGCAAATGGAGTTTGACTAAAGTAGTCACCGCCATTGCCAGTCATATAATTTTTGGTTGCTGGGGTTAAGAATTGATCGGAATAATACCAGTTTCCAGGGTCAGCGGAAATAGGTAGAGCATAGTTCTTTACCCAATCGCCGTAATTGCCGGCGGTCATATCGATCGTGCTGGCATCTGGCGTCCAGGAGATGACGCCGGTTTGTTCATCATAACTATATCCATATTGTGAACTATACATAACATAGTCGAATCCATTAGCGGAATATCCTTCGCCGGTGTCATATTGTCTCAAGTTGGTATCTTCCGAAGTAAGAGTTACGGCAGAATTGAGGTCAAAGTCGAGGTTTTGGGTCATCCAGCAGTGGCCGTCAGCAAGTTTTGCAGCCCAGTAGACCTTATTGTCGCGAGAGTCGACGAGCTGGAATTGTTCATTAACAGCTGCGGAGTCACAGATTGATGAGGACATAGCTTGCATTGGGTAGTAAGATTCATGAGATACCGCGCTAGTCACTGGATCTACGACATCAACGGCAATTGGTGAAACTCCGGCGTCAATCATTGCGGATTCAATGCCGTTTCTTGGCACTGGGTTTGCAACAATAGTAAAGAGAAGGTCATTTGAGTAGGTACCGGATGCCATATTGTTGTCCGCTTTAACACCAACCGTGAATATGTGAGTGCTTTCGCCATTCGTTTCCGTAGCGAAGACATTTGTTGGGTTCAAGGGAACTTTTTTGAAGGTTGTTTCGTTGGTTGGTTCGGCACTAACAGAGGTCAAACTATCTGCGTAACCCCAGTGATTGACTGGGAAGCTAGCGGCAGAAACATTTTCAGAAAGAGTTGGAATGCTAGCATTAACATTTGAATTTGTATGCTTCAAATCTGTATATTCATTGTTCGCACTAAAAGAAATCGTGTAACCAGCTGCAGCATTGGTCGCACCGGCTACGGTTATACTTCGAGACATGAGGCTATTATCTGCCTGAGAAAAGTTAATAGACTCTGAGCCTAAAACGATGGACAGAGTTTCGTCTACTTGAATAGTAACTGTTGCAGAGCCGGAGGTATCCGCAAAAACACTGCTAGACATGGCAAAAGGAACTGCCAACGCAGCAAGTGCAATAGATTTGTATGTGTGTTTTTTCATTTTTGTTTGACCTTTATCTAAAAATAAGTATAAGCGAAAACGGGGATTTTGTCAAGAGATGGTTGTATTTTCTGCTCGGCATGATATAATTATCTAAGCTTGGCTCTGTAGCTCAGTTGGTAGAGCAGAGGCCTGAAGAGCCTTGTGTCGTTGGTTCAAGTCCGACCGGAGCCACCAAGCAAAAACAAGAAAATAACCCAGAGGGTTATTTTTTGTTTTTCTGCGTGGTGACGGCTAGCGAACGAAGCGAGCGTCCCGGAGGTCCTTTTGCTATTGAAGCTTGTGGTTTTTTGTGATATAATGATTTCATAAACCGCATCACCCTCAGGGTGATGACGCGGTGTTTGTGTCGGAGTGACTAGTTCCTACTAGTCACTTTTTTAGTTTTTGATCTTCTTACAGAAAGATTGATTTTGAACTTCAATATCTTAAGTTCTAAGCTCATAATCTCCTTCCCAGGAGTCTCTAACATCCCTGACTGCCGTTCAGTGAGACCCCTACCACCACGTCCAAATATTCCCATTTGGAATTAACGGGCCCCACAGACAGAACAACTAAAATTTTCTCCAACCCGCTGAGATTATTAGCATATAGAGCTCCAAAATCAACCCCCTTGGTGTTTTTGGAATCCGCTTTCGGCTATGCCGTAAAATGCCTAGGCCTACTCGGCGACGCAGCGGATGGATGCGCCATTACCTTTGCCGTAGTAGTTTTTTGGGTTAAAGCCCCAGTGGTGGAAGTAGAGATCGTACGCACTCATCTCGTTGGCGACAGTACTAGACCAATACAAACCGTTACTACCGGCGCTACTTAGGCCGCCAGTAACCCAACCGGTGCGGATTAACCAAACTGGACTTCCAGAAATATGCTCATCATTGCTCGTGCTGCCATAGCTATAACCCAGGTTATAGAATTCGTTGGCGCCCAATTCACCATTTGAGTATTCAGCTATAACTGGCAATCTCCAGCCTTTTGGACAGATAGAGTTCTTCGGATTCTCTGATGAATTTTGATATGTCGAGCTAGTGTAGCCAGAAGCATCGTTTGTCGCAATCGCGGCGGACCAGTTATAATAGTTACCCACATGCCCGTGAGCGCCATTCCCAGAATATGGGGTTCTAGAGAATTTATCGCCTTGGTTGCCTGCTAGATAATTAGTTTCAGTGTCATTGTCATACCAGGTATCAGTGCTATACCAAGTGCCTGGATCTGCTGAATATGGGTGGTCGTGATCTACTTGCCAGCCGGAAATGGTGCCAGTAGTGCCAATGGCTGATACTGGAATGGTGGCGCTGCTTGGCGTCCAATAGATAATATCCCCGTCCTTGCTATACCCTTCGCTGCTCGTATACCCATCAACACCATACTGAGTTAGGTTTGTAGTAGTCGATGAAAGCGCAGTAGAAGGAATGTCGAAGTCAAGGTTTTGTGTCATCCAACAATTGCCATCAGCAAGTTTTGTAACCCAGTAAAGTTTCTTATCGCGGATATCGATGAGTTGAACTTGCTCCTCCAAAGTTGCAGCTTGGCAGATTTCTGGAGTCATACCCTGCATTGGGAAGTAAGGGTTGCCAGAAATTGGATCAATGATTGGCTCGACGCCATCATCGTTCATTCCGGTTTCGATGTTGTTTTGTGGCACTGGATTTGCAACGATAGTAAAGAGAAGATCATTTGAGTAGGTGCCGGCTGGAAGGCTATTGTTGGCTTTGATGCCGGTTGTGAAAATATGGTTCGATGAACCGTTTGCTGAAGATTGGAAAATCTTTGTAGCTGCTGCCGGGATTGGGTTAAAGGTCGTATCGTTTGAAACTTCGTCACTTGCACTAGCTAGAGAATTAGCGTAACCCCAGGCAATGTCCGGGAATGAAGCCATGGTTGTTGCAGAAGACAAGGTTGGAACAGAAGCCGAGACATTCGTATTGGAATGTTTCAACTCGGTATAATCATTATTTGTGTTCACGCTTATAGAGTAGCCAGCGGCAGAGTTGGTCGAGCCGGTAATTGTCATGTTGTTTGTCATGAGCTCGCTACCGATGGCATTAAAATTAATGTTCTCTGCACTGAGAACTAGCGACAGGGTTTCGTCAACCTCGATGTTGACAGTTGTGGTGCCGGAGGTTTCGGCAAAAGCACCGCTAGACATAGCAAAAGGAACTGCCAACGCAGCAAGTGCCAAAGATTTTCTTGTTTGTTTTTTCATTTTTGTATGACCTTTTTCTATGACTAACATAGCATAAGAGGTATAAAAAGTCAAGATTAGCGTGGTCTTGAAGCGGCGACTTTGTGAGCTTTATTTTCAATCATATCGTCTAGCGGCTTCAAATCAATAGATTCGCCCTTGTTTTTGAGGGCAGTCTTGATTAAGAAATCCGTGACTTTTGGATTCTTTGGCAAAATTGGGCCATGAAGATAGGTACCGATACAGTTTTTATATCTGACTCCTTCGCCAGAATCTTTGTCGTTGTTGCCGTCACCAATTTTTACTTCGCCGAACGGTTTTAGACCCTCGCCAAGATAGGTGAGTCCAGAGTGGTTTTCATAGCCGACAACCTCGCCGAATTCTTCTGAGTCTATGACGATGTTGCCAATGAGGCGGGTCGGTCCGGCCTTAGTGTATAGGTTGAGTACGCCGGTTCCTTCGATTCTTTGACCCTCGGCAGTTTCAAAGTATTTACCCATGAGCTGATAGAGGCCGCAGATAAGAAGCGTTGGCACGCCAGCTTCGATTTTCTCTTTCAGGACTTTGGCGATTTTCTTTAAATCTTTCTCGATTTTTCCCTGCCCGGAATCCTGGCCGCCGCCGCCAAAAATAATATCGACGTCTTTTGGAATTTCCATACCTGGCTCGTAATGAATTACGTTTGTTTTGTAGCCGCGCCACTCGAGGCGACGAGTTAGAGCCAAAATGTTGCCGTGGTCACCATAAAGGTTCATTTCTTTTGGATAGAGGTGGAGGATATTGATTGTCATAGCAAGCTCCTTCCTGAGATGATTTTGCGGATTTCGAGCATGGCGGTGTAGGTCGTGAAGATACGCTTTTTGTTTGGGCCAGATTTTACGAGCTTCCTGATAGCCTTTTCGAGATCTTCCTCAACTTCACCAAATTCAACGTTGTCATACTTTAGACGAAGCGCCATGTCTGTAGCACGAATTCCGGAAACAACTTTGACATTTTTGAGGCCGCTAAAATCTACATTCCAGAGCCAGGAAACATCGCGACCATCTGCAATGTTGTCGTTTATAGCGATCATATAATCGTGATCTTTGTCCGCGAACGAAGCAAGGCTAAGCTGAAAGGCAGACGGATTTTTGACAAGCAAAATTTCAACTTCGGTGTCGCCCACTTTCAGAACTTCACCACGGCCAAAAGCGGATTTAATATCTTTTAGTTCCCCGACTAGTTCTTTTGGATTTTTATCTTTTAAAACCTCTGCGACAAGCGCCAGGGCGCCGGCAACATTATAGGCGTTATAGATGCCTTTTAGTTCCAACTCGACAGATTCCGACTCCTCGCCGATTTGATAGGTTGCAGTGTTACCTTTCAGGTTTTTCAGAATTACCGCAGCAGGCTGATCCGAAACTTTGATCTCAGATTTTTCGATTAGGTCATCATCGGACGGGAACTTGTCCAGCATTTCTTTGGAGAGGCCAAAGAACTTCGTATTTTTGGCTTTAATTTTCGAAACGCGTGGATCTTCGCGGTTTAAGATAGTGGTTTTCTTGGTTTTTGAAGCAATTTTTTGAAGCAGGTCAGCGGTGTGATCGATTTCGCCGAAGCGATCGAGTTGGTCGCGCTGAACATTTAGGAGCAAAGCATAATCGATTGGCGCGACTTCACTAAATTTTACAGCATGGGCTTCGTCAAGTTCCAATACGGCAATGTCATAGTCAAATTTTCCGGTTAGTTTGATGTTTTTTAGGATTGCAGAAATCACGCCACGTACAAAATTGCTGCCGGTTTTATTCGTGAAGACCTTGAGGCCGTTTTTTTCGAAAAGTTCGGAGATAACTTTCGTGGTTGTGGTTTTCCCGTTCGTACCAGAGACAACAACAACTCCGTATGGAAGTTTCGAGAGAATTTTGCCGATGAATTTCGGGTCGGTTTTTTCGACGACAAGACCAGGCAAAGCAGAGCCGCCAGTCTTTTTCAGACCCGTGAGCTTTTGGACACTTTTGCCAAGAAAAATACTGAGATGTTTCATCTTAATCTTATTATACCACGAGAAATGCTCTGGATTTTTTATTCAATCGTGATATAATCGAAATGTTCGGGGATTTTGACCCCTTATTTACAAAATGCCGAATCTGTGGTATAATTAAGAGATAAGGCAAATTAACAATTTGGGCGGTTAGCTCAGTTGGCTAGAGCGCGTCTTTGACGTAGACGAGGTCAGAGGTTCGACTCCTCTATCGCCCACCATTTATTTACCCTGGGTCGGTAGCTCAGCTGGTTAGAGCACGGGCCTTTTAAGCCCGGTGTCGAGGGTTCGAGCCCCTCCCGACTCACCAATTTTCGAAGAAAATTGGTGAGATAGCGAGTACGAAGTACGAGCGTCCTCACCACAATAAAAAGAAGCCCTTTGGGCTTATTTTTATTGGTGAGATCGCCTCACCAAAAAAATGCTCCATTGAGGAGCTTTTTTGTTGGAAACCCTCGGGCTTCGCCAACGAGGTTCTAGCCCCCTCCCGACTCACCATGTGAAAGAATTTAGTCGGTATATTCAAATAAGATCGTGTTGGCGTGTATATTCATTAAGAGATTTTCGTCTTTGATTGGAAGTTCTCGTTGAAGAACAAACTCAATTTTCTTGAATCCGTAGTCAAATTTCAAAAGATGGGGAAAAACATCGTAGTCGTAGTCAATGTAATCAGCGACAATTAAAACATATTTTTTATTATTCTCATCATGAAAAAGATACACCCAAACGTCATAATCAACTTGATAGTGGTCGTCTTCTACGAGGTTTTTGAACCCATAAGCAGATACTGCTGTTCCTCGCTCAGATTTTGTTAAATACATATATGCATTATATCATAAAAAGGCCGACACGTGTCGGCCTTAGCGGTATTTGGTTGGTTGGCGTTTAGATTTTATGAGTATTTACACCTCGCTTTTTACGATCATCGATTAGATAATCCTCATGATCCTGCCAAGCGTCACGCAAATAAGTAACGTTTCCGTCGCGGTCAATAACAGCATGTCCATGCCCCACGCCGTCTCCGGTCGCGCTTAAACCACCAAAGAATACGTCGGTTTTGCCGCTGCCATCATTTCGTGGTCTAATTTTTGCATCTTGCCCAAAGATGGAACCGAGATAGAATGCACCACGTTTTTCGTGAACGAGCGCCATATTGACTTTGTCCACCGCACGCTGCTTTGTTGCGGATCTTTCGGACTTCACTTCTTCAAGCTTACGATGAAACGCGGCTTGCGCTTGCTTAAATTGCGCCTGGAGGCAATCGAATTCAGCTTTTGCGGAATCGCACTGAGCTTTTAGTGCCCTGAATTCTGTCTGCGCAGATTCATGGCGCGCCTTAGCCGATTCGAAAGCAGACTTTGCGGAGTCGAACGCGTAAGAACTAATTTTCGGGGCCGAAGCCTCAGCGTTCGCCTTGGCTTGTTTGATTTCGCGAACGAGTTCGGAAATTTCGGCATTCAGTGCGTCGCGACGATCTTTATGTTCGTGCCCTTGCTGAGAATAGTAGGGAGCCTCAGACTTTTCGCCATACTGATACGCATTGCTGGCCTGTTCAAAACATTCCTGCATGGCACGATGTTCAGCGTCGGCTTCGCACCTCAGCGATTCGATTCTGGAATTATTATAATCACGAATGCGACCGTATTCTTCCCAGACAGAATCACGATGAGCGTAGGCAGACTGCCTTGCCTCAAATTCACGATTCATACATTCCCGAGCGCGGACACGCTCATCCCAAGCCGATTGCATAGCGTCATGGGCTATATTGGTTCGTTCCTGTAAATCCTTAAATCTTTGGAACGCGGCCTGTTTCTGTTCGAAAAGTGACTGTTGCTCCGCCTTTAATCTGTCTAATTCTGGATTTCTCGACATACATAATCACCAACCTTTCAAAATAGTAATGTACGTTTGATATGTGCCAACCAAAAATTTTATAAATTATAACATAATTCATTAAGTTTGTAAATGTAGACAAAAAATGCTCCATTGAGGAGCTTTTTTGTTACACTAATTCTACTGGTTCGAAGCGCCACTTCTGTTTCACGTTTGGATATTTCTCGTGATCCACCTCCGAGGCAAAAACTTCATAGCGCCTGGCCCAGCGTTTTTTATCACCATAAAGAGCCTGATAGACCACAATCTTATCAGGCTCGTTTTTGTTTTCAGATTCGCAATCGAAGACAATGTCGAGCACAATATAATATTTCCCCTTAAAGTGTTTATAAATTTGCCCGACCACGATGTCTTGGAGCATTATTTTTTCCTGCAAACAACTTCGTTAGCGTGGACCCAGCCATCTACGGAACCACCATCGAGATATTCACCGGTAGTTGGAGCAACGCGGACGATGCCGCCTTTTTGAACATAGGTTTCGAGTGGGTCAGTGGCCATATATTCTTGGTCATCCGGGCCGAAATCGTGAGAGTTCACGTAATCAACCACTTCTTTCATGAGGGCTGGTGACATGATGAATTTACTGACGTGGACGAGATTAGATTCGACATCTTCGAGAGCTGGCTTTTCGACAATTTTCTTCAAGATGCCATTTTCCATGGTGATTTCACCATATTTCACAACTTCTTCACGAGGAACTTCGACGCCGAGAATAGCAGAGTCGCTTGGGTCTTGCAAAGATTTGAGAAGAGATTCGGCGGCTGATTCACCATCTGGATTCCAGATGAAATCATCACCGAAATAGACAAAGACTGGTTCGTTAAGACTATATTCTTGGGCAACCATCGCGATTGGAACGGCAGTGCCATAGCGACCGGATGGATCCTGGACGGTGTAGTGAATCGTGACATCGTCTGGTAAAGTTTTAGCTAGCGCGAGGCGATCTTCTTTTCCGCGTTCAATAAGATATTGGTTCAAAGCGAGATTGTCGCGATAGAATTCGCGAACTTGGCATGGCTCGGTGTTTGAGATAACCATATAGATATCTTTGACACCAGCTTTGATGAGCTCTTGGACAGAATAATCCACGAGTGGACGGTTCCCCACTGGGAGCATTGATTTTTCAATTATTTTCGTAATTGGCAAACGGCGGGTACCCCAACCAGCGACCGGAATAATAGCCTTTGTAATCTTTTCCATGATGCCATTATTTTAACACAATTAGCGGGTTTTTCCAGTCTTTTGGATAGTCGTCCTGCCCGAGCAAGGTTGCGACTGTGGCCGCCACATTGGCAAGTCCTGGATCCGCCGTGTTATTCATGGCATACTTTTCGCGATTCTTAGTTTTATCGTAGATGATGAATGGAATTTTATTCAAAGAGTGGGCAGTCTTTGGATTGCCGTCAGCATCGAGAAGTTCTTCGGCGTTGCCGTGGTCAGCCGTAATAATGAGACATCCTCCGAGTTCCTCGACTTTTTTCGCGATTCTCGCAAGCGAGAGATCAATTGCTTCAAGCGCCACAATGGTTGGTTCGACTTCGGCGAAGTGCCCCACCATGTCGCCGCCTGGGAAGTTGATGCGGACGAATTTGTATTTGTCGAGGTTTTCGAGAACAGCGTCGGTGATTTCGGCACATTTCATCCATGGACGCGTATCGAATGGCTCGGTATAAGATGGGATTTCTAGGAACTTTTCGAGTGGTGCCGGCTCGTTGCTGTTGCCGTTGAAGAAATAAGTGACGTGACCAAATTTGACGGTTTCAGAAATCGCGAGCGACGAGATTTTCTTTGAGCCGAGATAATCACTCAAGGTGTTCGAGATGTAGTTTGGGGCGATTAGCTGGTTTTTTGGAATGTGTTTATCCGAATCGTATTCTGTGAGACCGGCGAAATAAATGTCGTCCACAATAAAGTTGTTGCCACGAGTAAATTTCGAGAAATCTCGGAGGTCGAATGCAGAAGCGATTTCGATGGCACGATCAGCACGAAAATCGATATAAACAACTGCGTCGCCTTTTTTGATTTTGCCAACTGGCTCGCCATCTTCGTCGATCACGACAAAGTCTGGTAAATATTGGTCTTGAATTTCTGGATCTTTTTTACGGAAGGTTTCGACAGCCTCAAGAGCGGAGTGAAATTTGTTGTCGGAAATGCCGTAAACCATAGCATTAAATCCGCGCTCGACCATTTTCCAGTCGTTTTCGTATCGGTCGGCGGTTGTAGTCATACGTCCGCCACCGGAAGCAATTTTAATGTCGGCTTCTTCGAATTTTTCAGCAAAACGTTCGATGCGGTTAATAAATTTTGGTTCGGATTGCGGCGCAACGTCGCGACCGTCAAAGACTGGATGGATACGGAATTTGCGGACGCCGGCTTCATAGGCTTTTGCCATCATCAACTCAAGATGTTTGATGTCACTATGAACTCCACCGTCGGAGAAAATTCCAGAAAAATGCAATGCATGCATGGCGCCGTCTTTTAGTAAGAATTCCGTTACACCCTTCCAGGCTTCGGATTCCCAAATCGAACCATTTTCGAATGCGTCTTCAATATGTGCAATGCCTTGCTTGATGATTTGGCCACAGCCCATGGTATTGTGTCCGACTTCCGAGTTCCCCATCACGCCAGGAAGAAGACCAACGGCTTCACCGGAAGCGTTGATTGCAAACGGCATTCCCTCAGCGGATGCTTTCGCGAGAAAAGGAGTTCGCGCTAGAGAAACGGCGTTTCCTGGACCACTTGGAGCCAAGCCAACTCCGTCCATAATTGCGAGAACTACAGGCCCATCAAACTGTATTTTATTCATAAGCATATTATATCACGCCAGAGAAGTTTTGCGGGGTTTGTGATATAATTTGCCTATGCCCGCTTGGCGGAATTGGTAGACGCGCTAGCTTCAGGTGCTAGTATCTCCGGATGTACAGGTTCAAATCCTGCAGCGGGCACCACTATTTTCTGAAGTAATCCACGATGCCGTCCATGTCGGCATCAATTAGTTTAATACGAGATTCAATCTCGGTCCTGGCCACCGTAAGAGCGCGCGAAAGGATCGGGCTATTTTTAAATTTATCGAAGAAATTGAAGAATTTCTCGGCTTCTTCGCCAGTCTTAATTGTGTTTGCGGTGTAACGCGGATAATCCTCAATAGATTTTTCGCCAGACATTTTTTCAACATAATCCCAGTTTTCGAACAACCAATCAAGGGCTTTTTCGGCGGTTTTATAATTGCGGCGAAGATAGATGTATAGATGCAAATGATCCTGAGGCTTCACAATTTCTGGTTTCTTTAGAAGCCCGATCAACTTTTCGACATTTTCATCGCTTCTTGCAAGGCTCATCGCAAAGAGAAGCTCAGATTTTTGTTCCGGATCGGAAGTGGTTTGATATTTTTTCAAAAATTCATCGAACTTTGATTCGTCAAGACGAATCACTGCATCCAAAACATCACGGCGGATTTCTGGATTAATCTTCGATAAGTTTTTGTCATATTTTGCGGCAAGTTTTTCGAGATTCTTTTTGTCGTTGGCATAGAAGTCGAGACCGAGAATTTGCGAGCGAAGGCGCGTGTCGTTGTCGGATTCGGTTGCTTTTGGATTAAGGCCGAGGCGTTTGATCTGAGGCTCAATGAGCGACAGAATGTATTTTCTAAACTCATCGTCAAGCTCGGTCTCTGGTTTCATGAATAGTTTCAAATGAGCGATGATACTACCAATAATTTCCCAGACTGACGCGCTCGTTTCCTCTTTAAATCCATCCAAAAGATCAAGCAAGGATTTTGATGGAACGAGCGGAGTTTTGGCGAGGAACATGCGGTCAATCAAAAGACGAAGACGCTGTTCGAGGCTCAAATTATCAAATGCGGCAAGTTTTTTCATAAACTCTTCGTCATTCAAGTTGATGAGGTAGTGCCCGGACATGTCATCCGTGATTTCTGGAAGTGGCCAGGTGGTTTTGTCATCCGCGTCGGAGAGTAAGAAGCGCTTTTGTGCGCCGTCGGTCAAAACTGGATAGCCGGAATTTGAAATCCAAGCGTGCATGAATTCTTTCACTTTGAAGTCAGCATATTTGTCGAGGGCGTTCCATAAATCGTCACCAGAAGTATTCGAATAGCGGAATTGTTTGAAATAATCGCGAAGCCCAAGAACAAACTTATCTTCACCCATCAAGCGCATAAGCATCAGCATTAACCTTGCGCCCTTCGCATAGACAATGGCGGCGTCGAAAAGTGTAGCGATTTCGGCCGGGCTCTCAACTGGTTGAAAGACAGATTGCACGCCAAGATAAGCGTCGCGCTTTAAGGCGGCGAGACAATCCGATGTCACAAAATCCTCCCATATATTATATTCTGGATGAATATGATCAACGGCCCAGTATTCCATGACAGTCGCGAAGGATTCGTTCAGCCAAAGATCATCCCACCATTTCATAGTGACAAGATCGCCGAACCATTGGTGCGACAATTCATGGGCAACGGTCAAAGCGACAGATTTTTTAGTGTCGAGTGTGGCAGTTTCGTCAACCAAAAGACAAGCCTCACGATAGGTCACAAGTCCCCAGTTTTCCATCGCACCAGCTTCGAAATCCGGGATCGCAACTTGGTCGAGTTTTTCGAGCGGATACGGCACACCGAATTGATTATCATAGAATTCTAGAGATTTGGCGGCAATTTCATTTGCGAAGTCGACCGAATTTTCCGCCTGGTTGAGCGGAGCATAGGTCGTGATAATGGTGCCATGATTGTTCTTGATGGTTTTGGAATGGAAGTGGCCAATCACGAAAGCGAGAAGGTAGGTGGACATACGCGGAGTAGTTTCGAAAATTGTGGTCTCACCATCCTTTTTAGCAATCGGGGTGTTTGCGATAACAATATCATCACTGCCTTCCGGAAGAGTGATCGACAAATCAAAAGTCGCCTTGGCGGATGGCTCATCAATACAAGGAAAGGCCTCGCGTGCATAATGGGATTCAAATTGGGTCGAAACGATTTTTTCTGTCTTTCCTTTATATTCGTAGGTCGACAGATAGGCACCCTGCATATTTTCATTGAGTGGGCCATGGTATTTGATTTCGATTTCTGCATCGCCGAGACCAAGGCCAGCAATCTTAAGGACGCCGTCTTCGTGTGCAAATTCAACCTTTTTCCCAGCAACCTTCACACTATCGACCTTGAACCCGACGGCATGAAGTTTGATATTTTCAGATTTTACTGTTCCCTTAATTTTCGCCACGCCTTTTAAGGTCTTCTTTTCCTTATCAATTGCAAGGTCGAGCTTATAATTTTTGGGTTTAAATAAATCTAAAAAATATTCCATGTATCTATTATAATACATGGAATATCTCTATTTTCCGCTTTGTTATGGATGAAGCTTGGCAGCGGTTGGGAGCTTGGTCTCCTTTAGGATTGGCTCGAGCTCTTTTTCTTCCAAGGTTTCCTGCTTCAAGAGCGCTTCGGCGAGATTGTCGAGAACCTTGCGGTTAGCTTTCAGGACTTCCATAGCGCGCTTTGCGGCTTCTTCAGTGTAGGCCCTAATTTCAGCATCAATTAGTTCGGCAGTTTTTTCAGAGTATGGCTTGCCGGTCGTGATTGTGTAGTAGCCGGTTGATTCATCCGGAAAGACGAGGTTGCGGAGTTTGTCGCCCATACCTTCGCCAATAATCATAGATTTAGCAAGTTCAGCAACATGCTGGAGATCCGAAGAGGCGCCCGTCGTGACGGAGTCCTTACCAAAGACCAGCTCTTCAGCAATGCGACCGCCCATGGCGCGAGCGAGAACGTCTTTGAGATCATAAATGCTCTTGTAGCTGCGATCCTCTGGAGGTAGGAACCAAGTGACACCACCAGTGCTACCGCGAGGAATAATCGTAACCTTATGGACCGGATCAGAGTCAGGAAGCACATGGCCGACAATGGCATGACCAGCCTCGTGATAGGCGGTAAGCTTCTTTTCGTATTCATTCATAACTTTGGATTTACGTTCTGGGCCAATTGCGACACGTTCAAAAGCCTCAGTAAGATCTTTGTTTGAGATGGCTTTGTGACCTTCGCGGGCGGCCGTAATAGCTGCTTCGTTAGCGATATTAGCAAGGTCGGCACCAGATGAACCGGCAGTCTTTTTGGCAAGCGCATTAAGGTCAACATCACTTTCAACCGGTTTATTCTTGAAGTGGACCTTCAAGATTTCGAGACGATCCTTTCTTTCTGGAAGAGTCACATTGATATGGCGATCAAAGCGGCCTGGGCGAAGAAGGGCCTTATCGAGCATATCAACACGGTTGGTGGCTGCCATCACAATAACACCCGATTCATTATCGAAACCATCCATCTCGACAAGGATTTGGTTCAAAGTCTGTTCATCTTCGCGACCAGCACCACCCCTTGCATCACGTTTGTGGGCGACAGCATCGATTTCATCGATAAAGATGATTGATGGGGCGTTTTTCTTGGCCTTGCCAAAGAGGTCACGCACGCGAGATGCACCGACACCGACAAACATTTCGGCAAATTCGGAGCCTGAGATCGAGAAGAATGGCACGTTGGCTTCACCAGCAACGGCGCGGGCCATCAATGTTTTACCAGTTCCTGGGTCACCAGCAAGCAAAACACCGCGAGGAATCTTGGCGCCAAGTTTTTCGTATTTCTTTGGCGACTTCAAGAAGTCAACAACCTCTTCGAGATCCTGCTTGGCAGCTTCGTTTCCTGCTACATCCTTAAACAAAACTTTCTTTTTGTCTGGACCATAGACCTTAGCGCGAGCCTTACCAAAGCCCATAGATTGATTGTTTGAGGCTTGAGCTTGGCGCATCATGTAAGACAAAAAGATAAATACCGCAAGAATTGGGAAGACGGTGAGTACGACATTCAAGATGATACCAAAGACGTCGACATCCTCTTTATATTCAATGGACGGATATTTTTTGCTACAGTTCGTTAGTTCTTCACCAGATAAATCAGCACAGTGATTGATGAGACCGAGATCATATAGTGTGCCCGAGGCATCCTTTCGGGAAATTTCAGTAGCCTTCTCTTCGCCTTTTAGGGTGATTTCGAGATTTTCACCAATTACGGTGATTTTTTCGATGTTGCCATTTTCATCATTGGCACGGGAAATTACGCTAGAAAGTGGCACTTCCGTCTGTTTTGTGCCACCAGAATTGTAACTATTTAAAAGATAAGCACCGAATAGAACGATGATAATTATAAAAACAATGCTGCGAATGGAATTCGACATTGACGGCTTAGCCGGCATCTTTTTGCTTGCTTCTGGCACAGTTTTATCTCCTTAACAAATCAATTTTATCATGAAGAGGCTGGTTTTTTCGAAAAATGTGGTATAATTAGTACAGCCGTCTGGGTGTAGCACAGTTGGTAGCGCGCGACTTTTGGGAAGTCGAGGTCGCAGGTTCAAGTCCTGTCACCCAGACCATTTTTTATTACATAAAAAACTCAAAAAACAGGACTGTGGCCGCCTTTGGCGGGCAAGTCCTGTCACCCAGACCATTTTTGTTCTTCGAACAAAAACTCAAAAAACAGGACTGTAGTCATCTTAGACAACAAGTCCTGTTATTTTCTAGTCCGCAATCAAGGTGATTTTTGCGTAACCGTTGCCTGAGTTTCCGGTCATAGTTGAGGCGCCATTTTGTGTCGGCATCGATGCGTTGCCGGCAATAGTACTACCGTTTGTTACCCCACCGATATACGATGAGCCGCCACCGCCGCCATCACCATAGCTTCCGTCAAATGAATTTCCGCCACCGCCGCCGTACCAGCCGCCACCGCCGCCGCCATTTTGAGGATATGGATATGTTTGTAAATCTTCGTTTACTTTGCAAAATGACCCGCCTGTGCCACCATAGCCAAAACCACCACGAGTATTATATCTTGAATAATCAGTGGCCCAACCATCCCAGTGAGAACCAGACCTTCCACCCGCTGCTGTTTGTGAACCACCAGTTGTAGTAGATGAACCAGCAGGCCATGGGTTTCCGCCATTTCCGCCCGACAGACCCCCGCCTGCACCAGCCCAGGAATTAGCTCCTCCACCACCACCGCCACCAGCTGCGACAATCTTAACCGATGACATTGCACTACTATAATTCTTCAATTCTCCAGTGCCAACTAGAGATGTGGCTATATGAGTAGCTCCACCACCGCCACCCCCACGGGTACCATATGCATTACTTCCGCCAGCCCCGCCACCATTCCAGCCACCACTTCCGGTTCCACCGGCTCCACCAACACTAACATACAAGGTATTGCTAGCTGTTAAGACTAAGGTACCTGTAGAATATCCACCTTTTCCAATTGATCCGCCACCCGATTCTCCATTAGCTCCACCAGAAGCACCCCACACCTCAAGTTTGTAGGTCCCAGCGCATGGGACAGCAAAACTGGCTGAAGCTCCAGTATAACCAAAGGTCCACGCATAATTCAGGTCATAAATACATACTCGCCCGCCATCTGCAAAAATCACCGCATTAGATTTTGGCATGGTAAATGTGGTACTTAACGCGGCCGCATTAGCGAACGAGCCAGTCGTGCCGCTCTTTTGTTCCCATCCCCTAAATGTCCTTTCGCCAGTTGAAACTGCGGAAATTGGCACTACCTGGCCCCAGCGATAAGTTCCGGCGCCACTAACTGATTTAATGAATTGATTATAATTAATGGTTAGCGTATAGGTATTCCTCGGCAGATCTAGAGACAATACAGCATCTTCATCTGGAGTAATAGTGATAGTTTGCGATTGGTAATCTGCTACAGATTTGGTGTAGGAACAGGTTTTGCCATGAGCAACGGTTTCCGTCTGACTTGGGTCTGCTGTGTATTCGTTTGGATAAGTTCCGTCTGCTTTTTGGAGACGGTATTGTTTGGTGCAGGTATGATTCGCTGCAAAAACCTTAATACCGTCCTCAGCTTCATAACTTTTGCCAAGACGTGGGATGTTTAGGGTCACATTATGCTCATCGCTGGAAAGACCAGCAGGAAGGGTACAGGTCACAGTGAGCGGGTCGTAATTGGCAATATCTAGATCTCCACAGATATTTCCGCCAACCGTAGCGGTCACAGTTCCAATCTCACGGGAAGTACTTAAGGAAGTTGTGATCGTAATAGTTACCGGTTCGTAGTTTTCCATGAAATCGTTTGGAGAAACCGTGAGTTCGCCATTTGTGATGGATGAAATATCGGTCATAGAAGTGTAAACTACGTTTGCAATATAGTGACCTGCAGCAATATTTGAGTCTACCTTGGCGCCATAATAGACACTGGTGGTGTCGTCTGTAGCTACGCCTTCGTGTTCGTGGATTAATTGTTCTTCGCCAATGACTGGGAGAGCTGCGAACTTGGCAGAAGAGGATGGAGAAGAAGCATCGTAAATAGTATCGAAATTGTTTAGACCAGGAACGGCATAACCCCATGAAGATGATGAATCGCTAGTGAGAGCTGCTGGAGAATCAAAGGTGCCAGAGGTTGCAGCAATCTTTTTGCCGGCTACGTCGTTGCGGGAATCGCCATTGAGGTAAATATCATTGTGATCTCCGTCTACTGAAACATACAATCTGTAGCCTGATGGAGAGTTGGTTGAACTAGTAATGATGTCTTCTACCATGGCTACGGTACCAGCAGCAGATGGATTAACTTGGAGGCTGATGTCTGAGACGGCATTAACTGATATGGTATATAGGTCTGGGTCTATGATGGCCTCAGCCTGTTTTTCTGGGTTATACGGCGGAACAAGGGTGAGTAAACCAAAAAGGGCTAGCGAAACGCTAGAGCATGAAAACAAAATGTTTAGGATAAAATTATTCCTCAAACGAAATGTTTGTTTTGACATGTTTGTATTCCCTTTTTGGTTTTGCTCTGTTTGTTTTTAGGCCGTATAACCTTACACTCTACCCTTAGTAAAGCATAAGCATATCAAAAAGTCAAGTAGTTTATTTGCCAATTAGTTCCAAAAATTCGGATTCACCAATAGTCTTGATGCCGAGCTTTTCGGCCTTGTCTGTTTTGCCCTTGCCAGGTTTTTCGCCAGCGATGAGGGCGGTCGTAGTTTTGGTTACGGAGCTGGTTACGGTCGCGCCAAGTTCGCGGAGTTTTTCTTCAGCCTCCTCGCGGCACATGCTCGAGAGTGTGCCGGTAATAATATAGCTTTGGCCAGTAAGTGGAAGCTTAGATACATCAGTGTGGGTTGGGGCCATGCCGAGCTCTTTTAGGTCCGCGATGAGTTTCAGGTTGTCTTCATCCGCAAACCAAGCCATGATAGATTCGCCAACAACTTTACCGATGTCATTAATAGAAAGTAGCTCATCTTCGGTGGCATCTTTCAGACGGTCGATTGAGCCGAAAGTATTTGCGAGCACAGTGGCAGTTTGAGCGCCGACATGACGAATGCCGAGTGCCGTGATAAATTTGTTCAAAGTTGGAGTTTTAGATTTTTCGATTGCGTCGATGAGATTTTTGGCAGAAAGTTCAGCGAAGCGTTCGAGCTTTGAAACGTCATTTACCTTTAGGCGATACAAATCCGCAATTGATGAGACCAGTCCGGAATCGACGAGCGCCACGACGTTTTTCTCGCCGAGACCTTCGATGTTTAGTGCGGGCTTGCTAGCATAGTACTCGATTGCACGTTTCAAAATAAGATCCGAGGTTTCACCCTTTACACGATAAACCACTTCCCCGCTTGGGCGATAAAATTCAAGTTCCGGATATTGCTCTTTTAAAGCTTCTTCATAATTGAATGGTTTTGAATTTTCTGGACGAAGTGTCGTTAGGACCTCTTTAACCTGAGGAATAATGTCGCCAGCTTTATAAATAATCACGGTGTCGCCGATGCGAATATCAAGGCGGGCAATTTCGTCGGCATTATGGAGGGTGGCGTGACGAACGGTCGAGCCTGCCACTTCGACAGGATCGAAAATCGCAACCGGCGTAGCTGCACCAGTGCGACCAATCGTAATGACAATATCGCGAACTTTGGTGGTTGATTCTTCGGCTGGGAATTTGTAGGCGATGGCGGCACGCGGAGTTTTACCGACAATGCCAAGATCATCGTAGACTTTGCGATCGTTAATTTTGATTACCATACCATCAGTATTAAATGGCAGAGTTTTACGATATTCGTCGAGGTATTTAATATAGGAGAATAGTTCTTGCGATTGATCGGAAGTCCAAACACGATCCTCGTTTGAGGTGCGGAATTTCATAGCGCGGAGCTTCTCGTAGGCCTCTTTGTGGGTCGGGAGATTTGGCTTCACGAGGTCATAAGCCATAAATTTGAGTGGACGAGAGGCAGCGACTTTCGGGTCGAGCTGGCGAATTGAACCGGCAGCTAGGTTTCTTGGGTTAGCAAACTCTTTTTCACCAATGGCGCGCTGATGCTCCTGTATTTCTTCGAAATCTTTTTTGAAGATAATAATTTCGCCACGCACTTCAACTTCACCTGGCTCGTCAATTTTGATTGGGATATTCTCGATAGTACGGACATTCATCGTGACATCTTCACCAACCAAGCCATCGCCACGCGTGACGGCCTGAACAAACATGCCATCTTTATAATGAAGCGAACAAGCGAGGCCGTCCATTTTGATATCCGTGAATAGCTCTTTGATTTTTCCACCTGGAACGAGTTTTTCGTTACGAGTTAACCAGTCGCGGACTTCTTCTTCGGAGAAAACATCAGCAAGCGAAATCATGCGTTTTTCGTGCGTAACTTTCTTGAATTTGTCGAGTGGTTTCCCGGCCACACGTTGCGTTGGTGAATCTGGCGTGATGAGCTCTGGATATTCTTCCTCAAGCTTGGCGAGTTCATGTTTCAAAGAATCGGCGGCCGCCTCAGACATAATCGACTCGTCCAAAACGTGATAATGATAGCGATAATCATTGATGATTTCGCGTAACTTCAAAATTCTTTCTTCAGCTTCAGTCTTCGTCATAATCTAGCATCCAACGATAATATTGATATAGATAGGCTGCGATGAATATCACAGTAAACACAGTCATGGTCGCGAGGCAAATTGGAACGAACGGAATTCCGGCAGTCCACTCGAATTGTTTCATCCAGAGATCGAAGAGAATGAGTGGAAGCATGATAAGGACCCAAATAATTGCGAGGAAGATGAATAATCCGAGGAGCCTTAATATATATTTAATGCGGCGTCCAGCCATAAGATCAGATGCCGTACGGACGGCCTTCATTGGATAGAGACCTGGCGCACTAACTGAGACGAGCGCAATAGTTGAGCTAGAGAGCCAGTAGCCGGACATGAGGAACATAAGGACTGAGAACAAGAAGAATAAAAGCGCATAGAACGGCATGTCAAGAAAGCCAGTATTTTCGGCTGTTGAATAAAGAATGATGAAGATAAAAATTGGAATACATTCGAGGAAAACAATAAAGAAAACTATGAACGTTGAGATGATTGGTGCACCAGCATTATAGAGTGCATCGCGAAGTTTGATTTTGTGCCCAGCCATAATGTGGCGCAGAAGAAAAATCGTCACGAGCCAAGTTAAGAGCAAGAGAAAAATGAAGAAAATGCCTTGAGACTCAGTCATGTTCGTAGTGAGGCCACCGCTAGTGATGGTAGAAATGAGGAGAAGCCCAGCTTTTGCCACGTTTCCGAGTTCACCACCAGTGAAGGATTTGCTAGTCTCGTCCAAAATGTCCTGGAACTGAACATACATGTTTTCACTCATGAGGGTAACCAGGATTGAGTTTAGAATCACGACCAAAATGAGTAGCGGCAAGAAGACCTTCCAGTTTTTGAATAGAATTTTGAAAGTCCCAAAAAGGTGAGCTAGGATTCCTGGAACCTCGAGTTTTCTTTCGTAATCCTCACGATAGGAACGTTTGAAGGATTTGTGGAGAGTTACGCGCTTAGAACGGGGTTTTTTGGCAGTCTTTTTAGAAGGTCGTTTTGCCATGTTCTAGCCTTTCGATGCGTTTCTCAATTGGAGGATGCGTACTAAACAGATTATTTAAGAAACCTTTTCGAAGAGGATTGTTGATATATAGCGCCGACATGGCAGCATTTTGGCGATGCATTGGCTGGGATTGAGATTGAAGTTTTTTGAGAGCAGAAATCATTCCTTCCGGATAACGAGTGATATTAACCGAGGAAGCATCAGCGAGATATTCCCTCTCACGAGAAACGGCGAGTTGGGCGATCATGGCACAAAACGGAGCAAGCACTGCAACGAGCAGCATCAAGACTGCACCGACCGGACTGCGTTCTTCGTCGCGACGACGGCTACCATAGAACAACATCCTCGAGGCGAGGTCAGCGAAGAGGCCAACAACACAAACAAGCCCGAAGACAATCATCGACACACGGATGTCGTAGTTTTTGACGTGAGACATTTCGTGACCCATGACTGCAGTTAATTCTTTGTCATTCATAATATCGAGAAGACCAGTGGTTGCCGCAACAATTGCGTGCTCCGGGTTGCGACCCGTCGCGAAGGCATTCGGGGCCGGATCATCAATAATATAGACCTTCGGCATCGGGAGACCAGTTGTGATGCTGAGATTTTCGACAGCATTATAGAGTCTTGGACAGTCCTTTTTCGTAATCTCTCTCGCACCCGACATAGCGATAGCGGCAGAGTTCGCGAAAAAATACTGGATTGCGGCGTAGCCAATCGCGACAACGAGTGTCCAAAGCGCAATCGTCCAGTCATTAAAGTACCAAGCAAAAAGACAAGAAATCGCGCCAATAAAAGCTATAAAACCGAGCATTAGAAAAACGGTTTTCCTCTTATTGGCAGCGATTTGCTTGTACATGTTTTCCTTAGAACTTTACTTCTGGAGCCTTTTTGACGGCTTCTTTTTCAGATTCGTCAACATCATAGAATTCACGTTTCTTGAAGTGACCGAACATGTTATTAACAACGTTTGATGGGAACATCATAATCTTGGAGTTGAGTTCCTTAACGCCAGCGTTGTAGAAGCGGCGTGCAGCTTGGATTTTGTCTTCAGTATCGGTGAGATCTGAAGAAAGTTGCATAAAGTTAGCGTTGGCTTTGAGGTCTGGATAAGACTCAGTGATGGCCATGAGGCGAGAAAGTGCACCAGTGAGGGACTTATCAGCCTCAGCGGTTGATGCAACAGAGCGTGCGCCCATCATCTTAGCGCGAGCTTCAGAGACAGCTTCAATGGCTTTTGATTCGTGTTTTGCATAGCCCTTGACGGTCTCGACGAGATTTGGGATCAAATCTGCGCGGCGCTTGAGTTGGACAGTGATATCTGACCAAGCTTCATCAACACGTGTGTTTAGTTTTACTAGGCCGTTATAGCAAGCAATGATGCCGATAATGACGAGCAATACAACTGCAGCTACTGAAAGGCCGATAATTAGTCCTGTAGACATTTTTTCTCCTTTTTATGTATCTATTATACACGTTTCTTAGCATAAACTCAAATTGGGTCCAACCAAAAATCCCGACTCTAAGGGGGGTTAAAGTCGGGATTACTGGTGCGAATGAAGAGACTCTAACTCTCGACCTCTTCCTTGGCAAGGAAGCGCTCTAAACAACTGAGCTACATTCGCATGTGAATTAATTATAACATACTTTTATAAAAAACTGCAACATTTGACTTTTAAGCGAAAGCGTGATATAATTATAGATGAGGACTATGTCCTTAGAACATTTAGAAAGGAGGGGTAAAGATGGTTATTCAGCGCGGCCTGGAATTCTCGTTCGTAAATAGTGACGACTTGACAAGAGACGATCTTAGGTTTTTCATTATGCACGTCAAAGACCTTAGCTATTGGTCTGAAGACGAACTAGTTATTCTCGTGCTGCGACTCTATGAATTTGACTTCTTGACTCCGCCTCGAAAAAGAGATAGGCGATCTAAGACGTTCCTAAAGAGCGCATTCGCCATTTTTAAACGCATGGCGAATGCTGGAGTCGACAAAGATTTGGTCATACGCGAACTAATTGAGTATGGCTGGTGGGGTCTGATCCAGAACGAGCGCTTTCGGAGAAAATTCAAAAAACTCGGTTATGAAACGAGAAAAGAAAAGATTTTGGAGAAGTATCCGTATCTCGAGAATGACTGCGTTTAATAAAGGGAGCTTTCTCAAGGCTCCCTTTTTCATTTTAGGTAGTGACAAATCAGAGATTTATGTTACAATAAACGTAACCATTATCAAAACAAACATACAAAATGGAAATAGCGCTACAAATACTTCTTCTTGTCGTCGGGTTTGTCCTTCTTATTAAGGGTGCAGACATTTTGATTTCTGGCGCTTCATCTATTGCGGCGAACTTTAAAGTTTCAAAAATGCTAATTGGTCTTACAATTGTGGCCTTCGGCACAAGCGCCCCTGAGCTCGCCGTTTCGATTTCTTCCCTTATTTCCGGAAAAACCGATATGCTTCTTGGCAACGTGATTGGTAGCAACATCATGAATGTTTTGCTCCTTCTCGGGATTGGCGCATGTATTTGCCCAATTATCATCCGAAAAAACACGGTCAAGAAAGAATTGCCAATCCTGCTTTTAATTTCGACTGCACTTATTATTCTCTTCCTCGATATCAACCTTGCTGGCGGGTTCGCAAATGAAATCACCCGTGCTGACGCAATCGTGTGCATTCTTTTCTTCTGCATTTTCCTCTATTACCTCATCGTGATGGCCCGAAAAGACAAATCTGCGAAGAGGGAAAAGAATGAAAAACCAGAATATAAACTCGGAATGTCATTTATTATTACGATTCTCGGTCTTGTCGGGATCGTTGGCGGTTCGCAGCTCGTTGTTAATAGTGCTTCAAGTATCGCCTCCGCCGTGGGCATTTCCGAGCGTATTATTTCCCTAACCATCGTGGCGCTCGGCACGTCTCTTCCAGAACTTATGACCACTATAATGGCCGCAAGGAAGAAAGAAACCGATCTTATTGTTGGGAACATTATTGGCAGCAATATTTTCAATATCTGCGTAGTGATGGGTATTCCAGTAGCAGCCTTTGGCACCATTACTCAGGGTAGCTTCCAAATTATTGACCTCGTTATGCTCGGAACTTCAACCGTTCTGCTCTACCTCTTCTCGAAAACTCGCAAAAAGATTTCCAGACTTGAAGGGTTTATCATGCTTCTCCTGTTTGCTGCATACTACGGATATATAATCTACGGAGCCTTGGCATGATGTGGTTAATTCTCGTTTCTATTTCCGTTGTCCTTAACACAATGATTTTGTATCTTGATAACTACATTGGCGATGTACACTTCAAAGGAAAACATTCTGTTGGCGCCAAAACTTTCTATGGATGGCAATATATTTTCTTCGCCATCTGTATGTTCTTCATCTTCCAAGTTGATTTATCAGCAAACCCGGTTTGGGTCTATTTTGCAATTATCGGAACTGGCCTCATTGCTAGCGTTGCTAGTATCGCGTATTATCGCGCGCTTGAGATTGAAGATTCAACCAATATCGCAATCTTTATCCAGCTTGCGCCAGTGTTCTATCTTATCTTTGGATGGTTCCTCTTAAATGAGCGCTTTAGCCCGATGCAGTTTGTTTCGTTTGCCGTTATCCTGATGGCGCCATTTCTTATTGTGGCAAAAACGCGTAAAAACCGTCGCCAGGCCAAACTTCGCGCGATTGCCCTTGCGGCAACCTATGTAATTATTTCCGTGCTCGGTAACATTTTATTCGTAAAAGTCAACGACAGTATTGACATCGAGTACACAACTGCAATCACTTTCTTGTTTGTTGGCAAGGGCGTCGGTAACCTTTTGGTCACCCACGTTCTTAATCGAAAATGGAACGAGCGTTATCATCATGTGGTCAAGTCAACAAACGGAAAGGTTTATCTCCCACTTTGTATTGATGGTTTCCTCTGCCTCTTTGCTGACTTCACATATCGTTTGGCACTCTTGTCTGCTCCGGCCGTGGCGCTCGCGTCAGCAGCTTCAGATTCAACTGAGCCAATCGTCGTCTTTATCTTTGGTATCATTCTCACCCTCATTAATCCAAAATTCGGTCGCGAGAAACTCGACAAGAAAACCGTTCTGGTTCACATTGGTGCAACACTTCTTGTTGCTGCCGGTATTGCCTTGATGCAAATATAGAAAATGGTGCCGTTTATGTAATTCCGGCACCGACAATTATTTTGTCAAAAAAAATTGGAGTGCCGTTTGCGAAGCTCCGGCACCGAAAATTTTTTGTCAAAAAAAATTGGAGGTGCCGACCGGAATTGAACCGGTGTACGCGGTTTTGCAGACCGCTGCGTAACCACTCCGCCACAGCACCACACTATATATTATATATAGTATCACAGATCGATGTTTTTTATAACAGGTTCTTTGACTTTTGAGAGTTTATCGGCTTTTGCCATCAAGGCAGCAACTTGATCTTCTTTAGCGCGAAGCTTTTCAATCGTATAATTCTTCTTAATGCTCTGGAGTTCATTATAATATCCGGACCACTTTGCAGCCTTCCAGAAAAGATCTTCGCCATCAAGGCCATCGCATTGCCATGGCTTCTTGAACAAATTGTAGTGGACAATCTTAGCGCCCTTTGGAGCACCGGTCTTGATTGGCGAGGCATTCCATTTTTCATCCAAATGATAAATCTGGCCACGGCAAATCACATTGAGATAGTCCTGATCTGGAGCAACGAGGCTTGCGTCGTATTTGTCCATAATTTTGACCATACGGGAGAGGAATTTCATTCTACGGAGCTTCTTTAGGTCGAGCAAAAGAACTCCTGAGTTTACATATTCACTTGGCGGGACGCCCAAAGCATGCTCGACATAACTGCTGAACACTGGAATATTGACCACTTTTGGGTCAACAAGTGCCGCAACGGCGTTATCGCCCATATCTAAATCAAAGAGCTCAGCAACGTCACCGGTCACGACCGTATCGCTATCAATATAGATGGCGCGAGCATATTGCGGATAGAGGCGAGCGATGAACGTACGATAGAAATAAATCGCTGATGAGAAGAAATCGCCGCTGCCAGTCTTTTTTGAACAGTGTTTAATAATAGTGCGAAGATACAGATTATGGGAGATGCGATGGAATTGAATCTCAACATTCTTAGTAACAAGATTGCGAAGTTTTAGGTAATTATGAAAATTCATACCATCATGCAAAATAATCACGCGATAATAGCGGTTTGGATTAGAATTTTTGATTAGAGAAGCAATTGAGACGGCGACGTATGGTGCAAAATCATTACTGATCGTATAAAAAACCGGGACGACTTCAACTCTTCTTAGTAGACTTTTTCCTGTATTGAATATACTCATATGTGTTCTTCTTAGAATATTTTACCATACTGTCGTAAGCTTTTTGGGCTAAATCGGCACGATTCTCGTCGTCGTTTTTCTTTGGATCAGGATAGAAAGGGCCGTCGATATAGACAATCATATCTGGGCGAGCCTGGCCTTTTTTCTTCGATTTATGATAGGTTGTGGTCATAGTGAAGATTGGTACGTTGTTTCGGACTGGATACTTGAACGAACGATCCCCAGCTGGGAATTTACGAATACCAGTGTAGTATGGCCAGACGTGGGCCTCAGGATAGATCACGAGACAGTTGCCCTGCTTGATACGGGTATCAATAGCGGCATGAAACTCGGCTTTTTGCTCAGGATTTTTGCCAAGCGGCAAGGCGCCAAGATATGGCAATAGTTTTCCGAAGAATGGAACATCCAGGTTGGCTGGAGAGCAAATCGTGTAGATATGGCGGTCTGCAACAAGCGCTGGAGACAAAAGGTCATGAAATGGATTGGTGTGGTTTGCATAGATAACGTAGCCGGTTTTCTTGGCCTTCTTGATAACCTTGCGGTTTTCCATCTTCATATGCAGGTAAAATCTTGCATACCACCTAGCGAAGAGCTTGAAAATATAATACAGGATTATGCCATAAAGCCTGGCAAAAGGATTCTTCTTGATATATTTATAGCCATCATAAAGCTCGACTTTGTTGTGAGTCTTTTCCTGAGTTTCGGTCTTGATTGGGTCATCTTCTGTTGATTCATAATAAAAAAACCGCTCTTCTTCGGGCAGATCTTTTTCAAACATTGCAGCTTTGGCCATTTTTTCCTTTCTGTTTGTGGCAGGGCCAGTTGGAATCGAACCAGCATTGTACCCTTAGAGGGGGTATGTCCTATCCGTTGAACGATGGCCCCATGCCATATATATATTATATCATATTAGACGACGCGAGACACTTCCTCGAGGGTAGTTTGGCCACGCAGGGCAGCAATAATACCTTTTTGCTCGAGGGTGAGCATGCCATTTTTCTTGGCAATTTTTTCAACAGCTTCAACGTTAATATCTTTCAAGTCACCGCGAATGAGCGCTTGGATATCCTCAGAAACGACAAGTTGTTCCATGATAGCCATACGACCAGAAAATCCAAAAACGTTTTCTGGAGTTTTGACTGCGTCATAGAGCGTAATATTTTCTAGATTAATTCCCTCGAGTTTATCCTTTGGAACGTCAGACAAAATGGCGCGAATATAATTCGACTCAGCGTCTGTGGCTGGGCGAGCTTTCTTCGAATCCGAGAGCTTACGAACGAGGCGCTGAGCAATAATGAGACGGATTGAGCTTGAGAAAATTGGATTCGCTCCGGTCATATCAATAATGCGTGAAAATGCAGCAGCGGATGAATTAGCATGGAGAGAACTAAGCACCAGGTGTCCGGTAATTGAAGCCTGAATTGCGGTTCTTGCTGTGTCCGCATCACGAATCTCACCAACCATCACGACATCTGGGTCTAGACGAAGCACCGAACGGAGACCCTCAGCAAAGGAGCCACCGCCATTTGTTTCGACTGGGATTTGAGAAATACCCGTAATGCTATATTCGATTGGATCTTCGAGCGTGATGATTTTTCGGTCGGTCGTGTTTAATGCGTTCAAAATTGAATAGAGGGTAGTTGACTTTCCGGAACCGGTTGGCCCCACCATCAAGACAAGACCGCGTGGGTGATAGATAATGTCGTCAATTTCCTGCTTTTCATCTTGCGTGATACCAAGGAAGTCGAGATTAAGAAGTGATTCATCAAAGTTAAACAAGCGGAGCACAGCATCTTGCCCATACATGGTCGGAATAGTTTCAACACGAATATTCAGAACATGAGAAGTCCCGTCGGAGAAGATTTCTTTCTGCATGTGACCGGATTGTGGCTTATTTGAGGCGGTCGACACACTAGCGCGAGAGCTGAGTTCACCAAGCAAAATACGATAGCGATCACGATCGATATTGGCGACAGGATGGAGGATGCCATCGACGCGCATGCGGATGCGTATTTCGGTACGAAGGTTTTCGATATGAATATCGGAGGCTTTAAGCTTATCGGCTTGGTCAATCAAAAAGTCGAAGATTTTTTCTGGCGAAACCTGAGCGAGGGTCTGAGAGACGGATGCAATAGTTTCAGAATCACCTTCGTCGGCAATTTTAATATCTTCGTAATGAACCTCTTTTGGTGGATCATAGCGGAGCATGAATACCTTGTATGCAGATTCAGAAATCAGGAATAAGTCGATGCGTTCACCACGGTCGTTATAATCTTGGCGAGTTTGACGAATCCAGTTATTTGGGGTTTGGCTGGTAATCATGACCTGATAGTGAGTTTCGCCACCACCTTTTTGGAGCGGGATCACTTTCTCGGCATGCATGACTTCTTTAGAAAGAAAATCAGGAACTAGTGGAATTTCATTTTCGAATTCCCTAGTGTCGAGGTATGGAAAACCAAGGATGCGGGCACGATTTTTGGTTGCCGCTTCTTCGTTCTCGCGACGTTTCTGCTGGATCTCCTGTTCGTCCATGATTATATTATAGCATAAGCGGATTAGATTTGAGTCATTGTTTTCCATTTCATAAAAGTATGTTATAATATGCGCATGGCAAGAAAAGCAGCTAAGAAAGTTATTGCAAAACTAAACCGCAATAACAATCACAAACACAGCGACAAAAGAAAACATGTCAATCTTAAAGATGGTCGCTAAAAAATAACCGCTA